>CADBBB010000101.1 GCA_902792795.1 uncultured Spirochaetaceae bacterium | reverse complement strand
GCCACAAACTGCGTCGTTGAGTTCACCGGTCCTGTCGTGGACAACTTTGGAATGGAAGAGCGCATGACAATCTGCAACATGGCTGTCGAAGCCGGCGCCACAAGCGGAATCTGCTTTCCCGACCAAAAGACCGTCGACTACCTTTGGGAATTCATCCAGGACGAGTTCAAGACCAAAGAAGAGGCTCTTGCCGCCTATCAGGAATGGAAGAGCGACGACGACGCTCAATACGAAAAGGTTTTGACATACGACTTGAGCGACTTGCAGCCGCTTTCAACCGTCGGCTACAAACCCGACCAAGTAAAGCCTGTCGCCGATTTGGCCGGAACAAAGGTCAACCAAGTTTACATCGGCTCTTGCACCAACGGCCGCATTTCCGACCTTCGCGTGGCCGCCCAAGTTCTAAAAGGAAAGAAACTCGCCGCCGGCGTCCGAGGCATTGTAAGCCCCGCCACGCCCAAGGTTTACAAGATGGCTTTGGACGAAGGCCTCATTTCCATTTTTATGGACGCGGGCTTTTGCGTCACAAACCCAACTTGCGGCGCCTGTTTGGGCATGTCCAACGGCGTTTTGGCCGAAGGCGAAGTTTGCGCCTCGACCACAAACCGCAACTTTAACGGCCGCATGGGAAAGGGCGGAATGGTTCACCTTATGAGCCCCGCGTCCGCCGCCGCCACGGCAATCGCCGGAACTATCACGAATTCACAATTGTATCAACAATAAAATTGTAGGAGATTGTTATGAAACAATTTGGAGGACCGGTCCTCTTTTTGGACAGACCTGACATCAACACGGACGAAATAATTCCGGCCAAGTATTTGACGGAAAACACAAAGCAGGCTCTCAAGCCTTACCTTTTGGAAGACCTCAAGCTCGACGGCTTTGACTCCAAGAGGGACGTTGCGGGCAAAAAGGTCATCATCACCCGTGAAAATTTTGGCTGCGGCTCAAGCCGCGAGCACGCTCCTTGGGCTTTGGAAGTCAACGGCATTTACGTCGTCGTCGCGGTAAACTTTGCCCGCATCTTCCGCCAAAACATGTACAACTGCGGCTTGCTCGCCGTGGAAATGGACAAAAAGTCGGTGGAAGACATGTTCCGCACCTTTAGCGAAAAGGACACCGAGTGCAAAATCGTCATCAACGACGACGGAACGGCCAAGGTTAAGCTCATCGCCGGAAGCCTTTCAAAAAGCTATCCCTTCACGCTTGAAGGCTTTGAAAAGGCCTTGGTTGAAAAGGAAGGCTGGATTGGCTACGCCGACAGCAAGTTCTAGTTGAACGAATCCAAACTCAAAAAGCGCGGCCCCATCGCCGCGTTTTTTTTGCGCCGCTAATTGCCGCGCCACTTGACACAAAGCGCGCTTTTTGATATAGTGGTAAAACATTCGGCGACTTAGCTCAGTTGGTAGAGCACACGGCTCATATCCGTGATGTCAATGGTTCAATCCCATTAGTCGCTATCCAAGGCTTCCCAATCGGGAAGCCGTTTTTTTTTATTGCGGCGCGACAATAGTGTTCGCGCCGCAAAAGGAACGAGTCAAGGCTTTAAGCGAAGCGAGCCTTTACCGTTCCTACCTGAGTTCAGCGCCGGAAATTTTCGAGCGAGCCAGGTCAACAAGCGCCGCTTCTTCTTCGTCCGTGTACGGCGCGACATTCTCGGCGGCCGCGCAAAGGCAATGGTTGTTTTGAAATTTTGCGAAATACCAGTTTGCGTCGGCGGGCAGGAGCGCGGCGATTTCTTCTATCTCCGCGCGCGCGACAAGCGGCGGATACAAGACCGTGCGAAACTCGCGCGCGTCGTCCGCAAGCGAAGAAACAATTTTTATTGAGCGGATGATTTTTTCGGAGAAAGTTTCGAAAGCCAAAGAAGCCGCCGCTTCCTGGGCTTGCGGCGCGTTGCCGCCGGCTTGCGACAGTTCCTTGTAGCGAGCGGGGCTTGTCTTTACGTCAAGCGCTATGTAGTCGGGGCGCGCTGCGGAATCGTCCAAAAGTTTTTGCAGGCGGTCTGGAAACATGCCGTTTGTGTCAAGCTTTATTTTGTAACCCAAGGCGCGCGCCTCCAAAATCAGGCGGCGGACAAGGTCCGGTTGGCAAAGCGGCTCGCCGCCCGAGATGACAAAGCCAGACAAAACATTGGCGCGCTTTTTTAGGTGGGCCAGTATTTCGTGGATTGGAACAAAGATTGCCGCGTCGCGCGCTTCGACCAACTCGGTGTTGTAGCAGTAGGGACAACGAAGATTGCAGCCGCGCAAAAAACACGCGGCCGCGACTCTATTGGGATAATCAACTAGGCTTGTCTTGACTAGAACTGCGTCAGGCTGTCGCAAGGCTAAAAATTTCTTCCAGCTCGGAAACGCTGTGGGCGCGCGCCTTTTCGCTTCCGTCGGCGTTGTAGAAAATCACTGTGGGAGCGGCGAACACGCCTTTTTGCGCGGCTTGGCTTAGGCCGGCTTCGGTGTCAACGTCTACGACAGTTCCCTTAAGGCCGCTGTTTAAAACCCATTCCTTTACCGGCGGGCAGTTGGGGCAAGTCTTTCTGGCAAAAAGCTCGTAGGTTAAGTCGCTCCGCGCTTGGCCTTGCTCGGCTTGCGCCGCCGGAGCCGCGCCCGAGTCTTGGGCTTGCGAAATGTTTTCGCCAACGCTTTCGTCTTCCATCAGCATTTCGTTTTCGGGACTAAAAGTTGTGGGCTCGGCTTCGTTCGCGTCGGCGTAGCGGTGGATGTCGTATTCGGAGGAATCTTCCAAGACAAAATTTTTTCTATGCTTGAATTCGTCGGCCTTGCCCTTGTTCCAGTTCTTTATGGCGCGGTAGTAGCCTACGATGCGCGCGTAAACTTCGGTCTCTGTTCCGTGAACGTCGGCCAACTCTTTTTTTAAGTCGGCGATTTCCTTGTTAATTTCAGCAAGCGTCTTCATGTTTTCCTCCTGTCGTTTTAGATTTAGTTGGCGACTTTTTGCTGCCGCTCAAGCTCTTCTTTTTGGGCCATAAGGACGTTGAGCCTGCCTTGCAAAGCGGCGCGCCTCTCTTCCTTGCACTTGGGGCATTCGCAATGTTCCCCCGACAAATATCCATGCACAGGGCAAATCGAGTATACCGGCGAAATTGTCAAATACGGAATGCGGTAGTTTGCCATGATGGTCTTTACCAAGTCGCGGCACGCCTTCCAATCCTTGATTTGCTCGCCCATGTATGTGTGGAACACAGTTCCGCCGGTGTAGCGGGTTTGCAAGGCTTCCTGCTGGTCGAGCGCCTCGAATATGTCGCTTGTGTAGTCCACGGGAAGCTGGGTTGAGTTTGTGTAGTAGGGGTCGGTCGTTCCCGCTGCGATGATGTCCGGGTAGTTCTGCTTGTCGTGGCGGGCCAGGCGGTAGCTTGTGCTTTCGGCGGGAGTGGCCTCAAGGTTGAAGAGCTCTCCGGTCTCCTCCTGATAGTCTTGCATTCGATTGCGCATGTAGTCCAAGACTTTTTTGGCGAATTCTTTTCCCTTGGGGTTCACGATGTCCACGCCCAAAAAGTTTTTGCAGCATTCGTTCATTCCGCAAAGGCCGATTGTGTTGAAGTGGTTGTTGAGCGTCTTGAGGTAGCGCTTCGTGTAGGGGAAGAGGCCGCCGTCATACAATTTTTGGATTACCTTGCGCTTTACGCAGAGGCTTTCTTTTGCCAAGTCCATGAGGTAGTCCAGGCGCTTGAAAAACTGCTCCTCGTTTTTTGCGAGGTAGCCGATTTGCGGAAGGTTGATGGTGACAACTCCGATGCTTCCGGTGAACTCGTCGCTTCCAAAAAGTCCTCCGCCGCGCTTGCGGAGTTCGCGCTTGTCAAGGCGAAGGCGGCAGCACATCGAGCGCACGTCGCTCGGATTAAGGTCGGAGTTGACAAAGTTTTGGAAGTAGGGCGTTCCGTACTGGCTTGTCATCTCAAAAAGGAGCTTCGCGTTCTCGCTGTCCCAGTCAAAGTCTTTTGTTATGTTGTACGTTGGAATCGGGTAGCCAAAGCCGCGGCCGTCGGCGTCGCCTTCCAGCATGATTTTTATGAACTGCTTGTTGATTAAGTCCATTTCCTTTTGGCAGTCGCCGTAAGTGAAGTTCTGCTCCTTGCCGCCCACGATGGCCTTTTTGTCCTTGAGGTCGTCGGGACAAGTCCAGTCAAGGGTGATGTTTGTGAATGGCGCCTGGCTTCCCCAGCGGCTGGGAGTGTTGACGCCGTAAACGTAAGACTGTATGCACTGGCGCACTTCCATTTCGCTGAGGTTGTCTATTTTGACAAAGGGGGCGAGGTATGTGTCAAAGGAACTGAAGGCCTGCGCGCCGGCCCATTCGTTTTGCATGATTCCCAAAAAGTTTACGATTTGGTTTACAAGCGTGGAAAGGTGAGTGGCGGGCTTTGAAGTGATTTTGTCCTTGACTCCGCCCAAGCCTTCGGCGATGAGCTGGCGCAAGGACCAGCCGGCGCAATAGCCTGAGAACATCGATAGGTCGTGGATGTGGAAGGCGGCCGACCTGTGCGCGTCCGCGATTTCTTTGGAGTAAATGTTGTTGAGCCAGTAGTTGGCGGTGATTGTTCCTGAGTTGTGGAGAATGAGGCCGCCAAGCGAGAAGTTTACGTTGGCGTTTTCATTCACGCGCCAGTCGCTCTGGGCAAGGTAGCCGTCCATCGTCTTGTTGATGTCCAGCATGAGGCTCTTGGCGTCGCGGACGGCTTCGTGACGGGCGCGGTAAAGGATGTAGGCCTTGGCCACCTCGACTTCCTTGGCCTCGATCAAGACGCTTTCCACCACGTCCTGTATTTCTTCGATTGCGGGAATGGAGTGGGCGCGCCTTCCCGCCATCAAAAGGCGGAGCTTTTCTTCGACGCTGTCGGTGAGCGCGGCCGCCTTGTCCGGGTTGGCGAATTTTTCGACAGCCTGCACGGCCTTTCCGATGGCCTTTTCAATTTTCTTTCGGTCGTAGGAAACGATGTCTCCCGACCTTTTAACCACGCTTTTGATGAACGACTTGGTTTCCTCGTCGCCGCTATTTCCCAAAAAACTTTTCCACTGCGGAAAAACCGACTGCTCGCTCACTTTTTGATTCCCCCAACCTTATTTACTTCGTTTATAAATTCGTCCAAATTTTCAAAATGCTTGTAAACCGACGCGAAGCGGATATAGGCCACTTTGTCGATTTCGTTAAGGCGCCGCAAGACCAATTCGCCCAAGTCGCTTGTTGAAATTTCGCGGCTGGACTTGGCCTGCATCACGGCGAGGTCTTCGATTTCGGCCACGAGGTTTTCGACCATGTTGGTGGAAACCGGCCGCTTTTCGAGCGCGCGCTGGATGCCTTTTTCAAGTTTTTGGGGGTCGAAGGGCTGGCGGCGGCCGTCGCGCTTGATGACCATCAAGGGCTTTTCTTCTATGCGTTCGTAGCTGGTGAAGCGGTAGCCGCAGCTCATGCACTCGCGTCTCCGGCGTATGTTGTCGCCGTTGGACATGGTGCGTGACTCAATGACTCTGTCGTCAAGCGAGCCGCAGTAAGGACAGCGCATTTTTTCCCCTAAAATCCCCAAAAATTAGCGCTATTAGTAGCGTATTTCTTGAATATTTTAATTATAACACGCTATTTTGTTTAAAGCAAGCGAAATTTACATAAAATTTGGATAAATTTCTGTTTTAGCAAGTTCCGCTTGGATAAGCTCGCGAAGGCGCGGCTTTTTGAATTCCCGGGCCTTGAAAAACGCCAGAAGCGCGAAGGCAAAAAGAATCGTGTGGCAGAACCAATTGGGAAAGTCCGCGAAGACCGTTTCCTGCCTGCG
Organism: uncultured Spirochaetaceae bacterium; assembly: GCA_902792795.1. GTDB lineage: Bacteria > Spirochaetota > Spirochaetia > Treponematales > Treponemataceae > Treponema_D. The sequence continues at coordinate 1,603 of CADBBB010000101.1, read as the reverse complement.
GAAAATTGGAATTTCCGCCGCCATGTAGGCTTCTTCAAAAAGCGGAAGGCTTTGCAGGATTCGGCCCCGGTCGTCCACCACGGCGGTGACCCCGGCGTTTGTGGCGCGGACCAAGGACGTCCTGTATTCCACGGCGCGGAAAAGGGCCACGGCAAAGTGCTGCCATTCGGCGGAATTTGTCTTGGACCAAGAGTCGTCGGTTATGTTGACAAAGACTTCCGCGCCGGCCTGGTGGAAGGGGCCGCAAATGTCGGGAAAGGCGTCCTCGAAGCATATCGGCATGGCCACGCGCGCCACGGCCTTGTCAGGTTCCGGCGGAAGGGGCCCGTAGGCGTTCACGTATTTTAGGGCCGGCTTTTGGCCCGTCCATTCGCATTCCATGTCAAAGAGGGTGTAAGTTCCGCCCGCGGTCCAGCCGTTTGAAAAGCCCGCCAGTCGCTTCATCCACTTGCGGACCCAAGGATATTCCACGCCGGGAACCACTTCCGCAAAGGGCACCAAGTGGCTCTTTCCGTAATAGCCCCTAAACGCGCCGGCCTTGTCAAAGACAAGCGCGGCGTTGGCGAATTTGTTTTCGGTGGGATCCATGGAATAGGGGCCGCCGATTATGAAGGGCGCGTCCATTCTTTTTATGAAGTCGACGAGAGATTCTTCTTTGGGAACATGGCTGTAGCGCCTTGATGAATGGGGAAAAGCGTATCGAAGGACCGCCTCGCTCCAAACGACCAAGTCCGCCTTTATTCCCCTGTCGGAAAATTCCTGGACTCCCGCCTCGGACAGTTTCATCGAGGAGGTTATGCTTTCCGTGTCGTCGGAAGACGCCCAAGGGTCGGCGTTTTGCTGGACTAAAACCGCGTTGAGCTTTTTTATGGCCGGGGAATTTTGGCCCAGCTTGAAAATTCCGTAGCAACTTATAAAGAAAAGCATGAGAACAAGGCATTTTGCGTTGCAAACTAGGTTGAATTTGGCGTTTTGGCCAAAAAATTGGGGCCAAGTCCGCCTGCTTTGAATGTATAGAATACATTCGGCAAGTACGGCGGCTCCAAAGGCCGTCAAAAAACTTAGCCCCAATGAGCCGAAAATGTCCGCGCACTGGATCAAGACCTTGTCGTTGAAAACCGCCATCGAAAGGACGCCCCAGGGGTATGCCAAAAAGCCGGTGGACTTGGCCCATTCGTAGGCCACTCGGACGGCGGCGAAGCACAAGGCCCTGTAGGGCGCGAAAAAAACGCGCCTTTTGGCGCTGCCTGCCGCGCCGCGCTGGATCATATGCTTTCGCGGGGCCGGGCATATGGGTTTGATACGGAGGATCTGCAGGGCTACGCAGGCGTGATCTCCATGGGTTCCTCCATATCGTTCGTATTCAAAAACAGTATACCAGCTTTTTCCTTCACCGTAAATAAAAACCTTGATCCATTCGCACGATCCACTGACGCCCCGCCAGGATTTCACTCCTCTTTCACCACATAGCTGCCGCTTTCCGCTTCCTGGACCCAGCGTCCCGCATAGATCAGTGCGTCTTCCGCCCGGGGATGCATGCCCTGGCCATTGTTGGCAGCTTTCACCCCGTCCAGCAGGAACACCACCACCGTCTGCGTTTCGG
>CADBBB010000100.1 GCA_902792795.1 uncultured Spirochaetaceae bacterium | reverse complement strand
TTTTTTGGCTCGATGGAAGACGTCCACAACAAGTTTGGCGTCACTTGCGTCGCGCTACAGATCCCGATTGGGCAGGGCGCGGAATTTGAAGGCGTGATCGACCTTCTTAAAATGAAGGAAATTCGCTGGGACGCCGAAAGCGAAGGCGAAAAATTCACCGAGACCGACATAGACGCAAGCCGCTTGGATGAAGCCAACGAGTGGCGCGAAAAATTGGTCGACGCGGTTGCCTCAAGCGACGACGCTCTTGCAGAACTTTATTTGGAAGGAAAAGAAATTTCGGTGGAGCAGCTTAAAGCCGCGCTCCGAAAGGGCACCATCAGCCGCGCCTTTGTTCCCTTCGTTATGGGAAGCTCGCGCCACAACCAAGGCGTTCAGCCCCTTATAGACGCGGTCGTGGACTACCTTCCCGCGCCGGACGAAATTCCTCCGGCCAAGGGCGTTCACGTCAAGCGCGACAAAGAAGAGGACGTCGAGGTTCCCTGCAAGGAAAGCGGACAGGCGCTGGGCCTTGTGTTCAAAATTCAGTACGACCGCGAGATGGGCCCCCTTTGCTACGTCCGCATGTATTCAGGAAAAATTTCCGCGGGAACGCAAGTCTTTAACGTCGCCAAAAAAAAGCGCGAGCGCGTCAACCGCATTTTGCGCATGCACGCCGACAAGTCCGAGCCGATGGAAAGCGTCAGCGCGGGCGACATCGCGGTCTTTATCGGCCTTAAGTTGGCGCAAACCGGCGACTCCCTCGGAAGCGAAGGCTTCCCGGTTTTGCTTGAAAGCGTTCACTTCCCCGAGCCTGTGATCAGCGTCGCGATAGAGCCAGACTCAATCAGCGAGCGCGACAAGCTCAACGAAACGCTTGAAATACTTTCGCGCGAAGACCCGACCTTTACCCACAAGGAAGACGCGGAAACCGGCCAAATGATCATCAGCGGAATGGGCGAGCTTCACCTTGACGTTTTGGTCACCCGCATGAAGGACGACTTTGGCGTAAAGGCCCGCGTCGGAGCGCCGCAAGTCACTTACCGCGAGGCCGTCACCGCCCAAGCCTCCGCCACCGAAAACTATAGCCGCGTCCTTGGCGGAAAGGAAAACACCGCCGGCATCACCGTCACCGTTTCTCCGCGCGAAACAGGGCAGGGAAACTCCTACGAATGCCTTGTCCGCGACTCTTCGATTCCCGAAGAAATTTACGAGGCCGTCAAAAGCGGCTTTGAAAGCGCCCTCTCAGCCGGAATCAATTACGGCTACCCATGCGCCGACACTGCCGTGCAAGTCACCGCGCTGGACTACAACGAGCTTACCTCGACCACATTCGCCTTTGAGGCTTGCGCCGTGGCCGCCTTTGACAAGGCTTGCAAGGGCGCGGCCCCCGAGCTTTTGGAGCCTGTCATGGACGTGGAAATTTCCTGCCCCAAGGAATTTGTGGGCGACGCGATGAGCCAAATGACCCAGCGCGGCGGAATCATCATGGGCCAGGACTCCAAGCCCCGCGGAGGGCTTATTCACTGCGAGGCGCCGATGGCCAAAATGTTCGGCTTTAGCACCAACCTTCGCAGCGCCACCCAAGGCCGCGCCAGCTTCCAAATGGAGTTCAGCCACTTCCAAGTCAAAGTCGGCGGCCTGGGCTCGGCCTTTTAGTTTTTTCAAGCCCCTAAAGCGCCGCGCGGATACTGAACCAATCTTTGGCGTAACCACAAAAACGCGCGAGACCGCGGGCCGGGCCGTCTGAGCGTTCTGCAGGGCGAGCGGAGCGAGTCAAATTTCCAATTACCTGCAGCCACGCGGAAGACGGACGGACGCGGTCGGAAGCGTTTTTTGTTTTTTTTGTTTTTCCGCCTATACTTGCATTTCTTTCATTATTGCGCTATGCTTGAATGATTATGGAAACAAGATGCTTTGCAATGCTTAAGCCCGGCGTGTTGAACCGCAGGCTGGTCGGCGAGGTTATCAGCCGGCTCGAAAAAAAAGGCCTCAAGTTGATTGGCCTCAAGATGATGAACATTTCTCCCGAACTGGCGTCAAAGCACTACGCCGAACACAAGGGAAAGGCCTTTTACGACTCGCTCGTGGGCTACATAACAAGCGCGCCCGTGGTGGCCATGTGCTGGCAGGGCGACGACTGCGTGACATTGGTTCGCAAGCTCGTCGGCTCCACAAGCCCGGCCGAGGCGCATCCCGGAACGATTCGCGGCGACTTCTGCTGCCACACGCAATACAACGTCATTCACGCGTCGGACTCGGATCCCAGCGCCGAGCGCGAAATCAATTTGTTCTTCAAGCCGGAAGAGTTGATTGACTGGGAAGACAACGCTTCCGTTTGGTTCTAAAATTCAGAAGGCTTCGCTATGGCTTCTTGCAAGACTGTTGGAGTTATAGGCGCGGGCGCGTGGGGAACTGGCTTTGCCCAGGCCTTGGCGCGCGGCGGCCATGACGTCACGCTTTGGGCGATGGAAGAGGACGTCGTTTCCTCAATAAACAACGAACATGAGAACAAAAAATTTTTGCCGGGCTTTAAGCTTGAAAAAAATCTAAAGGCTTCCACAAACATAGAGGAAGTCGCCTCCAGCAAAGAATTTTTGATTTTGGCCTCGCCCTCCCTTTACCTCGCGCCCACAATCAAAAAAATCATCGGCGTAAAGAACATCGCTGACGGCGACACCAACATCGGCGTTTTGACCAAGGGCTTCGTTCCTTCCGCCGACGGCCCCAAGCTCATTGTGGAGACGATGGAAAGCGTTTTGCCCGACGTTTACAAGGGAAGCGTTTGCTACATTTCCGGCCCCAGCCACGCTGAGGAAGTTGCCATCGGAAAAATAACGGGCCTTGTGGCGGCAAGCGAAAATCCCAAAGTTTCAATTAGGTTTAGGGAACTCATGCGCGTTCCGGGCTTGATGGCGTATTCCAGCTTTGACGTTATCGGCGTGCAAATATGCGCGGCGGCAAAAAACATCATCGCCGTCGTTTACGGCGCCCTTGACGCGATTAGCGAGACCAGCGACATTTTTGGCGACAACGCCGAAAGCCTTTTGATGGCCGCCGGCCTCAACGAAATTCAAACTCTTGGCTTCGCGATGGGAGCCACTCACGCGGAAACGTTCACTTCCATAGCCGGAGTGGGCGACCTTGACGTTACTTGCAAAAGCAAATATGGCCGCAACCGCCGCTTTGGCCAAGAAATGATCAAGACCGATTTGCTTGGCAACTTCAAAGACTTGGACGACCTTATCGCCAACGTTTCAAAAATCGGATACCTTCCCGAAGGCGCCATCGCCTGCAAATACGTTCACCAAATCGCGCAAAGCAAAAACATAAAGCTCTTGATTTGCGACGGCTTGTTCCGCATACTAAACCGCGAGATTGAGCCGGAAGATTTTATGCTTGAACTTTTGATGGGAAATAAATAAACGCAGCCGCCTTTTGGGGCGGCCAATATTTTTTAAGGGGAAGCCCATGCTGGAAAAAATCACGAACGCTTTTTCCGACGTCTTTAGAACGATAAGCGGAAAGTCTTCAATAACAGAAAAAAACATTGAGGACGCTGTCGAGCAAATCAAGATGGCGCTTCTTGAGGCCGACGTAAACCTTCGCGTCGTCCGCCGTTTTGTCAACGGAGCCATCGAGGAAGCCAAGGGCGAAAAAGTGCTTCGCGCGGTGGACCCCGGCCAGCAGTTCGTAAAAATAATTTATGACAGAATTGTCGCCATGCTCGGCGACACCAAGCAGGACTTGCATCTCAAAGGGCCTGACACCCAAAGCGTGATTCTCATGCTGGGCTTGCAGGGCGCCGGAAAAACTACGGCCAGCCACAAGCTCGCCGCCCGCCTAAAAAAAGACGGCCGCCGCCCCTTGCTCGCAGCCTGCGACTTGGTTCGTCCTGCCGCCGTCGAGCAGCTTTGCGTGCTTGGCCAAAAGATTGACGTTCCCGTTTACAAAGAGGACGGCGCCAAGGACGCTGTCAAGGTGGCGCAAAACGCCATTGACCACGCCAAGAAAAACGGCCTAGACACAATCATTTTGGACACCGCCGGCCGCTTGCAAATCGACCAAGCGATGATGGCGGAGCTTGTTCAAATAAAAAAGGCGGCCGCTCCTGTTGAAACTATTTTGGTCGCCGACGCTATGACCGGCCAAAACGCCGTTGACATCGCCAAATCCTTTGACGAGCAGCTTGGCCTTAGCGGCGTGATTCTTACTAAATTTGATTCCGACGCGCGAGGCGGCGCCGCCCTTTCGTTAAAGTCAATAACGCAAAAGCCCATTCTTTTTATCGGAACCGGCGAAAAGACCGACGACTTTGAAGTCTTCCATCCGGAACGAATCGCAAGCCGAATTCTTGGAATGGGCGACGTCGTGAGCCTTGTGGAAAAGGCGCAAGAAAAAGTCGACATGGAGCAAGCCGCCGCCATGCAAAAGAAGATGGCGCGCAACGAGTTCACCTTGGACGACATGCTGGCGCAATTCCAGCAAGTCAAGAAGATGGGCAACATGCAGTCGCTTTTGGAAATGATTCCGGGAGCGGCGGCGGCCATGCAGGGGCGCGACCTTGACACTAGCGGCATGAAGCGCCAAGAGGCCATCATCCAGTCGATGACAAAAAAAGAGCGCGCCAACCACTTGATAATCGGCCCCAGCCGCCGCAAGCGCATCGCCAAAGGTTCCGGAACGAGCGTGGCCGAAGTGAACAAGCTCATAAAGCAGTTTGAAAAGACAAAACTCACGATGAAAAAAGTCAGCCGTAACAAGGGCTTGCAGGCGCAGCTCATGGGCCAAATGATGGGCGGCGGCGGAATGGGAGGCGCTCCGGGAATGGGCGGCATGCCCGGCATGGGCGGCATGGACCTAAACGCCCTCGCCAAAAAGTTCGGCGGCGGCTTCAAGTTCTAAAAAACGCTTGACAACTATGAGGAAATAAGCGAAAAAAAATGCCCGCCCTAGTGACCAGACTCCGGCAGGCATTTCATAAATGCTAAAAGGGGTAAGCCACGTTGTCGTGGCGTTCCTCTTGTTTCTTAGTTTAGCGCTCCTCTATCTATTTGTCAAGTTTTACCCTGCCGCGAAGCGTCAGAATGACACTCTATCATTCAACCACCAGCTTTGAAATCGGGCGGCCGTCTTCGGTCCAGGCGCGGTCGTGGTTGGTCACGTCCGGAAAGCGCTCCGTTCCGATGTAGTAGACGTAATAGTAAGTTCCGGCGGGAAGGGGCAAGTCCAGCTCGTAAAGGCCGGCCGCCGTTTCCTTAAGCTCGTAAATCCAGCTGTCCCATTTTGTGAACGTTCCCGCCAAGCGAACTTTTTGTCCGCTCCTTCCTTTGTAGACAAAATGCGTCGCGTCCGCTTGCGCGCCTGTTCCAACTTGCGCGGAGGCTTTTGTGGCCGCTGAGTAGCGTTTTTTTACGGTCAGTTCCGATAGGTGGATGCCGGTCTGCGTGTCGTAGTATTGGTTGGGGTTCAGGCGGTCGGTTGTCCACAGTCCGTCGATTATCATGCGGTAGTAAATCTTGTTTGTTTGGGGAACGTCTTCCAAAATGTAAAAGTACCAAGTGTTCACATGGTCGCCGTTTTCGTCGTATGTGGACTTGCGCATAAAGGGGTGGATTATTTGGTAGTTCTCAAAGTCAAAGGCGATGCCCACATAGCGCGGGCCAAGCTCGGCGCTAAAGACGATGCAGCCGTCCTTTTCAAAGGGCGCGCAAGGTCCCTGCAATTTTTGCGCGATTTCGCGGTATTCAAAAGAGTAGGGCGATTCGACAGTCTTTTCGGCGGCGGCTCCCGCAACCGCAAGCAACAAGGCGGCCGCAAATAAAATCGACTTTTTCATGCCCATATTATCGGAATTTGCAAGACGAAACATTACCGCTGTTTTTGCGAGCCGCTGGCGAGCAAAAATGTTGCGGCTCATGCGGCGCCGTTCCGTTTTGGGCTTTCTTTCGTTTAATTTCGCCGCTACGCCCCTTTATGGTAAAGAAGAAATTTACCTGCAGCCGCGACTGGGAGCCGTTTTTTTCGCGTTTTTTGCCTATTATTTTTTTTAAACAGGTCTTTTTTTAACAAAAATTTGTATGATATATATTGGAGCGCCACAGTAGTGGCAGGCCGCCTCTTGATACTAAAAATATCGGGAGGACCGCTCGACATGAAAAAACTTGAACTCGCGATGTTAATCATCGCAATCTTGTCTTTTATTGTTGAAGCGCTGACCCTCTTCAATGAATTGATTAGGTGATGAGAAAAGCCTGCCGTTCGTGGTAACCCTCGGCAGGCTTTTTATTTAAAGCCATCAAGAGGCGGCCGCATCTCTGTGGCGCTCTTTCTTTTCCACTCTACCACGCTTTTCTTCCCCTGTCAAGAGTCGCCCGGCAGTTATTGCGACTGGGAGCCGTTTTTTTCGCGTTTTTTTTTCTATATTACAATATCTTTGAAAATTCTTTTACAATCTGCGGAATGATGGTGTCCACGCGGCCTTGGACGCTCATGCCGCTGGCGTTTTTGTGGCCGCCGCCGCCAAACTTGGCTGCCACCGCGCTCACGTCAATGTTGTCAAGGCTCCTAAAGCCGCCGGTGCAAGAAGACTCCGTTTCCTGCCGCAAAAAGACGGCGGCCTCAACGCCTTCCACGCTCAAAAGGGCGGAATAAAGCGAATCGCTGTCCCTGCCTTCCTGCCCCCAATTCTTTGTGTCTTCCATCGACTCGTAGGTCAGCGCCAATTTTCCGCCGCAATAGCGTTCCGTCTTGCTAAGCAAAAGGCCCAGCAGCTTGCGGGTTGACCAAGGCTTTCCGCCGGTGATTTTGTTGTACATTTTGTTGGGGTTGGCTCCGTACCTGACAAGGCGCGCGGCAAGCTCAAAAACCGGAGCGCTGTCCTCCCGCAAAAATCTAAAAAATCCGGTGTCCGTGCTTAGGCCAAGGAACATAATTTTTGCCGTTTCCGGGTCGGGCTGGCCAACCACAAGCTCGTAGAGCATGGTCAAAAGGCACACGGCCGCCGGGCTTGTAGGGTCAATCACGCTTTGCGCGCCGGCGGGAACCTCAGCCGTCTTGTGGTGGTCGACGATAAAGGTGTCAAAGCCCTTGAGGCTTTCACCCATGTCTCCCAGTCGCGGAAGTTCCGAGCAATCCACAATCAAGAGGCCGCAATTTTTCTTGTCCTCCTGGCTCATAAAGGGAAGCTGGCTTGTAAATTCTTTTTCGTATTGGCGAATTTCCGGCCGCTTGAAAGGCCCCGCGTTGAGCAGCAAAAATTCCTTGCCCAAGGCCTTTAAAATCGCGGCCGCCGCCAAAGAGCTTGAAACGCAGTCGCCGTCGGAGTCGATTGTTTTCATCGATGATGTAAAGACGGACTAAAGTTCCAAGTCAACGGACTCAACGCCGTCTGTGGACTCCACCTTGTTTTCGTTGGCGATTCCCCAAATGCGGTCGTTGTGGTTTGTGGGAACAGTGAGCATCACCTTTAGGAATTCGCCGCTCTTTTTGACGATTGTCACATAAGGCGTGATTTTTGACGGGCAGTTGCGCACCAAAAGCCTTTTTACCGTGTCGGGCTTGTTTTTGGCCCAGTCCTTGGGAATCGTCACCGTTCCCATCTTGTGGCCGGCCTTGCCGTAAATTACGGTGTATGCCTTGGCGGAATCCATCACTTTATAGACAGGCGCGCTGTAGTATGAAATCTCGGACTTCTTGTGGCCGCCCGCGTTCTCCTCGCAAAAAACTCCGGCCAAAACAAGGGCTCCCAAAGCCGCGGCGGCCAACATTTTCTTTATATTCATAAAAAACCTCCGTAGGAATCTGTCAATTTAGCGCCTCCCATTCTAGCGCGCAACGCAATTTTTGTAAAGCAAAATTTTCACGCAACCGCGCGGAACCAAGCGGAACCGAGCCACGCAGGAACGGAAAAAAAGCGGCTCCCAGTCGCGCCGCTTTTTCCCTTACCGTTGCGTGTCGCAAACCAAAACGCGGCTCCCAGTCGCGGTTGTGGTCAGGAACCAACAAAACGCGCAGACCGCGGGCCGGGCCGTCTGAGCGTTCTGCAGGGCGAGCGAAGCGAGTCAAATTTCCATTTACCTGCAGCCACGCTCTGCAGGGCGAGCGAAGCGAGTCAAATTTCCATTTACCTGCAGCCACGCGCAAGACGGACGGACGCGGTCGGGAGCGTTTTGTGTTTTTTGGTTGTGGATATCTAGCGGCGCCGACTGCCGCCGCCGCGACCGGGAGCGTTTTGTGTTTTTGGGGCGCTCGCGTTGTATCTTTTGACACGCCGCGTTGTTTATGCTATAACTAAGCAACCAAAAAAAACGGAGACAAAAATGAAAAAGACACTCGCGGCGGCGGCCGCCATAATGATGATATGCGCGGCGGTTTTCGCCAAGACGGACAAAGAGCCCGCGGACGAATACGACGACGGCTCGGCTTCCGTTGAGGCCCAGGAAGCCCAGGACCCCGCGCAAAAAGGCGGCAAGGACAAAAAGGTCACCAAAATAAAGTGGAACACCAAGGCCAACAAAGAGGCCGCCATGCAGGGCGACCCCTACAACAAAAAGAAAATGATAGGAAACCGCGACTTTGGCGAGCGCCTTCTCAACACCAACAAATTCACCAAGGTTGAGGCCTTTTCCGCCTATTTAAAGCTCACCGTGGGCGGCCTGGTCTCGCGCAAGGCCCACTTGATTTACCGCGAAGGAACCGACGTGGCCGGCTTTGAAATGTATTACGACACGTCCGCCTACGCCTTGCAGTTCGCAAAGGTCGCCAGAGGCGTTCTCATAGACGCCGTCAACCGCTATTACCAAGACTTTGACCAAAAGAAGCTGGAACGTTCCGCTCCCTTTAAAAAGACCCGCGACGTCTACGGCTTTTGCGACGCCTACGAGGATTACGGAATGGTGTCGGGAATGATGACCTATTATTCCCGTCCCAGAGTCTTTTTTGGCTACACATTTGTAAAGGGTTCTCCCTATTTTACGGTGAACGTCCGCCCCGCCAAAAACTTGGCCTACGGCGACAGCAAGTCCGAGGAAGCCTTGCTCAAAGCCAACGTGATAGAGCAGACCTATTATTTTACAAAATCCCAGGCCAAGAAGCTCATAACCTTTTTGTCCGACGAAAACATAAGCGCTCTCCAAGCCTCGTCAACCTTTGACGAATACGCCGACGAGCCTACAGACGCCGACGCCTACGCCGAGCCCGGCCAGGAAAAGGCCGATGAGGAAAAAGCCGCTGAATGAAAGCGCTGGCTCTGGCTCTCCTTTTGGCCGTCATGTCGGGGAACTTCTGTCACGCTGAACTTGTTTCAGCGTCCGCCCCTGACGGAACGCCCGCCGCCCTCCGCCTGACCGTGGACGCCAAGGCCCGCGAGGCCGACGTTCTTGTTGACGCAAACCGCGGCGGCCTGCGATATTACTGCCAAAACACCTACCAAACCCTATGGCTTGACGGCCCGGCCCTAAAGGCCCTTGAAGCCGCCGCCCAAAAGTACAACAAACAGTTTGAGGCTCGCGCCCTGCGCCGGGGCAAAAAGGCCACGGCCGCATGCTACGGAACGCTCCAAGCCCAATTGGAATGGGGCTCCGCCCGCTCCGCCATGACCCGCTCCGCTCCCGCCAAGCTCAAGCTGGGCTACGTCTTTTGGGAAAACTCCCCCTATTTTTGCCTCAACGTTCCCAGCGTCCAAAGCCGCCAATCCCCCCAAGACCCCGCTCTCGCAACATCCGAATCCCCCCGCCTGTCGCTCACCCGCCCGCAACTGTCCTCTTTTCTAAACCTTTGTTTGGAAGGGAAGGGGGATTGAAACGCAGTTGTAGTAAAGAAAAAAGCGGCGCGAGGGAGTGGGGCTAGGCCTGCGCGGGCTCGGCCAGCTGTTGGCGCAGCTCCAGCACTTTTTCCAGCGGAAGTCCTGTGCATTTCGCTATGGTCTCGGGCGCGATGTTCTCCATTAGAAAGTTCGTCGCGTCTTCCACGGCCTTTTGCAGGGCGCCTTCTTCGCGGCCAATGGCGATGCCCGCTTCCTTGCCGTCGTCGTAGTCGTACGCGCGCTGTCGTTCCCATTCCATAAACTGCCTCTTGTTCTCCGTGCTTTGCTTGGCGTCAGCGACATAAGCTTTCAGCTCGTTGGTGTAG
>CADBBB010000099.1 GCA_902792795.1 uncultured Spirochaetaceae bacterium | reverse complement strand
GTCCTGAAAAAAGCTTCCATTCCTGCTTGATTTGTTCTAATTACTTTTAAAAGTGGTGCAAAGGTACTACAAATTATTTAAATTGCAAAGTCTGAATAGCAAAATCTTGCTAACAGATGTTAAGACATAGTTTACAAGATGGTTAATCTCCTTTACATAGTTCCTTCCAGATGCAATTAAATACTGGCCCACAGACGATGATAAATACATTGTCCCGGCCCCACCAAGCCCCTGGGCGATTATCGTCAAAGCCATTTCAGAATATGACAGCGCTATGTAAGCGGCCTGTCCGTAACTGAGCTCTGGGCTTTCTACAATTTGGCTGATTCTTTGGGCGCTTTGGGCGTGAACAGCAAGCGCCGCCGCGGCAAATATCAATGCCGCAAGACATTTTTTCATTAATTTCCCTCCAAAAAACGAGATGCAAATGTTTCCAATATTCTAGCGCATTACGGCTCTATTTTTCAAGGCGGCGCGGGATTTTTTCCGCTCTCATAACACATTTTTTATATTATGAATTTAAAGTGAATTTTGTCACATTCGTAAAACTTTCTTTATAGCAAGAATTTTAAAGCGCGCTAAAATGGCTTGTATGTATAAGACGCAATTGCAAGAGAACATGGCCGCTTTGACGGCCGCCCTTTTTGAATTGTACGGAAGCCGCTGGGACTTTTACCAAATCCTTGGCCGGCTTGAAAACATTTTGGCCGCCGCCAACAAAGCGCGCTCGCCCGAGCTAAAAAAGCTGGACGAGGACTTTGTCAAAGGCCAAAAAAGCGGCCGCGAAAGCTGGTTCCTTTCCAACAAAAGCCTTGGAACGATGCTTTACGTGGACTTGTTCGCCGACAACCTAAAAGGCCTTGCGTCAAAGATAAAATATTTCAAAGACTTGGGAATAAACTACGTCCACCTCATGCCGCTTTTTAAAACGCTTAAAGGCGACAACGACGGCGGCTACGCCGTTTCCTCCTACCGCGAAGTCCAAAAAAAATTGGGAAGCATGAACGACTTGCGCTCGCTCGCGTCCGCCTTCCGAAAAGAAGGCATTCACACCGTAATCGACTTTGTATTCAACCACACAAGCTGCGAGCACGAATGGGCCAAGAAGGCTTGCAAGGGCGAGCAAAAATACCGCGACTTTTATTGGATTTACAAAAACAAGGCGGACGCCGACGAATGGAACAAAACGCTTCGCGAGATTTTCCCGAGCGTCAGGCGCGGAAGCTTCACTTACTTTAAAGAGGCCGGCGGCTGGGTTTGGACAACGTTCAACTCCTTTCAATGGGACCTAAACTATTCCAACCCAGAAGTTTTTTTGGCGATGCTTGAAGAAATGCTTTTTTTGGCCAACGCCGGAATCGAAGTCTTGCGTCTGGACGCGCTTGCCTTTGTGTGGAAGGAAACGGGCACTGCTTGCGAAAGTCTTCCCAAAGCCTACACGCTGATAAAGGCCTTTAGCCTTGCCGCGCGCGTCGCCTGCCCCAGCCTTGTCTTTAAAAGCGAAGCGATTGTCCATCCCGACCAAGTTGTCCGCTACATCGGACAGGACAAATGCCGCCTTAGCTACAACCCCTTGCAAATGGCGCTCTTTTGGTCAAGCCTCGCAAGCCGCGACGCAAGGCTTTTGACGCTCAGCCTAAAAAAGCGCTGGGCCATTCCCGACGGCTGCGCTTGGGTCAACTACATAAGATGCCACGACGACATCGGCTGGACCTTTAGCGACGAGGACGCTTGGTCTTTGGGAATCAATCCATACGAGCACAGAAAATTCTTGAACCGCTTTTACACCGGCCGCTTTGACGGAACCTTCGCGCGCGGCGAGGCCTTTCAGGAAAACCCAAGCACTGGCGACTGCCGCGTTTGCGGAACGATGGCAAGCCTTGCCGGTTTGGAAGACGCGCTGGCCTTGGACGACAAGGAATTAAAGCGCATGGCCGTGGCTCGAATCCGAATGATGTACGGCTTGCTCTTTGCCCTGCCCGGCCTTCCGCTCTTGTACGCGGGCGACGAAGAGGCCATGCTTAACGACTACTCCTACCGAAAGCGGCCGGAGCTGGCCGGCGACTCGCGCTGGGTCCACCGAATAAAAAAGGATTGGAAAGCGCCGCTTCTTCCCGAACAAAAAGCCGTCCGCGACGAAATAAAGAAAATGGCCAAGGCGCGCGCCAAGGAAAAACTCTTCGCTGGAAGCGACATTTGGTTTTACGACCAGGAGCGGCCGGAGACCTTCGCCTTTTGCAGAAGCGGCGCCCTTCACGTTGTGGCAAACTTTAGCGAGCGGCGCGTTCCCTTTAAGCTTTGGGGAAAAGGCGGCGCGACTATGAGCGACATTCTTGGCGCAAAAAAATACGGCGCGCAAGACACAATAGAGCTTGAGCCTTACGCGCTGTTATGGTTAAAGGAAGAGTAGGAACGGTCAAGCCGGACAATAATATCTATTCCTCGTAATGAACCGTAATTTGAATCTGGCCTTTTGCGATCGCGACTTGTCCGCTTCCGCCGGCTTCGGTTCCAAATTCCGCCGCGCCGGCCGTTCCTGAAGAAACGCATTCCGTAGACGACAAGAGAACGGCGCCGTTAAGCTTTACGGCTTGGTCTGAGGCGTGGCTTTGCGGAGCCTTCTGGCCGCCGTCCATGTCAACCGAAGCAACTTGGCCGGGAGCGATGGCGCTGGCGCCTTTTTCAGAGCCTTCGGATTCGCCGTTGGAAGAAGACGGCCAAACCATCGTCGTGTTCTCAATGGCCCTGACGGTGTCGCGGTTGTAGCCGACTTCCTCGGAAAGAATCGTTCCGCGGACAGACGCGGTTGCGGCCGGGCCTTTTACTGTAAAGCCCGCGCGGCGGTCTTCCACTTTTTTAACGTTGGAAGTTAGGCCTCCGATTTTCATCGAGACCACGGCGTTGTCCCTGTTGTCTTTGTCGGAAAGCTCGTCAACCTTGATTCTTGTCATCGGGTCAAGAGTTATTTCCGACCCCTTGAATTTAATTTTAAGCGAGCTCTTGAAGCCCGTCTGGATTGTCGCTCCCTGGGGAATCTTGCTTCCTACGGCGACCGGCGCCCATGTAGTACCGTTTGTGGAAACCTGCGCCTTTCCTTCAATTCCTATGACTTCCGCGTCAAGCGCGAAGAGGCTCGCGCAAACGGCGAATAAAATTCCAAAAACAAAAGTCTTTTTCATACATTCCTCCTAGAATGAAATCATGGCGTTCAGAGAAAGCTGAACCTTGTCCTCGTCGCTGTTGTTGTTGTCGATGTACTGCAAGAGTCCAAGGCCGACCTTGACGTCGCTGAAAATCTGCCAGTCAGCGCCGACGCTGTATTGAAAGCCCTTGTAGTCAACCGAAGAAGTGGCGGCGTCCATCACGAGGTCGCAGCCGGCGTAGACCAAAACGCTGTCGATAGGCTTTGCCGTGGCAAGGAACGAGGCCTTGAAGATTCCCGTGTGCTGCGGCTCGAACAAAGAGTTGTAGGCGTTGACTTTTGTGAAGCCCCAGAAGCCTTCGAAGGGGCCGTTGCTTCCAGAAGCGTAGAGGCCGCCCAAGTTGAGGGAAATGTTCTTTACCGGCAAGTGCCAAGAGAAGGTCAAGCGGCTAAGGTTGGAAAGGTCGAACGAGCCGCCGTCATAGCTTTGAAGTCCGAGCGTCGTGGAAGCCTTGTAGTAAAAAGTCTTGTAAAGGGGGCCGCCGATGGACGCCGTGAAATACATTCTGTTGTAGGAAGTTCCGTCAACCTTGAAGGCTCCCAAGAACTGCGCCGAAAGGTTCTGCGTCTTGGCCAGGCGCGGCAGGGAGAAAGTCGCCGCAGTGACAAAATATTTTTGCGCCAAGTCGTAGGGCATGTCCTCGTCGTAAGAGTAGACCTCTCCGGGTAAGTCAAGCATTTTGACCGTGCCGGCGTTCAAGAGGCCGGTGTAGGCGCCGTAGACCGAAAAGTTGAACGTCCTCGCGTCGTAGTTGGCGAAAATTCCGTCGGCGTTTTGGTTGTAAACCAAGCCGGTCAAGTCGGAGAACATAAAGCGGCCGGCGCTGGCGTTGAGCGCGTTTCCGCCAACCTTGAGGTTGGCGGCGAATTTGAGCAAGCTCAAGTCCAGGCGGTTGAAGGCCTTTTCCTTGTCTTGGTCGTATTCAAATTCGTAGAGGCCTTCCGCGGCCAAATACATGTTTCCGCTTTTTGTGAAGGGAACTTTGACCCAAAGGCTCAGGTCGTCGATTTGGTCAAGCTTGAGGCTTGAGAAAGAATTTCCCTTTATGTTAGTGGCGTTCTTGAGGGCGCCGCCAAAGTCAACGGCAAAGGCCGAAGCGGCCAACGAAAAAATCTGCGCCAAAAGAAGCGCCTTAAAAATCTTTTTGCAATTCATTTTGAGCCTCCCGCTTTTTTAACGCACGCGTTTAGAATCGAGAGCGCGTTTTGTCCTGTGACGGTCATGGAGGGGTCGGCGGCGGAATCCAAGATTCCGTTGGCCTTTAGTTCCTTGAAGGCGTAGCGGTTGGCCTTGGTGAGCCTGTAGAGCAAGCCGCACTTTAGGCCGCAAGCCTTTACGCAAAGGCCGCAAAGGTTTTGCAACGTTATCGGATTGGAAGCGACCTCCCCGCTGGGAAACCAGCCCTTTTCCGTAGCCTTTGTCATGGCGTCGGAATAGCTCGCTCCTTCGGCGACGTCCTGCGAAAACTGGCAGGCGATCCAAGCGCCCTGCTCGTTTGAAATCTCGCCGCTTTCAATTATTTCAGTGATTTTTTCCGCTCTTTGCGAATGCGCCGCGAAAACTGCAAGCGCGAAAAACAAAGCTGCCAACATTTTTTTCATAAACACTCCCCCAACTTTTACTATATTATTAAATTATGGCATAGGAAACGCCATTTGTCAAGACCGCGCGGGATTTGCTAAAAAGTCGCAGGGAAGCTCAAAGACGCGAGGGCCTTGGGGCAAAGGAAGCGTAAGGCGGAAGGCGCGCAGGCACAGGCGCTTTATGGCCAAGTCGCGCTTGGCGGCCTTGTTGAGCTTAAAGTCGCCGTACTTGTCGTCGCCGACAATCGGAAGGCCGCTTTGAGCCAAGTGGATTCTTATTTGATGGGTGCGGCCCGTTCCAAGCGAAAGGCGCATAATGGAAAGGGGCGCGTCTCCAAAGCCGCAAAGCTCGTCCGCGCCAAAAGTTTTCTCCAGCTCGTAAAAAGTGAGGGCCGGCTTTGGGCCGCCTTTTTCGTTTATCGGGAGCGCGATTTTTCCGCTTGGGCTTTTAGGAACTCCAAAGCAAAGAGCCTTGTATTCCTTTTTAACCGATTTTTCTCCGACCAGGCGCGACCACTTGTTGGCGGCGGCGGAACTTTTGGCGCAAAGCAAAAGACCGCTGGTCTCCTTGTCAAGACGGTGGCACAAGTAGATTTTTTGCCCCAGCTGTTCCGAAAGCTCTTGGTCAACGCTGCGGCCCACGCCCGCGCCGCCTTGGCTTGCAAGCCCCGCGCGCTTGTCGATGAGGACGATGTCTTGGTCTTGCCATATTATCGGAATTTCCAGTCCGTCGGATTTTTGGCTTTTCATTTTGAAAAAAATGATATATAATTGTTGAACAATTTTCAAGGACGGCCTATGCGTTTTTTTAAATTTTTTTGTTTGACAGTTTTTTTGTTCTTAGCCCAGCTTTCGCTGTTCGCGGAATTTTATTCCTCCTCATACTACGGCTGGAATTTGGACTTGCCCGAAGGCTTTGTCCTAAAGGACGCTTCCGACGGCGGCCTTTCCTTTTACCTTGAGCACGAATTTATGAAAGTCCGCGTGGCGATAAAAATGTATCCTCTCGAACGCTACGAGCGCAACGACTTGGCGATGGAGGACGTTTTGAACAAGCTCAACGCGGACGGCGAGATAGACGGCTTTGAATGGAACGGCCGCCACGTTTCCATCGCCCAATACGAATTCAAGCTGCCCGGAAACGACATGGCGCAAGCCGGCTGGGGAATTTCCGCCACGACGGAACAAAAGCCCGTCCACCTTGTGGTCCTCTGCTACTCGGACAAAAATGTTTCCGACGACTGCCAGCAGTTCATCCTGAGCGCGGTGGATTCCCTTTGCCTCAACAAGGCGGACTTTAGAACTCCCGGCCCGGTGACAAGCTACGCCTTTAATTCCAAGGAATTCCAAAACGCCGCGATAAAAATCGGCTCAAAGACAGTTGACGCCAGGCTTCCCGCCCAGGCCAAAGAGTCGGGCCGCTTTGTGATTGACCGCGAGTTTAGCGTGCTCACCTTGTACGCAAAGCAAAAGCGATGGAAGGAAGCATGGCAGCGCTACTACCGCTTGATTTTTAGGGAAGCCTACTCGCGCCTGGACGCGGCCGCGCAGGCCATAGAGCGCGCCCTCAAGGCCGACGCGCTGGAAAAAAATCCGCAAAACCCAAACGTTGAAATTTGCAAAAGCCTTTTGGCGTGGACGCAGGACTTTAGCTACGCGCGAAAGCAGGACACGAGCGACTTTAACGACTTGTCCAGCGTCTTGCAAAATCAGGGCTCGGACTGCGACAGCCGCGCGCTCTTGCTCTGCGTCTTGATGGAACACTACGGCGTAAAGACAGAGCTTTTCATTTCGGGGATTTATTCGCACGCGCTCTTTGGAGTGGATTTGCCCTACCCCGGCGCGCGGATAACGGTGGACGGAACCGATTACCTTTTGTGCGAAACCACCGCGCCCGTGGACATGGGCTTGGTGGCCAAGGAACAGTCCGAAACCGCCAATTGGATTCCTGTGGACCTACCGTAAAAGAGAAAAAACAATTACGCAATAAGGAGTTTGTAGGCTTCTTCGGAACTCTTGGCTGCCAAAAGGCTGTCGCGGAGTTTTTCGTCCTTGAGCTTTGAGCTTACACGCGAGAGGGTCTGCAAATAGTAGGAGTGCTGGTTGTAGGCCGCGGCGATCATAATCAAAAGGCGGACGGGCTGGTCGTCCAAGGTTTGGAAGTCCATGATTGGGTTCTTGCAAATTCCCACGGCCATGACCAAGTCCGTGACGCTGGAAATGCGCGCGTGCGGAATGGCGATGCCGCGGCCGATCGCGGTTGACATAAGGTCCTCGCGCCTAAGGATTTCGGTTTCAAGCTCCTTGGCGTATTTTACTTGCGGCGCCTTGCTGAGCGCGGAGGCAAGTTCCACCAAAGCGTCGCGCTTGGCCGACTGGCTTACAAAGACAATTCTGTCAGGCGAAAGTATGTTCTTTATTTGAACGTCGATTTTTGACGGAGACAAGCGCTCGCTGGAAGAAAGGCGCTCGTTGACCCATTTTTCCACCTCGGACTTTGAATTTACAGAAGTATTCTACCATATTTCCGGAGTTCGTTCAACTTGCAATACTTTTTTTTATTTGATATACTCTTGTTGTATAATTGTCGAAAGGATCTGTCTTATGAAAACGAACAAACTTTTCTCGCTTATCCTCGCCGTTCTGTTCGCGCTGTCGCCGTTCACTGCGGCATTGCCCGCGTATGCCACGG
>CADBBB010000098.1 GCA_902792795.1 uncultured Spirochaetaceae bacterium | reverse complement strand
GGGGGGGGGGTATAATAGAAGAAAGCTCGTCTGACTCTGACGCGCTTGAAGCCGCCGTCCAAAAGAACTGGATAAAAAAGGGCTCGGCTGCCGACAGCCCGATAAGACTTGACGAACTTAGCGCCTTGTATCTGAGCGCCGTTGGAATCAAGGGCGGCGTTTTGTGCGGCCTTATAAAAAATTCTCCGCGCTATTCATTTAGGGAACTCAAGGCGCTAGGACTTCTTGACAAGAACGCCGACCCCGCGATGAAAATTGACGGACAAAACGCGCTCAACCTTTTTAACGCCTGCGTCCAGGCGGCGGAGGCCGAGCGATGAAAAACTTCTTCTTTGCAAAGAAAAATATTTTGGCGGCCGCGCTTGTGGCCTTTGCCTTTAACGCCGCCTTTTGCTTGGACTTTGGCGGCTCCTTCTTGAACTTCACCCGCGCCAAAGGAAACGATTTTTCAAGCCTAAAGTTCAACCAAATAAACGACTTGCTCGGCTGGATAAGGGTTCCGCTAAACGAGGACGCGTCTTCCTACTTTGCCGCGCAGGCGCTTTACGAATTTGAATACGACGCTTCAGTGGAAAAAGTCTACAACCGCTTGGACATAAACTTGGCCAAGTATGTTGGCCTTTGGAACGTCGCGGGCTCGCCATTGACGCTGAGCGCGGGCCGTTTTATCTTTAGCGACTTGACCGGCCTGATAATGAACCAAAACTGCGACGGCGCCCACGCCTCGTATATGATGGACCGCGTGGCGCTTTCGGCCTACCTTGGCTACACAGGCCTTTTGAACGCGGCCATAGTCAAGATGCAGAACAACCCGGCGAGTCCCTTTGACTACGACAGCGACAAGGTTTACCAGCTTGCCCAAAAATATTTGGTCTTTTCCGCCGGCGCGTCAGTTCCAAACTTGTTCTCAACTCAAACTCTTTCGGGCCAGTTCTTGGGCGCGTTCAAGCTTGAAGGAAATTCCTTTAACAGATTGTACGCCACCTTTGACATGACAGGCCCCATTTACAGAACGATTTACTACAACGCGTCGACGACAATAGGCCTGCAAAATTATGACGGCGGCTCGATGGAAGTTACAAACTTGACGCGCGCCGAAGTCAAGTGGTACGCGCCCATCATGGACTTGGCTGTGTCGGGCGGCTTGATTTACGCTTCAGGAGGCGGCGACGGCGACAACGCCTTTACCGGCTTTACAAAAATCAATTGTTGCTTCGCGATGAACGAGCCGCAATACACGAGCCTTGTAAAAGTTTACGCCGGCGCTACGATAAAGCCGATAAAGAAACTTTTGGCCAAGGCTGGCGCGGCGCTTTTGTTCAACACCGCGCGGGGCCGCTACCAAGGCTTTGACTACAGTTTGGGCGCCGACTGGCAAATCAAGAGCGACGCGGCGGTTGGAGCCAGCTTCCAGCATTTTGTGGACGGCGACGACAGCGCCAACAGCAAGGTTCAATTTTCTTTGAACGCATATTTGACATTCTAACAGGAGGAACGAGTTATGAAAAAGATTTTGTTTGCGGCGATTTTTTCTTTGACGGCCGCCGCGCTTTTTGCCTATGACGCGCAAGTTTTGTCCATGCAAGGCAAGGCGCAGTTTTCCAACGACGGAACAAGCTGGTCTCCTGTTACGGAAGGAACGGCGATAGGGCAAGGAGCCACAATCCAAACCGGATTTAAAAGTTCACTCAAAATAAAATTCAAGGGCTCCGTAGTTGACCTTGGACCCATGACAAGAATAAAGGTGGAGGAGCTTTCCGAAACTGACAGCAAGGACAACGCCTCGCTGTCTATGAGAGTGGGAAGCGTTCTTTCTGACGTAAAGAAAGTTGAGGACCGCCGAACTGGCTTTACCATCAGAGGTCCGGCCGTGACCGCTTCTGTCCGAGGAACAATCTTTAAGGAAGAGTGCGGCTACAATCAAGACACAGTCACTGCGATAGAAAGCGTGACCGCCGTTTGGCTAACGGAAATGGGCGAGGAAAGCGCGCAAGAAATTTCAGACAGCTCCAACAGCGCCGCGTCCGTAAGCGGAGGCCGGGCCGCCGCCGGAGCCATCGCTTTGAGCCAAGGCCAATCCACCAGCGGCCAAAAAATTTACGGCCTAAAAAAGCCTTACGGATACGCCAACGAAAACGCCGCGTTTACAGGCGGCTCTTTGGTCAACATGGCCTTTGGCGAGGCCGTGGGCGGAAATCCCTTTGACCAGCGATACCAAAACGAGCCGTTTGGTTCGGCATACTCGCCCTCTTATTATGGAGACGGCGGCATGACAGTTGCCATTGTTGTGGGAACCAACCAATAGAGCGCAAAGAGGAGATTGTGATTATGACTAAAAACAAAGACAATAAACGCAAGGCTGCGGGCAAGGCCGCGCGCGCCTTTTTTGCCGGCGCCGCCCTTTGCGCGCTTTTGGGAACGGCCCTTTTTTCGTGCAGCCTTTTTAGCGCCGACTCAGGCCACTCCGATTTTGGCTCGATAACGATGGCTATGCCCAGCGCGGAGCAAATCAACGCGGCGCGCGGCGGCTCGGTTTCGCGCGCGGTCACTTCGTCCGGCGCGTTTGACGACGACGCAGTCACGGCCTTTAAGGTCAGGACAAAAAACGCGGCCACCGGCGATGAGAACGTTCAAACTGTGGAGCCAGGCTCCACGGTAAGGATAAGCCCCTTAGCCCCCGGCTTTTGGAGCGTCACCGTTTTTGGAAACACAAGCGCGGACCAAACCGTTTACTACGGAAAGACCCAGAACATTTTGGTGAGCGCGGGGCAAAACACTTCGGCCACCGTCGTTATAAATCCTGTGGAGCCCAACACTCCGCTTCTTATAAGTTTGCAAGCCGCGCCAAACCTTCCAGTCCAAGGACGCGCCAACGTTACTGGCGCCTATGTGTCTTTTGACGCGGACGGACAAACCAGCTCCGCTTACTACGATTTTTCAAACGCGGACGCGGTCAAGCAGCCCCAAGCGGCCAACAAGATTATAGTTCCTGTTCCGGCGTTTTTGGAACCGGAAACATCGGCCTCCACGAACGTTTGGCTTTTTGGCTCAAACGGCGCGGCCCTTTGGAGCGGAACTGTTTCCGGCGACGTAAAGTCTGACGGAACGCTTGAAGGCGAGCTTTCGTTTATGGACACAAGCCTTGTTGGAACGCAGATTGCGGGAGCGGTTTCTCCTGCCGATTACGCAAAGGTTGAAAGCTCCCTTGCAACGCAGATGGAAAGCGAAAGCGCCTTGAGTTACTCCTTTGACACAAGGGCCGCCGGCGCCGCGAGCGCGGGAGACTCAAAAGCATACTCCGACCTTAAGATAAAGGCCTTGGTATCCGACGCTTGCGGAAACGTTCCCGTTCTTGCGGAATGCTCCGGCGCCGCGTGGGCCGCGGTCATTCCGTTCAAGCATAAGTATGTTGAGCCGACAGTGACAATGCCCGACCAAAAAATTCCGCTTGGCGCCACAAGAACGCTTAGCGCCGTGGTGACGCCAAAAGATTCCAAAGAATATTCCGTTTGCAAAGCCGCCCAAAGCTATGACGCTTACGGCTTAAAGCTTTACTCAATCCAAGCGAAGGACACCGGCTCGACCGTAAGCGCGTCATCGTATGCCGCTCCCGCAAGCCCTGTAAGCTCGGAATTCACCGAGCCCGACAAGGTCAAGGCCACAAGCGCGGCGGCAAGCGACGGATACACATGGCAGGTGACCGTAACAAAGAGCGCCTGGGCCTACTTTGAGGGCGACGACTCGCAAACCGAAAAGACATTCAGCGGAACGTTCGACGCGACCGGAAGCGCATGGACAATAACGCCCGCCGAAGTTTCTGTGGAAAAAGGCGCGGCCTTTACTCTGACGCTAAAATGCGCCGACGCCACCGAGGCCGACGCAAAGTCCGTGGCTACAGTTACCCTAGCCGCTGGATCAAGCTCAAAAGACTTTGCCCCCACAGCCAGCGGAACAAGCCTTGCCGTCAAGGCGGAAAACTTTGCCACATGGACTGGCGCCAAAAATGTCACAGTCTCCGTAGAGGGCGTTGACGTGGGAACGGTCAAAGTGACCGCGACCGCTTCCGGCGGCGGCGGGGGAGGAAATGTCCCGCCGGACTTTGTTTTTGTACAGGGCGCGACTATATCAGGAAAAATTGGCGACGGTACAGGCGCCAACGCGTCTAGCGTTTTTATTGATAACAGAACCATAGAAATTCCTGACATGTATGTTTGCGCCCACGAAGTTACTCAGAGTGAATATGAACAATACTGTAAATATTCAGGTTCAACACCTTCCGCATCCTATGGTTTAGGAGATGACTATCCTGTATATTATGTATGTTATTTGGACGCCATTATATACTGCAATTTGCGAAGCGCGGCAGAAGGCCTTGACCCGGTTTATTATGCGGTCATAGACGGACCAAGTAACGAGTTAAGTTTGGATTATACAAAGGGAACAAAAAGCTATAAGGTTGACGACTGGATTTCGTTGTACCCTAATTACGGCGTAACTAAAGACGATAGCGAAAAGTATTCTGCGTATAGTTCATATTCCCAGACAAATCGCCCCATTTCTTATCCAAATAGAGGAATTACAATGGACAAAACCCGCAACGGCTACCGTTTGTTGACCGAGGCGGAATGGGAATACTGCGCCCGCGGAGGACATGGCCTTACAGGGACACAAACTTACTACAGTGGAAGTGATACTTTAAACGCCGTGGCTTGGAACTATGGCAACAGCAAAGACACAACTGACAACAAATACAAATCGCACATTGTTATGCAACTCGATCCAAACGGCCTTGGCATATTTGACATGACTGGAAATGTCGAGGAATGGGTGTATGGCTGGGTCGGAGATGATGCCATTACAGCGACAACGCCTGAAACAGGTTATGTGTTTAACTCTTCGTATACGTCATCCAATACTGCAAAAGGCGGCTATTGGAACTGGTCTGATTCATCTTGCTATCTTAATAGGCACGGTTCTTATAACACCTATAGTGGCTACGAAGTAGGCTTCCGAATCTGCAGGAACAAAGAGACAAGATCTCTAAGCGGCTTTAAGGGAATTTGGTCTATTTCGCCGCCGGCGCGGCAAACTGCGGCGAAAAACACAGGCATTTACAAGTTCTTTTTCCAAAACAACACCGCTTCGTCAAGTGATTACGCTTCTTTTGATCCGAGCAAATTGATTATAAAATATGACGGAACTAATCACAGTTTTGATTCCGCCACAATGACATTGGACAAACAAGCCGATGGAGTCTTGTTGCAAATGACAAATCCAAACCAAAACACTGGATATCTGTGGTATACTTTCTATTATGACGGTGTGGAAATAGGATATGTTAATACAGAGACAACTAACTAGCTCGGCATTTTAAGTCATTGCATTTTAACAACGCGGCGGCAACGCCGCGTTGTTTTTTTTGTGGGGTAGCTTGCGCATTCGACAAGGCCTCCCGCGCGCTCCCTTGATTTTCTTGGCATTTTGACCTATAATAAAAAAATTATGGGCAAAATGACAAAAGTAAAGGAAATGCTTCATCTGTCTCACAAGGAAACTTTGCCCAAAAATTTGCCTCTGCTTTTAAAAAAACGCGCGGCCGAATGTCCCGACATCACGCTTCAGGCCTTTAAGAACGAGCTTGGCAAATTTGAATTCCACAACTATCAATTGGTCTATCGCCGCGTCCTTGACTTGGCCGTGGTTTTGCGCGAGTTTGGCGTTTGCCGCGGCGACTTGGTGGGCCTTATAAGCGACAACCGGCGCGAATGGCTTTTGACCGACTTCGCGCTTTTGGCCTTGGGCGCGGCGGACGTTCCGCGCGGCTGCGACTCTATGGGAACGGAAATCCGCTTCATCTTAAGCTTCACAAACTGCCGCCTGGCTTTTTTTGAAAACGAACGCCAGCTGGAAAAGGTTTTGGAAAAAATCGAGGAAGTTCCCGAACTAAAAGACGCGGTCTTGTTCGACACGCCGGGCGAACTTACGATGGAGCGCGCCGCGATGGCCGGCGTTCGCGTCCATAAATTCATCGACTTGGAAGACATGGCGCGCAGGACGGGCGACAAGCAGCGCGCGCAAATTGAAGCGGAAATGGAAAAGGTCGAAGGCGGAGACCTTGCCACAATCATTTTCACTTCTGGAACGACAGGCACGCCCAAAGGCGTCATGATAACCCATGACAACATCATCGCCCAGTGCGAAGTCATCAAGGACGTCATCGTCACCGCGCGCGAAGGCGACATTTGGCTTTCCGTCCTTCCCATTTGGCACATCATGGAGCGCGCCTACCTTTACTGCATAATCGCGCTCAAAAGCGGCGTGGCGTATTCCAAGCCCGCCATATCAATAATGACGGAAGACATCGCGGAAGTGAACCCGCAGTGGATTGTCGGAGTGCCGCGCCTGTGGGACGCCTTTGTGCAAAGCTGCTACCGTTCGATAAAGAAAAAGGGCGGTTTTCCCCAGGCGCTCTTTACTTTTTCAATGTGGGTCGGCCTTTGCTGGAGTTGGTCGTACCAACGCTTCATGGGCTTGGTTTGCCGCTATTCAAAGCGCGCCCGCTTCCTTGACCACATCAAGGGCTTTGTTCCGCTATTGCTTTTTTCGCCCTTCCAGCTTTTGTGCTTTTTGATTTGTTTCAAGGGCTTTAAAAAAAGATTGGGGAAAAAAATCACCGGCGTCATATCGGGCGGCGGCTCCCTGCAGCCCGAAAACGCGTCCTTCTTTTACTCAATCCGCGTTCCAATGTTGGACTGCTACGGCATGACGGAGACCGCGCCTTTCTTGGCCTTGGGAAATCCCCGCCATCTAAGTTTGGGCTGTGTGGGCCGCGTTTTTCCAAGCGCGCAAGTCAAGGTCGTGGCGCAAAAGGACGGAGTTCCGCTAAGCGGCGAGCCGCTTAAGCCCGGCAAAAAAGGAATCTTGTTCGCGCGCGGCCGCCAAGTTATGAAGGGCTACTACCGCCGTCCCGACCTTACGCAAAAGGCCGTAGACAAGGACGGCTGGATCAACACCGGCGATATCGCCATTCTTTCTTCCAGGAACGAAGTCACAATCGCCGGCCGCGCCAAGGACACAATCGTTTTGCTTGGCGGAGAGAACATCGAGCCGCAAGTTGTGGAAGCCGCGATTTGCCGCTCAAAATTTGTTGAGTCCGCCGTAGTGGTGGGGCAGGACAAAAAATACATCGCGGCTCTCGTCGTTCCCTACAAGGACGCGCTTCTTTCTTTTGCGGCCGAAAACCGCATTTACTACGACTCTTACGAAAGCCTTTTGAGCGCGAGCGAAATTTACAATTTGATTCGCGGCGAAATCGACGATTTGGTTGACGACAAAAATGGATTTAGAACTTGCGAGCGCGTCGCCAAATTTGTTTTGCTGCCCGAAAGCTTTAAGATTGGAAAAGAAATAAATGGCAAGCAAGTGGTGATGCGCCACAAAATAGAAAAAATCTACGCGCGCGAAATCCGCTCGCTCTTTAACAAAAACTAGCCGTCGATTTTGTAAAAGTCTACAATGCTGCGGCCGTA
>CADBBB010000097.1:4379-13729 GCA_902792795.1 uncultured Spirochaetaceae bacterium | reverse complement strand
TGCGTAAACTTGCCAAAAGGGGAAACATGAATTCCCGCATGAGCGTCGTGCTGAACAAATTTAAGACGCGAATCACTTCTTATCCGCCGGGAATGTGTCCTCTTGTACTTTACCGTTCCCTTTTGCAAATGTCGATGAACCAGTCGTGCGGAAAATGCGTTCCCTGCCGCGACGGCCTTGCCGAAGTTGACGGACTTTTTTCTTTGATACTAAAGGGCGAAGGCTCGCAAGAAATTCTTGACAAGATGAAGCGCCTCTGCCTCATGATAGCGAAAACTTCCGACTGCGCGGTTGGAGTCGTCGCCGCCAACATGGTTTTGGACAGCATGGCGGAATTTGACGACGAATACCAAAGCCACATAACAAGGCGCCGCTGCGTCGAGTCGCCCGTCCAGACGATTCCCTGCGTGACCCTTTGCCCCGCGCATGTCAACGTTCCGGGCTACGTGGCGCTCATAAAAGAAGGCCGCTACGCCGACGCGATAAACCTTATCCGCGACAAAAATCCCTTCCCGACGGCGTGCGCTATGGTGTGCGAGCATCCTTGCGAGAACAAGTGCCGCCGCTCGATAATCGACGAGCCGATAAACATTCGAGGCCTAAAAAAATTCGCCGTCGACCAAGTCAACGCGCGCGACGTCGTTCCGCCAAAAGCCAACGTAAAAACCGGAAAAAAAATCGCGATAGTCGGCGGCGGCCCTTCCGGCCTTACTTGCGCCTACTACTTGGCTTTGATGGGCCACAAGGCCGTCGTCTTTGAGGAACACGAAAAGCTTGGCGGAATGCTTCGCTACGGAATTCCAGAGTACCGTCTGCCCAAAGAAAAGCTTGACGACGACATAGACGTTTTGGTCAAGGCGGGCGACATTGAGATTAGGTCTGGAACGAAAGTTGGCCGCGACATTCAATTTGAAGAGCTCAAAAAAAATTACGACGCGGTTTACCTTGGAATCGGCGCGCAGCTTGGAAACCGAATGCCGATAGAGAACGCCGACCTTCCCAACGTCATTCCAGCCGCTGACTTTTTGCAAAACGTCGCCAAGGGCGAGCCGATGGACTTAAAGGGAAAGCGCGTCGTTTTGATTGGCGGCGGAAACGTCGCGATGGACGCGGCCCGAACCGCCGCGCGCCTAAACGCCGCCACTATTCATGTCTTTACAAGAAAGCGCGACGACATGACAGCGCTTCCAAGCGAAATACGGAGCGCGATGCAAGAGGGCGTTCGCTTCAGGACTCTCTTGAGCTTTTTGAACATCGAGGCGGACGAAAAAACGGGCCGCGCCTGCGCCGTGTGGCTTCAGCCGCAAATCGTAGGCCCTTACGACAAAAACGGAATGATGACGACCGAGCATTCAAGCGCCTACCCATACAGGTTTGTCTGCGACGTCTTGATTCTTGGCGTAGGGCAGAGGAGCGATTCTTCGGCCTTCGAAGAGGCTGGAGTTCCCGTTGAGCGCGGAAGAATTCTCGCCGACGAAGCCTGCCAAGTGCAGAACATGGACGGAGTTTTTTCAGGCGGAGACTGCGTGACCGGCCCTTCAACCGCGATAAACGCCATCGCCGCGGGACAAGTTGCCGCCTACAACATCGACGAATATCTTGGCTACCATCACAAGGTGGATTGCTCGATAAAAATTCCTGGGGCGCTTCCAAACAATTGCGTTCCCACAGGACGGGCGATGATTGAGGAGCGGGACCCCTTTGAGCGCGTTTGCGATTTTGGCCATGTTGAAATTCCTATGGTGGAAGAGGAAGGAAAGCGCGAGGCCGGCCGTTGCCTAAGGTGCGACCATTACGGCTGCGGCTCTATGGTGGGAGGAAAAGGCGAATGATCAACTGCGTTATTGACGGAAAAAAAATATCGGTGGAAAACGGCGCGACGATTTTGGAAGCCGCCCGCCTAAACGGAATTGAAATACCGACTCTTTGTTACTTAAAAGAAATCAACCAAATCGGCTCCTGCCGCATTTGCATGGTCGAAGTCGAAGGCCTTGACCATTTGATCGCCGCTTGCAAGACGCCGGTCACAGAGGGAGCGGTGATAAAGACTGAGTCCGAGCGTCTTTCTTTATACAGAAAGGAAATGCTGAAGTTGATTCTTTCAAATCATGTCGTGGACTGCCTCAACTGTTCCCAAAACGGAGTCTGCCGCCTGCAGTTCTTGTGCAACAAGTACCAAGTGACAGAAAGCGGCTACCACGGCTCGCGCACAAAGCTTGCCGGAAAATATCCGGTGCAGGACTCGAATCCCTACATCTCTTACGACCCGACAAAGTGCGTCCATTGCCAAGCCTGCATTAGCGTTTGCAACAAGGCGGCGGCCAACCACGCCCTGCAAAGCGGCCGCACAGGCGTATTCCATTTGGTTGAGTCTCCCTTTGGCCAAAACTGGAAGGACACAAAATGCGAGTCGTGCGGAAACTGCGCGGCCGCCTGTCCTACCGGCGCGCTCACCTTAAAGCGGCAAAAAATCTACCGCGAGTGGGAGACAAAAAAAGTTTTGACAACCTGCCCCCATTGCGCGACGGGCTGCCAGTTCTACCTTGTGGTAAAAGACAACAAAATCGTCAACGTCGAGGCGGCGGACGGGCCTTCAAATCACGGCCTTTTGTGCGTAAAGGGCAGAAGCGGAAGCTTTGACTTTGTCCATTCCGCCGACCGTTTGACAAAACCGCTGATTAAGAACAAGGCGACAGGAAAATTTGAGGAGGCGAGCTGGGAAGAGGCGATTTCTTACACGGCCAAAAAATTCCTTGATCTGAAAGAAAAATACGGCGGAGACTCGCTCGCTGGCTTCGCTTGTTCCAGAAGCGCAAACGAGGACATCTACCTTGTCCAAAAAATGGTCAGAACTTGCTTTGGAACGAACAACACCGACAACTGCGCGCGCGTCTGCCATTCGGCGACCGTCGCCGGCCTTGCCAAAACTTTGGGAAGCGGCGCGATGACAAACCCGATTTACGACATAACCCACGACGTTGACTGCATAATGCTGGTCGGCTCAAACCCTGAGGAAGCGCACCCGGTTGTCGGAATGCAAATCCGGCAAGCGGTGGAAAAGGGAACGCGCCTCATCGTCGTGGATCCGCGCGACATAGGACTTGCCTCAAAAGCCGACATTCACTTAAAGCTGCGGCCCGGAACGAACGTGGCCTTTGCCAACGGCATGATGAATGTTATGATTGAAGAAAACCTCGTTGACCAAAACTACATCGACGAATTCACCGAAGGCTTTGAAGAAATAAAAAAGCTTGTCAAAGAATACACGCCCGAAAAAGTCGGCGAGATTTGCCACGTCGATCCCGACAAATTGCGCGAGGCCGCGAGAATGTACGCCACGGCCAAAAAGGCGCCGATCATTTACTGTCTTGGAGTGACCGAGCATTCAAGCGGAACCGAGGGAGTGATGAGCATGTCCAACATGGCGCTCCTTTGCGGAAAGCTTGGAAAGAGCGGCTGCGGCGTGAATCCCCTTCGCGGCCAGAACAACGTTCAGGGCGCCTGCGACATGGGAGCGCAGCCGACCGACTACACCGGCTACCAAAAGGTTGACAACGACGAGGTCCGCCAAAAATTTGAAAAGGCTTGGGGCGTTCCGCTTAGCGCCAAGCCCGGCCTAAAGGCGACAGAAGTTTTCCCTGCCGCGATCAAGGGCGAAATAAAGGGCCTTTTCATTTGCGGCGAAGACCCTGTCGTTTCCGACCCGGACACGGCGCATATTGTAAAGGCGCTTGAGAGCCTTGAATTCTTTGTGGTCCAAGACTTGTTCCTTACAAAGACCGCCCAGTACGCCGACGTGGTTCTTCCCGCGACAAGCTACGCCGAAAAAGAAGGAACCTTCACCAACACCGAGCGCCGCGTCCAGCGCATAAGAAAGGCCGTCGACGCTCCCGGCGAGGCGCGGCTTGACACCGACATTTTGATTGACCTTATGAACGCGATGGGCTACAAGCAGCCCCGCCTTTCCGCGTCGCAAATTATGGACGAAATCGCCTCGCTCACTCCGAGCATGGCGGGCGTTTCTTACCAGCGCCTTGACGCGGGGCAAAGCCTGCAATGGCCCTGCAAGGACAAAGAAAGCCTTGGAACGCCTATCATGCACGTCGGAAAGCCCGTCCGCGGAAAGGCCTTGCTTTACCCGGCGGCCTACAAGCCCGCGGCCGAGCTTCCCGACGGCGACTATCCCTTCTTCCTTACGACGGGCCGCATCCTCTACCAGTACAACGCCGCGGCGATGACAAGCCGCGCGCCCGGCCTCAACGAAATCGCGGGCGAGGGCTTTATCGAAGTGAACTGCAAGGACGCCGAAAGGCTTGGCTTTAAGAACGGCGAGAAGGTTCGCGTCTCTAGTCGCCGCGGCTCGATTACCGCGACAGCGCGCGTGGGCCGCAAGGTGTCCGAGGGCGAAACTTGGATGCCCTTCCATTTTGCCGACTCGCCGGTCAACGCGCTCACCAACGCCGCGCTCGATGACTTTGCCCGCATTCCGGAATTTAAAGTTTGCGCCGTCCGCTTGGAGAAAATCTAGCGATGGAAATTGAAGAGGCGCTCTCCATTCTAGAAAAAAATCTTTCGCCTCTTGGCGGCGGAACGGCAGGCGCGGCTTTCGAGGAAGTCGCGCTATGCGACGCCTTGGGGCGAATTCTTTTTGAAGACGTTTACGCTCCGATGAACGTTCCGCCTTTCGCAAAATCCGCGATGGACGGATACGCTGTCCGCGCTGAAGACGTCGCTGGAGCGGGCAAGGAAAATCCTGTGGAGCTTTGCGTCGCGGGGGAACTCTTTGCCGGCGACTGGAGAGAAATTCCTTACAAAAAAAAATCCGCCGTCCGCGTGATGACAGGCTCCACGGTTCCGCAAGACTTTGACGCGGTTGTCATGCAAGAGGACACCGACTACGGCCAAGAAAAAGTTTTTGTCTACAAGAGCGTCCGCCGCTTTGAAAATTATTGCGCGGAGGGCGAGGACATAAAAAAGGGGAGCCTTGTTCTCCGTAAAGGAAAAAGAATAGGCCGCGTCGAAGCCGCGCTTTTGGCCAGCTTGGGCTTTTCTTTTGTAAAAGTCCGCCTTCCGGCCCGAGTGAGCGTTTTGTCCACAGGAAGCGAGCTTGTCCGCGCGGGGGAGCCTCTTTCTCCCGGAAAAATTTATTCCAGCGTTGGCGAACTTTTATGCGCCTCGATAAAGGCTGCGGGCTTGGCTGTCGCTCAAAACAAAATTCTTATTGACGACGAAAACGAAATAAAAGCCGCGTTGGAGGCCGCGCTAAAAGCGTCCGATTTTGTGATCACCACGGGCGGAATCTCTGTCGGAAAAAAAGACCTCCTTCCAAAAGTCTTGGCCGACATCGGAGCCAAGACTCTTTTTACTGGCGTGAACGTACAGCCAGGAACGCCTACGACCGCCAGCGTCTTGGACGGAAAAGTCATATTGAGCCTTTCAGGAAATCCCTACGCCGCGATGGCCAATTTTGACATTTACTTTTACCGCGCCGCCGCCGTTTTGATGGGCTCCGATTCCTTTGTTCCAAAAATTGTTCGCGCCACGCTTTGCGACGAATGCGACAAGGTTTCCAAGCGCCGCCGTTTTTTGCGCGCCCGTTTGGAAGGCGGGAGCGTTTTTCTTCCAAGCCAAAGCCACGCCTCTTCTGTAATCAGCAACGTCCTTGAATGCAACGCATATATTGACATTCCGGCGGGCAAGGCTCTTTGCAAGGGCGACGAAGTTTTCGTTTGGAGCATGGGGGCCTCGCTGTGACGGTTGCGATTCTTTGCGGCGGAAAAAGTTCCCGGATGGGAAAAGACAAGGCGGCGCTTTTTTGGGAAGGAAAAACTTTTTTAGAGCGGCTGGTTTCTGAGTTTTCGGAAGCGGACGATTGCGATGAAATTTTAATTTGCGGAAAAGCGGAAGGCGATCAAGGCCAGAATTTCGGCGGAAAGTCGAAAGGCTTTCAAGACAAAAACTGCGGCTCAAAAATAAAATTCATTCAAGACCAAAACTTCGGCGTGAAAGCGCGTTTTGTTCCTGACCAAAATAGCGAAAAGGGGCCCCTCGAAGGTCTCCGTGGCGCGCTGTCCGAAGCCAAAAGCGATTTGGTCTTTGTTTGCGCCGTCGACATGCCTTTTGCCGCAAAAGAAATTCCTTCTTATCTAAAAGAATTCGTTTGTTCAGACTACGACTGCTACGTTCCCCTTGCCGCCGGTAGGCCCGAGCCCCTTTGCGCCCTTTACAAAAAATCCGCGCTTCCCGCGGTGGAAGAGCAGCTTGCCGCAGGCGAATTAAAGCTTTCGCGCCTTTTTGAAAAAGTTCCGACAAAATTTGTGGCGGTGGAAAAATCTTCTTTATCCAAAAAACTTTTTGCCAACGTCAACGCGCCCCAAGATTTTTTGGCTCTTCTAAAGCCCTTTGTCTTTTGCGTCTGCGGAATTAAAAACAGCGGAAAGACGCGAATGGTATTGTCCTTGCTTTCCGCCGCCCAGTCAAAGGGCTATAAATGCGCGGTCGTTAAGCGCGACGGCCACGACGTTTTTAGCGACGCTCCGGGAACGGACACCTTTAAGTTTTCACAAGCCGGAGCCCTTGGAACGGCGGTCTTTTCCGACAAGCGCTTTATGCTCTGCGCTCCGACGGAAACTTTTTGCAAGACCGAGAGCGGGGGCTCTGCAACCGAGACTGCTTGCATGGCCAAGACTGCTGCCGCCCAAGAATTGGTCGAAGAACTCACGGCGCGCTGTCCCGGCCTGGACTTTGTGATAATCGAAGGCCTAAAGGATTCGGCTCTGCCAAAAATCGAAGTTTTGCGTCAGGGCATAAGCGAGCGGCCTTCTTGCAACAAACAGAATTTGATTTGCCTTGCGAGCGACTTTGCCCTTGGCGGCGCGGACTGCGACGTTCCTGTAATGGATTCCTCCGACGCGGAAGGAATTTTCTCTTTGGTTGAAAAATATTTTTTACAAGGAATAACGGATGAAGCTTGTTCAAACTAAAGACGCGGTCGGCCACGTTCTCTGCCACGACATCACGCAAATAATTCCCGGCGTAAAAAAGGGGCCCGTATTTAAAAAAGGACACGTCGTGCGCGAGGAAGACATTCCGGTTTTGCTTTCGGTTGGAAAAGAAAACCTTTACGTTTGGGAAAAGCGCTCTGGCTTTTTGCACGAGGACGAGGCGGCGGAGGTTTTGCGCGACATTTGCATGGGCGGCCCCGATTCCCCAACCATGAACGCAAGCCAGCCCAGCGAGGGAAAGATAGAAATTAGCGCCAAGATTTTTGGCCTGTTAAAAATCAATTCGCAAAAACTTTTGGCTTTAAACATAAAAAAATCGCGCTTGTCACGACTGGAAGCGAAATCAAAAAAGGCTTGATAAAGGACGGTTTTGGACCCGCGCTTCAAAAAAAACTTTTGGAATTTGACGTTGAGATTGTCGGGCAAGTTTTTCCCGGCGACGACTTGGAAGAAATCAAAGGCGCGATTCTTTTGGCCGCGCAAAATGGCGCCGACATCGTTTTGTGCTCGGGAGGAATGAGCGTTGATCCCGACGACAGGACTCCGGGCGCGATAAAGGCGGCTGGGGCGCAAATTGTTTCTTACGGCGCTCCGGTCCTTCCGGGCGCGATGTTCTTGCTTTCGTACTTGCAATGCGGCGAGCGGAACGTTCCCGTTTTGGGATTGCCGGGTTGCGTGATGTACGCGGGCAGGACAATCTTTGACTTGGTTTTTCCGCGCGTTCTTGCGGAAGAAAAACTTTGCGCTGCGGATTTGGCGCAATACGGGGAGGGCGGCCTTTGCCTTTCTTGCGAACGTTGCGTCTACCCAAATTGTTCCTTTGGAAAATAGGATTTTTGTATGGAAGAAAAAACGAACGGCTTTACGCACATCGACAAAAACGGCAAGGCTTGCATGGTTGACGTAAGCCAAAAATCGGACACCGACCGCTTCGCGCGCGCGAGCGGAATGATTTTTGCAAGCAAGGAAGTCATCGACGCGATCGCAAGCGGAACTGTCCAAAAGGGCGACGCCTTGGCCGCCGCAAAAATCGCGGGCATCATGGCAGCCAAAAAAACGTCGGACTTGATTCCGCTCTGCCACCCCCTCTTGCTTTCAAAAATCTCCGTTGACTTCACTCTTTGCCCGGAACAGGGCGCGATCCGCTGCGAATGTTCGGTGAAGCTTTCGGGCAAAACCGGCGCCGAGATGGAAGCTTTGACCGGCGTTAGCGTCGCGCTCCTTACTATTTATGACATGTGCAAGGCGATTGACAAAACGATGGAAATCTCGGAAATTCATCTTGAAGAAAAGTCCGGCGGAAAGTCTGGCTTGTATAAAAGAGAGGAGACGTAAAATGAAAAAGGGATTCTTTGGCTTGCCAGAAGTTCGCGGCGGCCGCTTTTTTGGTCTTGCGTTCCATTCTCGTTTTGGCCGCATTCTTGGCCTTGCCGCGCTCTTAATCCTCGCGCCGCTTTTCGCTTCTTGCTCAAAGGCCGGAAAAAAAACGGAGCTTACGGTTTTGGCCGCCGCCTCTTTGACCGACGTTTGCGCAGGAATTAAAGATTTATACCAAAAAGAAAATCCCAACGTGGAACTTTTCTTTTCGTTTGGCGGATCGGGCGCGCTTCAGGCGCAAATAGAGGCGGGCGCTCCTTGCGACGTTTTTGTTTCGGCCGCCAAAAAGCAAATGGACGCGCTTGTTAAAAAAAATCTTATGGAAAGCGGCTCCGTCTCAAAGCTTTTGCAAAACCAAGTTGTCTTGATTCTTCCCAAAAACAGCGCGCAAAAGATTTCTTCGTTTGAAGAACTTTCAAGCCCCGCCGTAAAATTGGTCGCAGTCGGGGAGCCGCAAAGCGTTCCTGTAGGCCAATACGCAAAGGCCGTTTGCGAATCTCTTGGTATTTGGAACGTTGTCAGCGCGAGGGCTAATTTTGCAAGCGACGTTAGGACGGCCCTTTCTTGGGTGGAAGAGGAGGCTTGCGATTGCGGCATTGTCTACGCCACCGACGCGGCTTTTAGCCAAAAAGTTCGCGTTGTAGCAACCGCTCCAGAAGGCTCGTGCCCGCCTGTCATTTATCCTGTCGGAGTCGTCGCCGCGAGCGGACATAAAGAAGCCGCGCGCGCCTTTATCGACTTTTTGCATTCTGACAAAGCCGCGGCTGTTTTTAAAAAGGCCGGCTTTAAAATGGCGGACAAGTGATGGACCTTTCGCCCCTTTGGATTTCTTGCAAAATCGCTTTTTCCGCAACTCTGATTACTTTCGTATTAGGAATCCTTTGCGCGTGGGCGGTGGGAACGACTCGCCGCGCGCGCCCTTTTTTGGACGCGCTTCTTTCGCTTCCGCTCGTCCTTCCGCCGACAGTC
>CADBBB010000097.1:0-4370 GCA_902792795.1 uncultured Spirochaetaceae bacterium | reverse complement strand
TTTAGCAAAAACGGCGGCGTCGGAAATTTTCTTTTTAAGTTTGGAGTTAATCCGCTCTTTACTTGGGGCGGAGGCGTTTTCGCGGCGACTGTAGTTTCGTTCCCGGTGATGTACAGAACGGCGCGCGGGGCCTTTGGTCAAATCGATCCTTCGATAATCGCCGCGGCCAGAACCTTGGGCTTGGGCGAGTTTTGGATTTTTACAAGAATTATGATTCCGGTCTCGCTTCCGGGAATCGCCGCCGCGGTCGTTCTTTCGTTCGCGCGCGCGTTGGGCGAGTTTGGCGCGACGATTATGGTTGCCGGAAACCTTCCCGGAAAAACGCAGACGATGGCCGTCGCCGTCTACACCGCGATGCAGGGCGGAAACAAAGAGCTCGCGCTAAAATGGGTTTTGATAATTTTCGCGCTTTCGGCGGCGACGCTCCTATTGATGAACCTAGCCACGGAGCGGGCGGCTGGCAGGGGAGGCGCGCGGTGAGCCTAATAGTCAACATTGAAAAACGCCTTGGAAACTTTTTTTTGCGCGCGGACTTTGAAGCCTCTTGCGAAACTCTCGCCGCGCTTGGCGAGTCGGGCGCCGGAAAAACCTTGCTTCTAAAATGCGTCGCAGGAATCGAGCGGCCCGACAAGGGAAAAATAATTTTGGACGACCGCGTTCTTTTTGATTCGGAAAGGCGGATAAACCTCGCTCCGCAAAAACGGCGGGTCGGCTTTCTTTTTCAGGAATGCGCTCTTTTTCCAAACATGACGCTTTTGCAAAACATTCTTTGCGCGGCAAAATCTCAAACGGCTCGAACTGACGCGGCCGCATATATAAAGCGCTTTGGCCTTTCCGGAAAAGAAAACCTTTATCCCGCCTCTCTTTCCGGCGGGGAACGGCAGAGGGCGGCGCTCGCGCGGCTTTTGGTCTCCGAGCCCAAAGTCTTTTTGCTTGACGAGCCGTTTTCGGCCTTGGACAGCAACAGAAAGTCCGAGCTTGAGCGCCTTTTGCTGGAACTGTTGGAAGAAAAAAAACGGCCCGCGATTTTGGTCACCCACGACCGAAACGAAGCCTTTAGGCTTTGTTCAAAAATCGCCTTTGTCGAGCGCGGAAAATTTTCGCGGCCTGTCGACAAGCGCGAATTTTTTGAAAGGCCCGCCACGGTCGCCGCCGCGCGCCTTTCCGGCTGCAAAAACATAAGCCGCCTAAAATGGCTTCCAGACGGCGCGGCCTACGCGCTTGATTGGGGCATAAAGATTCGCGCCGCCGTTTTGGTAAACCAAGATGGCGCCCGCCCAAACTTCGCCGGCTTTCGCGCGCATTACTTGGATGTTTGCGACGACGCGGAAGGCCACGACGCGGCCGCGGAAAACGTTTTTTCTTGCGACATAAAGCGGGTGATAGAGGACGCTTTTTCTTATACGGTTTACTTTGTCCAAGAGCGGCCGCAGGACGGCGCGTCCATCGCTTCTGGCGCTTCAAACGAGCGCGCGGAGAGCGCGCTGATTGCTTGGGAAGTCGAAAAATCTTTGTGGAAAAAAATAAAAAGTTCCGCCGCGCAAAATAAAATCCGCGCGCGTATTCCTAGCGACAAAATAATGCTTTTGGAGGGCGGCGAGTGAAAGACGCGTTTGGCAGGACTTTCGATTACCTAAGAATTTCTCTCACCGACAAATGCAACTTGCGCTGCCGCTACTGCATTCCCAAAGACGGCGTCGCGCTAGTTCCCCACAAAGAAATATTGACTTTTGAAGAAATCGAAAAATTCGCGCGCGTGACGGCGGGCCTGGGCCTAAAAAAAATCCGCCTTACCGGTGGCGAGCCCCTTGTCCGCCGCGACGCGGAAAAACTGGTCGCCGCGCTTTCAAAGATTCCCGGCGTCGAGGAATTGTGCCTTACCACAAATGGCCTTTTGTTTTGCGAGCGCGCGGAGGCGTTAAAGGCCGCTGGGCTTAATCGCGTGAACTTTAGCCTTGACAGCGTTGACGAAGAAACATTTTATAAGATTACAGGAGCTCATGGCGCGGCCGAAGTCTTAAAAGCCGTCGATCGCGCGCTGGCCTTAGGCTTTGTCGTAAAAATAAACTGCGTCGCTTTTGAGTGGAACAAGGACCAGCTTTGCAAAGTCGCGCTTCTTGCAAAAGAAAAGCCGATAGACGTCCGCTTTATCGAGCTTATGCC
Organism: uncultured Spirochaetaceae bacterium; assembly: GCA_902792795.1. Classification (GTDB taxonomy): domain Bacteria; phylum Spirochaetota; class Spirochaetia; order Treponematales; family Treponemataceae; genus Treponema_D. Next base: position 2,207 of record CADBBB010000097.1, on the reverse strand, counting down.
AATCGGCTGCGCGCGCGAAATGTCGGGCCTTTCCAGCGATTTAGTTTTTCGCGCTTTGGAAGAAAGTTTTGGAAAGGCCCAGGAGCGTCCTGCCGTTTCGCGCTCGCCCGCGCGCCTCTATCAATTTAAGGGCTTTGAAGGGCGAATAGGCCTAATAACGCCCATGAGCCGCGCCTTTTGCGATTCTTGCGGAAGGCTTAGGTTGACTTCCGACGGAATGTTAAAGGCCTGTCTTTGCGACGAATCTTTTTTTGACATAAAGAAAATTCTTAGGAGCGGAAAGGACGACGCGCAAATAAACGCCGCGCTCCAAGAAGAAATCTGCAAGGCGCTCGCTTCAAAGCCAAAAGCCGGCGCGCTCAACTTAAAGCAAAAATCGGTTTCCAAATTGATGTCGGAAATCGGAGGATGACTATGATGGGAAAAGTCCGCGCGGTTTGCGTAAGCGCCCAAAAGGGAACGGCAAAAGCCGACATCGGCTCTTGCAAGGTTATAGAAAATTTCGGCTTGGAAAACGACGCGCACGCCGGAAGCGAACGGCAGGTAAGCCTCTTGTCTTACGAAAGCGTCGAGGCCTTTAAGAAGACCGGCGCCGACGTCAAGGCGGGCGACTTTGGCGAAAACCTTTTGGTTCAAGGCTTTGACTTTAAGGCCTTTCCAGTCGGAACGCGCTTTAAATGCGGCGGCGCGATTTTAGAACTTACCCAGATCGGAAAAAAATGCCACTCCGCCTGCAACGTAACCCAGCGGACAGGAAAATGCATCATGCCGACTGAAGGCATTTTTGCAAGCGTTGTCCAAGGCGGCGTCGTAAGCGTCGGAGACGACTTTGAGCTTTTGGAAGGCCGCCGCTTTTCCGCCGCGGTTCTTGTTGCAAGCGACCGCTGTTCCGCCGGCGAGCGCGAGGACAAGAGCGGTCCTTTGATAAAAGAAATTTTGCAAAAGGCAGGCTATCTTGTTTGCGGCGTGACGCTCCTTTCCGACGACGAGGACGGACTTTTCTCCGCGCTCTGCCACATCGCGGACAGGCAAAAGCCCGACGTCATTTTCACTTCCGGCGGAACGGGATTCTCGCCGCGCGACAATATGCGCGAAGCAACCCTTCGCGCCGCGACAAAGGAAGCGCCCGGAATCGCCGAAGCGCTTAGGGCCTACAGTTTGACGATCACTCCGCGCGCGATGCTTTCGCGCGGCGCTAGCGTCATTCGCGGCAAAAGCTTAATCATAAATTTGCCGGGAAGCCCCAAGGCTGCGAAAGAATGCGTCGAATATGTCCTTCCTGTTTTGGAGCACGGCATTCCGATTTTGCGCGGGGAGGTTATTGAATGAACGTCGCGGAGCAAAAAATTGTCCGCGTTTACCCGGACTCAAAATGCGAAGAAAAGGAAATCCTTCTTTTAAAAGAACATTCGCTTTTGATAAAAGTGAACGGCGTTGCTTGGACCTCGCTTGTTTGCACGGACACAAACCTTATGGAATTGGTCGCGGGCCATTTGCTTTCCAGCGGACTTATAGAAAAAAAAGAGGACATCGCGCGAATCGATTTTTGCGAGACCAAGCGCAAGGCCGACGTTTTTTTGAACCGCGAAATTTCTTGGACGCAAAAAGAAAAGTCGGAAGCCTCCTGCTGCCCAAAGAACGAGCGCTTTTTGGAGGCCGCTTCCGTTTCGCTAAAAAAAATCGCCGCCGTGCCAATCGAGCCGGAATGGATCTTCAAACTGGCGAAGGCTTTTTCAAACGAAAGCGCGATCCACAAATGGACTGCGGGAACTCATTCCTGCATCCTTGCAAAAAAAGGCGAGCCGCTTTTTGTCGCCGAGGACATAGGCCGCCACACCGCCTTGGACAAGGCCTTGGGCTGGATGCTTTTAAACGACGTTCCGCGGGGCGAAGTCATGCTTTACACGTCAGGCCGCGTTCCTGTAGACATGGCGGAAAAAGTTATCCGCGCCGGCGTGGGAGTTTTGGTTTCAAAATCCGTTCCCACGGCGGAATCCGTCGCGCTTTGCAAGGAGCGGGGGCTTAGGCTTTATTTCCGCGCCTGGCCGGATTCTTACGACACGGTTTAGGGGAGCGGGAACCGTTCGGCGCATAAAAAAAGCCGGCGGATTTGATATGTACCCCTTTTACTGGACAAAAGTAAAAGGGGTATTTTTATGCGCTACACATTGGAGTTCAAGCTTAGATGCGTTGAGCTTTACAAACAA
>CADBBB010000096.1 GCA_902792795.1 uncultured Spirochaetaceae bacterium | reverse complement strand
CAAAAGGCGGATCATGTTGTCGGCGCTCACGCCGCGAATGCCTTCGATTTCAGCGCGGGTGATGGGCTGGGAATACGCGATGATGCTCAATGTTTCCATCGCGCTGCGCGAAAGGCGGCCTTCGCTCTTTGAGCCGTAGCGCTCTTTGACCACGTCCCAAATTTTTTTCTTGGGAGTGAGCGCCCAGCCGCCGGTTATCATTTGCAATTCAAGGCCGGAATTGTCCGCCGAATACTTTTGCTTTAAAACTCCAAGGGATTTTTGCACGACCTCTTCCGAAAGTTCCGCAATGAGCGCGATTGTCTTTTCGGCCAAGGGCTCGCTTTCCAAAAACAAGATGGCTTCCACCAAAGCCGCTTCGTTGTCAAGATTCATTTCCATAATTTTTATGCTAGCGCATTTTGAACGGAAATTCAAGGCGAAAATTTTTCTTTGCGTTTTTTCAAATTCCATGTTATAATAGAAGAATGAACAAAACGCAACAAGAGGAGCTGCTAAAAAAAGCCAAAGAAATGCTGGCCTTTGCCTACACGCCCTACTCAAACTTTAAGGTGGGGGCGGCGCTGCTTTGCAAAAGCGGAAAGGTTTACGGCGGCTGCAACATCGAAAACGCGGCTTACGGGCCAAGCAATTGCGCGGAGCGGACGGCGTTTTTTAACGCGGTAAGTTCTGGCGAGCGGGGCTTTGACGCCATCGCGATTGTGGGCGGCCCGGACGGCAAAATCAAGGACTTTTGCCCGCCCTGCGGAGTTTGCCGCCAGGTTATGATGGAATTTTGCAAGCCCAAGGAATTTGTCATTCTTTTGCAGAACGCAAAGGGCGAAACAAAGGAATTCACGCTTGAAGAATTGCTTCCGCTAGGCTTTGGACCAGCGGATCTAGATAAGTAGGAGAAAGATATGCAGAACTACAAAATTAAAATCACGTTCCCGTCGGGAAAAACAATTGAGGCGCAGACAGGGTCAACGCCCGCGGACTTTATAAACGAGTTTGACGAAAAGCCCGAAAAGATTTTCGCCGTCCGCGCCAACAACGAAGTCGTTTCGCTAAACCGCGGCTTGTTCGTGGACAGCTCGCTTGAGCCGGTGCTGATGACCAGCAAGGACGGAAGCCAGGTTTACAGGCGCACGCTTTGCTTCATCTTGGCCGCCGCCGCCCATGAATTGCAGCCCAACAACAACGTCATCATCGAAAACTCCTTTGGCTACGCCTACTACTACACTTTCCAAGACGGAAGCGAAGTTCCCGAAAAATTCGTCAGCGACCTAAAGGAAAGAATGGACGCCATCGTAAAGAAGAACGTTCCGATTGAAACGCACTTCATTTCCTACGAGCAGGCGATTCAGACTTTTGAAAACTTGGGCCTTTTGGAAACCCGCAAGCAGCTCAACTACGTTTGCCCTCCCCGCGTGCAGATGAACACAATCGGCGAGTACACCGACCTTTACTACGGCCCTATGCTCATTTCCACCGGAGCGCTCGGAGCCTTTAAGCTGCAAAAATACAAGAACGGCTTTTTGATTTTGTTCCCGTCCAGCTCAAAGCCCGACACGATTCAGGAATTCAAGGAATACCCGGTCCTGTTCAAGACTTACGAGCGCGGAAAAAAATGGGGAAAGCAAATCGGCGTCACAAGCGTCGCGTCGCTCAACGAGCTTGTCTCAAAGCGCGAGGCCGACGAGTTCATAAACATTTCCGAAGTCTTCCAGGAAAAGTGCATTTCCGACATAGCGAGCCAAATCCACGAGCGAAAGACCACGCGGCTTGTATTGATAGCGGGCCCGTCAAGCTCCGGCAAAACCACCAGCGCCAAAAAGCTCGCGATGGAATTGCAGGCCATCGGCTACAAGCCCAAAGTCATAAGCCTTGACGACTACTACGTTGGCCGCGACCGCACTCCCAAGGACGAAAACGGAAACTACGACTACGAGTGCATCGAGGCGCTGGACATCGAGCTTATCAACCAAAACCTCTTGGACTTGTTCGCCGGAAAAAAGGTGGAGCTTCCAAGCTACAACTTTGTGACGGGAAGCCGCGAATACAAGGGAAAGACCTTGCAGCTTGCGGCCAACGACATTTTGATTATGGAAGGAATTCACGGCCTCAACGACAGGCTCACCCACCTTGTACAGCCGGAATTAAAGTTCAAGCTTTACCTTTCGGCGCTCACGCAGCTTAACATCAACGAGCACAATAGAATTTCGACCAGCGACAACCGCTTGATCCGCCGCATCGTGCGCGACAACAATTTTAGAGGAAAGAGCGCGGCGGCCACAATCGCCATGTGGGATTCCGTGCGCCGCGGCGAGAGATTGCACATCTTCCCCTTCCAAAACAACGCCGACGCGATTTTGAACACCGCGCTAGACTACGAGCTTAGCGTGCTTAAGGTTTACGCGGAACCGCTCCTGCGCTGCATCCATCCGGGACAAAAGGAATACTCGGAAGCCTGCCGCCTCTTGCGCTTCCTCAACGCCTTCCCGCCGATTCCCGCGACGGCCGTTCCCGACCGCTCGATTATCAGAGAGTTCATCGGCGGCAGCGCGTTTAAGTACTAAGCCGCTCGTGTTTTTGAACGCAAAACCATAACGGTTGTTTACGTCGCTTAGCTCCGTTTTGCTTGCGGAAGCTTATTCAACTGTCCGCTCTCGCGGACTGGCAATCGAGCGGTTTCGCCGCGTCCTTTCGGACGCTGCCGTTTTATTGCGGCGGCGCCCTCGCGCGTTTTTTTCATTCTCCCTGTAACAGTACTTAACCACGCGGACATTGAGGCGGGACGCAGAAAAAAAGACTTGGAAGGACCCGTCAGCGAACGGCTTGGCCGCAGGCATCAAGCCGAGAGCGAAGGACGGGAGGCTCCAAGGATTTTTTTCGTCGCTGGGACCCGCCATTTGGGGCCGCGTTTTTTAGTTGTACTTGGCGGTGACAATATCGTCGAGCGCCTTGGCTTCGAGCTTTTTTTGCTCGTCCTTAAAGGCCGCGAATTGGCGCTCCTTGAGTTTTTTGATGGATTCGTGCTTTTGCATGGCGACGTTGAAAAGGCCGCGCTTTTCGTCCGTCACGATTTTGGCTTTGGCCATGTCGGACATGAGCCGCTCTTGCTCTTGCTTTATAAACTGAAAAAATTGCTGGGTTTGAGAAATGGCGCCAAAATCGCTTTGGCCTTCGGACAGGCGCTTTGCGGCCACATATCGCTGGGCAAGCGAGTCAAGGTCGGCTTGTATCCGCTGTTCAACTTGGACAGCCTTTCCCAGCTCTATTTGCGCCTGGTCTTGCTCGTACTTTCTGAGATTTAAAAGCTGTTCAAGCTCAAAGACAAATTTTTTCAAGCCCTGCCCGCCGCGACGTCAGCGCCCAAAGCGGTCGGCGCGCCTGCGGCTTTTTGGGCCGTTTCGCCGCCAGACTCGGACGCGCGGCCGTCAACCACTTGCGCCACGCTGGGAATCGCGACGGCGGGCCGCTCCACATATTCTTCTTTAGGAATTTCGATGCCGGTAAGGGCGGAAAGTTTGTCCAAGGTGTCGTTCATCGGGCAAGCGTCCGTCTCTTCCTGCTTTAAGAATTCTTCGATTTCTTCATGCTTGTCTATCGCCGCGTCAATCGCGGGGCTGGCTCCCTTGGCGTAGGCGCCGGTGGTTATCATCAATTCGTTTTGCTGGTAGGCGGCCATCCACTGGCGGACTTGGCCGCAAGCCTCGCGGGTTTTCTTTCCGGTGACGCGGCGGCTCAAGCGGCTGATGCTTGCCAAAACGTCGATGGCCGGATAATGGTAGGCTTGGGCGAGCTTTCTATCCAAAATTATGTGGCCGTCCAAAACGCCGCGCACGGTGTCGGCGATCGGGCCGTTCATGTCGTCGCCCTCGACCAAGACTGTGTAAAAGGCCGTGATCGTTCCCTTGTCGTTGGCGCCGGCGCGCTCAAGCAATTTTGGAATCATGTCAAAGACGCTGGGCGGAAATCCTTCGCGCGCGGGAGGCTCGCCGGCCGCCAAGCCTATTTCACGCTGGGCCTGCGCGAAGCGCGTGACCGAGTCGAACATAAGCATAACATTCTTTCCTTGGTCGCGGAAGTATTCGGCGATGGCGGTCGCCACATAAGCGGCGCGCAGGCGGCAAATGCTGGGCATGTCGCTTGTGGCAAGGACAACGACGGAGCGCTTTAGCCCCGCCTCGCCCAAGTCGCGCTTGATAAAGTCTGGCGCCTCTCGGCCGCGCTCTCCGACAAGCGCGATTACGTTTATGTCCGCGTCGGTGTTGCGCGCCATCATGCTTATAAGGGTTGACTTTCCAACGCCGGAACCTGCGAAAATTCCCAAGCGCTGGCCCGCTCCAACAGTGAGCATTGAGTCTATCGCGCGCACGCCTGTAGTTATGCGGCGGTTTATGTCGCGGCGGCTCAAAGCGTCGGGCGCCGGGGCTTGCGCGGGATAAGTGGTTTCGGCGTTGATGTCGCCCTTTCCGTCGATGGGCTTTCCGGTGGCGTCCACGACGCGGCCCAGCAAACCGGGACCTACAGGCACTTGCAGCGTTTGGCCCGAGGCGACCACTTCCGTTCCAACTTCGATTCCGCGAGTGTCTCCAAATGCGGTGAGCTTTACCGTCGTTCCGTCAAGGCCGACAACTTCGGCGAGCATGTCTTTTTTAAGGCTCGCGATTCTTATCGTGCAAATTTCTCCGATTACGGAACGAGGGCCTTCGCTCAAAATTTCAAGGCCGTTGACCGACTTGACCTTTCCGATGTACAAAATGGTCTCGGTGTTTTGAACTTTGTTGAGATATTTATTTAGATTGAATTCAACGTTGTATGAAGACTTCACTTTTTCCCACCCAAAAAAGCCGCGCCCTTATCCGCGCTAGACTTACGCGTCAGGAACGTCAGACTTTGCGACGCTCTTAATCGGAGACACTTCCATAATCTTTTCTTCAAGCTCGGTAAGCTGGCTGGAAATGCGCGCGTCGATGGCGCCAAAGTCGGTTTCGACAATGCAGCCGCCGCTTTCGACGGTGGAATCTTCCATGACAGTGATTCCTTTTATCGCTTCCACGCGCTGGATAAAGTCTTGTATGTGCTCGGTCGTAAGCTGAACGTCGGCAAGGTTCACGCGAATGGTCACGTCGCCGCGGCCCTTTACTTTTTTGAGCGCGGAGAGAACGTTGCTCAAAATGACGCTCTTTTGGTTTTCGCTTATGACCTTGACAATCTTGCGCGTAATCAAAATTACAAGCTCGACTATTTGGCGCTCTGTCTCGTTGAGAATTTCTTCGCGGCGGAGCATGACCGAGTCGACGATTTTATGCAAACGCTCCACAAGGCGGACGGCCTCGGCGTAGCCTTTTTGGAAGCCCTCCTCGTGGCCTTGGTCAAAGCCTTCTTTGGAAGAATCGCTCTTGAGCTTTTCAACTTGGGCGCGGGCTTCGTCAAGCATTTTTTGCGCTTCGGCTTGGGCGGCCTTTTGCGTTTCCTGCGCGGCGGCCTCGGCTTCTGTCTTTACGATTTGCGCTTGGTCAGTCTGGCGCTTCACTTCGGCAAAGGCCGCGTCTTCGGCTTTTTGGACAATTTCGTCCGCCTTGGCTTGAGCTTCGGCCAACATGTTCTGTTTTTCAAGCTCCCAATTTTTCTTGAACTCTTCGGCCTCGCGCCTAAGGTCGTCGGCTGTTGGGCCGGTGTATTCCGGCTCGGCAACTTCCTCCACTTCCTCAACGACGGGAGCGTAGTCGCGATAAAGTTTCAGCGTGACAACGTCTTTTTTGTCGTCCTTAAATTCAAGCGGCCTAAAAACAGATTTCGCCATTTACTTCCCCAAAACCTTAAGATACAAGCTCGTCCTCGCCGGAACGCGCGATGACAATGTCGCCCTTTTCTTCCAAACGGCGGATTGTGGAAACAACCTTCTGCTGGGACTCTTCGACGTCCTTGAGGCGCACGGGTCCCATAAATTCCATGTCTTCCTTGAGCATGCTGGCCGCGCGCTTGGACATGTTGTGAAAAATCTTGTCCTGAACTTCGGCGTCGACGGACTTGAGCGCCTTGGCCAATTCCTGAGTGTCGACTTCGCGAAGAACGCGCTGAATAGAACGGTCGTCCAGCATGACGATGTCTTCGAATACGAACATGCGCTTTTTGATTTCTTCCGCCAAATCGGGGTCTTCTTCTTCCAAAGACTCGATGATGGCCTTTTCGGAAGAACGGTCGACAAGGTTAAGGATTTCAACGATGGATTCGACGCCGCCCGCCGCGGTGTAGTCTTCGCTGGACAGGGTGGAAAGCTTCTTTTCCAAAACGCGCTCAACTTCGCGCAAAACGTCAGGGCTGGTTCGGTCCATCGTGGCAAGGCGCTTTGAAACTTCCGGCTGAATTTCTTCAGGCAAGTTCTGCAAAATTACGGCGGCCTTGGCCGGTTCCAAATACGCCAAAATCAAGGCGATTGTCTGCGGATATTCCTGCTGGATAAAGTTAAGAAGGTGCGCCGGGTCGGTGCGGCGGATAAAGTCAAAGGGGCGGACCTGCAAGCTGGAGGTCAAGCGGTTGATTATGTCGATGGCCTTTTGGCTTCCCAAAGACTTTTCGAGCAACTCGCGCGCGTAGTCGATGCCGCCGGTTGTGATGAAGTTCTGCGCGTTCATCAAATCTTGGAATTCTTCCAAGACCTGGTCTTTTATTTCGGCGTCAATCGTCTCAAGGCGCGCGATCTCAAAAGTCAATGTCTCGACTTCGTCCTCGCGCAAGTGCTTCATTATTTCGGAAGAAACGTCGCTTCCGACAGAAACCAAGAAAATGGCGGCCTTTTGGCGGCCGGTGAGGTTTTTAAAATCCTTGGCTCCGCCTTTTTTTGAGGCAGAGGCGGGCTTTAATTGAGGCTTTGGCGATGACTTTGGTTTTGACGCTTCGTCTGACATTTAACTTCCTCTATTTATTACTTGTCTTTGCTCAACCAGGCGCTCAAAACGGAAGCCACCTTGTCGGGATAATTGTCAATCGCGTTCCTTATTTGAGCGGTGGGCGCCGCCATTTTCTTTTCAAAGGCCTTCCTTTCAGACGCGACGTCCCTATATATATTTCGGACTTTTCCGAACCTTTCTAAAGTCTCAAGCACTTGAATTTCGTCGCGAACTTCCGCCGGATTGTTGGGATTGTAGCGCGTTCCAAGCTTTCGCATGGCCTTTAGGAGCTTGCGCTTTTCGCCTTCGTTGAGGTAGTCCATGACGCTTTCGGCCGCGGCGGGATCCAGCTCGCCGAACAAAATAGCCGCCTTTTTCTTCCCCGGAATTCCCTTGTCCGAGGTCATCTCAAAGTTAAGTTGCTCTCTAGTCATACTACTCCTCCATCAACCAAGTGCGGATGAGCATCGCCACGTCCTCAGGATGCTCTTTGGCCATAGCGATGGCGTTCTCCTGCAATTCGGCGCGCTTGCGCTCCTCGACGGACATGGTGACTTCCACACCCTCTTCCTTGGCTTCCCAAAGCGCCTGGTCGCGGGCGGCCTGCTGCTTGCGCAAAAGCTCCTCTTCGCGAAGGCGGCGGCGCCTTTCCATCTCGCGGCTGATAAAGCGGTAAAGGATGAATATGGCCAAAATGGCCGCCAAGCCCACAAGCACAAGAATTATCGTCAGGCGGGTTTGGCGGGCCTTGAGAATGGCCTCGTCTTCCGCCTCAAATTCGGCGCTGCGGTCAAAGGGCACGTTTATGACCGTGACCTTGTAGCCCTTGGCGCGGTCGTAGCCGATGGCGCCCTGAATGTAGTCCGCGAGCCGACGATGCGGACTTTGGCTCCTGTAGGGATTTTCTCAGCGTCATTGGTCAGGGCCTCCAGTTCGTGCATAGTGCCATTGACAGAGACAGTGACCTTTCCGTAGCTGGGGCTTTCCTCGCGGTGAATCACGTCCTTGTTGAGCGCGTTGTTCTGCGTCACGCCGGTTTCCGTTTGCTTTCCGATGACGTTGGACATGTCGGAATATACCGGCGGGTTCTGGCCTTCCACTCCGGCGGGGCCTTGCGGGTTGAAGCCGGTTCCCTGCCATTCGCGGGTCACGGTTTGGCTGCTTATCGGAAGGGTGTCTCGGAATTCGGAATCGTCGTAAGGCGTGTCCGGGTTGTCCTCGCGGATTGTAATCGGGTGGTAGACTTCGGAATCCTTTGTTTCCTTGGAGAAGTCCATGCTGATTTTTATGCTCAGATCGCGGACGCGGTCGCTTGTCAGGGTGCTTTGCAAGGCCTTTAGGATTTGGGCGCGGTAGTGGGCCTCGCCTTCCCGAATCAGCTTTTCCTGCTTTTTGACCAAGTCAAGGCGGTCGCTTTCGGCCATGCCCTCAAAGTCATTGAGTATGTTTCCTTCGGAATCGGTAATCACGCAGTTCTCGGCCGTGAGACCTTCCACCGCGCTCATGATGAGGCGCTGGATGCCCAAAATTTTCCGGCGGTTTGTGTAAAGCTCGCTCATCGGCTTGGCGCGGATAAGAACGCTGGCCTTTACGGGATCTTGGTCGGCCTTGAACAGCTTGTCTTCGGGCAAAGAAAGCTGCACGGAAGCGCTGGCGACCTCGTCAACGGCCAAAATATGCTGGGTCAGGGCCTTTTCTATGGCAATCTTTTTCTTTTGGTTTTGGTCGGCGTCGGTGGTGGACCAGCCGCGGTCAAAGAAGGAAGCCCAAGGATCCACTACGGCGGGAACCAAGCCTTCCGAGATAAGAATTTCCCGCATTTTTGTGGCGGTCTTTTCGTCGGGAACGGAAATGTATCCTGCGTCGTTTACGGTGGCCTGAACGTTTTCTTGGTCAAGGCGCGTCAAGATTTGCGACTGCATGTCGCCTGTCACAGGGGCGTTAAAGAGCCGGACTGTCGTTGGAGTTGAAGACACGCGGAACATGGCGACCACCG
>CADBBB010000095.1 GCA_902792795.1 uncultured Spirochaetaceae bacterium | reverse complement strand
CGCGTTGAATGGGCAGGATGTCTCCAAGCAAATCGACGAGGCTCTTAAAGAGCCCTTTTATCCCGCCGCCGAATATTGGTGCGGCTATGTCCTTGCCTTTTGCCAATGGAAAAACAACATTCCCTTTGCGGAAATTCTTAAAAAGTGTCCGCTCTCAAAAATATTGGACGCTTACCATTTGTTGCACGAAGCCGATATTACAAAGGCTGAACAGTTTGTGATGGGGTGGTGAGGCCCCATCACCTCTACTTTCTGCGCTCGATGCCGCGCTCTTTGTAGAACTTTTCCTTTTCGGAGTACATGTCGGCGTCGGCCATGCGCTCAAGGTCGTCGATTGAGGCGGACTTGTAGTTTTGCGCTTGGGCAAATCCGATTGACATCGTCATTTCTTCTGTGTACATGCCGTGCCATTCGGAGGCTTTCTTTTTGATTTCTTCGCGAATTTTTTCGGGGTTTTTTACGCAAGCGATGGCCATAAATTCATCGCCGCCTGTTCTGTAGACTTTTCCAAAGTTCCTGACTGAGAGAGCGAGGCAATCCGCGGCGCCCTTTATGAGTTCGTCGCCGGCGGCGTGGCCCTTTGTGTCGTTGACGGTTTTCAAGCCGTTCACGTCGATGGAAAAAATGACCAAGTCCTCGGGCGCTCCCTTAAGCCTGTATTCTTCCAAGTCTTCCTCGTAGCATCTTCGGTTGTAAAGGCGCGTCATTTCGTCGGTCATAGAAAGGCGGATCAAGTGTTCCTCGCGCTGCTTTTCTTCGTCAACGTTTCTTGTCGTGTAAATGACTTTGTTGGGAATTCCGTCCAAGGTTGAGTCCACCGTGATGTATTGCGCGCGGAACCAGCCGGAGACCACGTCGATGAAGTCGGCCGAGATGAGCTTTTTATGCGAAAGGCGGGCGCGAACTGTTTTTATGTTGGTGAAGGTCAAGAAGGAGTCAAGCTGGTCGGGCATGACTTGGTCTTTTATCCTTTGGTTCATGATTGTGTGAGTTTGCGCCTTCATGTCGATTCCGCGCTTTTTCTTTTCGGGGTCGCGCAAGGGCATTTCGGTGTTGTCGATAAAGTTGATCAAGTTCACGTTGTCGTAGATTTCGACGATGGAATTCAAAAGCTCAAGCTTTTCCGACATGTCCTGTTCATGGCTCTTGATTGTTTCGTATTGCATGAACAGCGTTCCAAAATAATCTTTGGCAAGACGCGCGATTGTGTAGCCGGCCGCAAACATGATAAGGGTTTCGATTGTAAAGCCGCCGATTCTGTCAAAAAAGAAGTCAAGACTGTTTTCGTACCTTGAGTTGAGCGCCGCTTGGTAGGGAGCGGTAAAGAATGTCGCCACGAACATAAGCGCGTAGTTGAGCGCGGTGGAATAAAAGTAAATCATATTGTCCACAAAGAGCAAGCTCAAAAGCGGAACCAAGAACCAAGTCAAATGAATGTTGACATGGCTGCATGCCATATAGACGATGATCACGTCCAGAGCCGTCAGCGCGAAGACGCTTGTAAAAATCGACTGGGGAATTTTCTTTAAAAGAATTTTATGAATGGCCGCCAAGACCGCGATTACCGCGGAAATGATAATGCAGGTTGTGTAATTTATGTCAGGAAAAAAATCAGTCTTGATTCCCAGCGCTATCGCGGGGCCGGTTATGATAAAGAAAAGCAGGGCGGTGTTAAGGTAGCCGTTCACCCTGATTCTGTTCTTTACGATGAAGTTGCTGATGCTGTTGTTTTCTTTGATTCCGTTTTCCATAAACATTCTCCTTTTTGCAGTTGTTTTTATCCCAGTTCTTCGGCGGCTTTTTCCCATTCCACGTTAAGCGCTTCCAGCTCCGTGTCGACGGCGGCGATTTGCGCTTGAACTTCCTTGGCCGCCGCTCCGTTGGAGTAAACGGCGGGGTCGGACATTTTTTCTTCAAGCGCTTTTTTGGCCGCCTCTTTTTCTTCGATTTGAGTTCCAAGCTTTTCGACCAAACGCTCCAAGCGCTTGCGTTCGTTGGCGGCTTTCTTTTGCTCTTCCCAGCTGAGAGCGGCGGCCGATTTTTGGCTTGCGGCGGCGTTTTGGTTTTGCGAACTTTTTCCGCTGGCCGCGTTTTGGCCTTGCGAACCATTTTTGTTCGCGGAGTTTTGGGCTTGCGACCCGTTTTCATTTCCGCCCGCTTCGGCTTCCAAACGCTCCAAGTAATACTCGTAGCCGCCCAAAAAGTTTCTCGCGCTGCCGGGCTTTAGTTCCAAAACCCGCGTGGCCAAATCTTGGATAAAGCCTCGGTCGTGGCTTACAAAGACAACCGTTCCGCCAAAATCTTTGAGCGCCTCCAAGAGCGCGTCCTTGGAATGCATGTCCAAGTGGTTGGTCGGTTCGTCAAGCACCAAAAGGTTTATCGGCTTTAGAAGGAGGCGCAGCAAGGCCACGCGCGATTTTTCTCCGCCGCTCAAAACGTCAAGGCTTTTAAATACGTCGTCGCCTCGGAACAAAAAGGCGCCCAGCATGTCGCGGGCTTTTGGAACAAGCTCAAGCGGGCAAATGTTTTCTATGCTTTGCAAAACGCTTTCGCTGCCTTTGATTGTCTCCGCGCTGTCTTGGCTAAAGTATCCGATTTGAACGCCCGCTCCGGGAATTATCTCTCCGCTAAAATCTTTGTCTACGCCCGCGATGATTCGCAAGAGCGTTGACTTTCCGGCGCCGTTGTGGCCCACGACTACAAGACGCTCGCCGTTTTCCAATTGCAAGTCAAGCTTGTCCAAAACGTTCGTCGCGCCGTCGTAGCTTTTTGTGATGCCGTTGAGCCTCAAGACGATTTGGCCGGAATGTGGCGCGGGCGGAAACTTAAAGTGAATCTTCTTTAGCGAGTCGGGAATTTCTATCGGAACGATTTTGTCCAGCATCTTTTGCCGGCTCTGCGCCTGCACAGCCTTTGAAGCCTTGTAGCCAAAGCGGTCGATGAAGGACTGCAAGTGTTGGATTTCTTCCTGCTGCTTTTGGTATTCGGCGAGCAAGGTTTTCAATTCCGACTCGCGCGTTTTCTCGTAATGGGAATAGTTTCCGGGGTAGCGGTTTAGCTGCCCGTTGAAAAGCTCGTATACTTCGTTTATCGTCACGTCCAAAAAGTAGCGGTCGTGGCTTACAAGCAAAAAGCCGCCTTTGTAGTTTTGCAAAAACGTTTCAAGCCAAGCGCGGGCCTCAAGGTCAAGGTAGTTGGTCGGCTCGTCGAGAAGCAAAATGTCCGGCCCCTGCATCAGGGCCTTGGCCAGCGCGATTCTCATCTGCCAGCCGCCCGAGAACTCGTCGGTCATTTTGTCAAAGTCTTTGCGGTCAAAGCCAAGGCCCAATAGGACAGACTCCGCGAGCGCCTCGCGCCTGTACCAGCCCGACGATTCAAGGCTTGCAAGGAGGGCGGCGTGCTTTTCCAAAAGTTCCTTGCTGTTGGAAGGGTTTTCTTTTAGCGCGTCTCCAATTTTGTCGATTTCTTCCTGAATCTTGTAGCCGTATTCAAATGCGCGGTCGGCTTCCTCCAAAAGCGTGGAGCCGGAATGCGTCAAGCCCGACTGGGGAAGGTATGCTATGCGCGCGTCCTTTTGCGCGATCCGCTCTCCGCCGTCGGGTTCCTGCAAGCCCGCCATAATTTTTATGAGCGTTGATTTTCCCGCGCCGTTAGCGCCGGTGAGCGCGGCCTTTGTTCCGGTCTTTAAGTTTACGGAAACGTTGTCGAGAATTTTTTTGTCGCCAAAAGAAAGCGAGACTTTTGAAAATTGAACAAAGGCCATTTTTGTTCTACCTGCTGAAGAAAATTACGATCGGGCTCTTGGACTGGCTTTGCGCGACGTTGTTCTTTATGTTCGCGCCGCTCGCGTCTTCAAGCGTAAGTCCGTTCGCGGAATTCTTGTAAAAGAAATTCACTTCGTTGGGAGAGCCGTCAAAGACAAAGGTCAACATTCCGTCAAAGCGGCCCTTGAGCTCTTGGCTGATTAAATACTTGATTGAAACTTTTCCCTTGCCCTTGGCGCTTTCGGAAATGACGTTGGGCACTAGGAGGGAAAAGTTGTTCCAAGTGAAGGCTCCGTTCCCCGTGAACGTCAGCGTTCCGTAATTTGAGGAGCGGAAGGAATCCACCTTGTAAAGCTTTTGCATTTCCTCGGCGCGTCGGTCTTGTTCCGCCTTGATCAGCTCGTCGATGTTGTAGTCGGAGGAAATAGTCACAAAGGTGTAGGCTTCCGGCTTGTTGTCGTTGCCTGTGTAGTTGACGACGATTTGGTTGGCGTCGCGGATGATCATTTGGAAGGGCGTTCCGTTAAAGTCGTAAACCTTGTCGCGGACTTTCGTGATTCCCGCGTAGTTTGCGGAACGGTAGCGGCCGCTTATGTTGATGGAAACTTTTCCGCTTTCGACGCCGGTGTCAAAGCCGTAGGCGCTTTTCATCGTCTCCAAGTCAATCGTTCCTTGCTCCAACATTCGCTGGTAGCTTTCGGGCCGCCAGCTGGCTTGAAGGACTTGGTTCAAAATCGCGTCCTCGTCTTCCGCGGGCGCTTCCTCAATTTGGCCGCCGACGATTTTTCCGCCTTCGCCTGTTTCGTATACCAAGAGGTTGTGCGAAAAGCACCAGCCCTGCGTTCCGCCCGTCGTCAAAACGCAAAGCCAGTCGCCTTCAAGCTTTTCGCCCGAGTGCATGATTACGTCCTGGCCCTTTCCCTTGTAAAGAATTTTCACCACCTCGTCTTTGTGCAGGCGGTATTTTTGCTTTGAAGTGTTCACCGGATCGGCGCGCACCGGAAGTCCGTCGATTTTTATTTTTGCGTACTTGTGCTGGAACTCCGCGTATTTTTGCGCGGCTTTGAGCGCCTTCTTTTTTGACAAGGGCTGCGTCAGCTGCCAAAGGGGAACTTCCAAATTTTCCTTTGAGTCGGGAAGTCCGATTACATAAACATGGCTGATGTTTGACTTAAAGTAAACTTTTACGATTTGTCCGTCCTGCAAATTTTTTTGCGGAATGTCCCACAGCAAAATTGAGTATCCGATGGAACGGCGGCAGGAAGTCAAAAGCGTCGTCAATGCAAGCGCGCAAGCAAGCGCCAAAAATATTCTTTTCATAGGTTATTTATTATACCACGCTTCGTGTGGTTTTGCTAGTGGTAATATATACTGCCCGCTCACGCGGGCTACTGGCAATAGCGCTTTTTTCCGCCTTGCTTTTTCCTTGAAACTGTCGTATACTAAAAATGCAATCATTCGGAGGCAAACTATGAACGTTTTGGTAATTGGCGGAGCGGGCTACATCGGAAGCCACGTAGTTAAGGAATTGAACAAGCAGGGACACAAGGTGACGGTTTTTGACAACCTTTCTAGCGGCCTGCGCCAGAATCTTTTTAAGCAAAACGGCTTCATTCATGGAGACATTCTCATAAAGGAACAGTTGGACAAGGCCTTCGCGCAGGGCTTTGACGCCTTCATTCACTTGGCGGCATTTAAGGCGGCGGGCGAATCTATGGTAAGCCCCGAAAAATATTCGGTAAACAATATCACCGGAACGCTGAACATCATAAACAGCGCGGTGGAGCATGGCTGCAAATTGATGGTCTTCTCCTCAAGCGCGGCGGTTTTTGGCGAGCCCCAGTATTTGCCGATTGACGAGGCCCATCCCAAGAATCCCGAAAACTACTACGGCTTTACAAAACTCAAGATAGAAGAATTCATGGCCTGGTACGAAAAGCTTCGCGGACTCCGATTCGCCGCGCTGCGCTATTTCAACGCCGCCGGTTATGACGTGGACGGAGAGATTTACGGCCTTGAGCAAAATCCCGCAAACCTCCTCCCGATAATCATGGAAGTTGCCTGCGGAATGCGCGAAAAGATGAAGATTTTCGGAAACGACTACGACACCCGCGACGGAACCTGCATCCGGGACTACATCCACGTTTCAGACTTGGCCGTGGCCCACGTAAAGGCCTTGGAATACATCGCCAAAAACCAAAAGAGCCTTACAGTCAACCTTGGAAGCGAGAAGGGCACAACCGTAACCGAAATGGTTGAAGCCGCCCGCCGCATCACCGGAAAGCCCATCCCCGCCGACTACGTTGAGCGCCGCCCCGGCGACCCTGCCAGCCTCGTCGCCAGCGCCAAGTACGCCGCCCAAGTCCTGGGCTGGAAGGCGCAACACTCCGACGTGGACACGCTTTTGGAAACGACCTACAAGGCTTACCAAAAGTGGCTGTCCGTCCGCGCGTAGCGGGGGAACTGTTCCGCTATACAAAAAATCCAGAAATTTTCTCAAATTTTTTTGTTTTTTTTCAAAAACAGAGTAAATTCTGCGCAATCATCTATATCTTTATTATGTAGAAATTTCAAAGGAGTTCACATATGGATAAAGATGTTTTTATTCGCAACGAAAATGATTTGCGCTCCAAGATTTACACGATTCGCGGCGAGCAGGTTATGCTCGATTTTGACCTTGCTGATATATATGGATATGAAGTAAAGCGACTTAATGAACAGGTAAAACGCAACATAGAGCGTTTCCCTAATGATTTTATGTTCCAGCTCACAAGAGGTGAGTTGGAAAACTTGAAGTCGCAAATTGCGACTTCAAGTTTTGCCTCCGTGAAGTCGCAAATTGCGACTTCACCAAACGACTTTGATTCCGTGAAGTCACAAATTGTGACTTCACGGAATCAAAGCTTGTTTTCAGGTCAAGATGGTGGAACTCGCAAACTTCCGTTTGCGTTTACGGAGCAAGGCATTTATATGCTGGCTACCGTTTTGCGCGGTTCCGTGGCTGAACAGCAAAGCGTGTTCATTATGCGAGCGTTCAGGAACCTAAAGCGATATGTCCAGGAAAACATTCAGTTTGTGACCAGAAACGAGCTTCGTCTGCTTACAAATTCGGTTTTGGCTATATCCGAACAAAACATTTCTTTAAAGGAAAAACAGGCGCAGACAGACAAAGAAATCAAAAAGATTTATGACAGCATAAGCAAAATAAATGAAAACTTTTTAGATCCGACGGACATAAAGAATTTTGTTATTTACAAAGGCCAAAAGTTTGAGGCGGATGTCGCTTACATTGACATTTACAAGCTTGCCAAAAAAACGATTTATGTCATCGACGATTATGTTGACATAAAAACTTTGAATCTTTTAAAACACAAAAAAGCGGGCGCGCAAGTAGTCCTATTCACCCAAAACGGACATGGACGCAAGGGCTTTCTTACAGCTTCAGAGGTTGTGGATTTTAATTCCCAATTTGGAATGCTGAGCGTAAAGCCAAATCCAGATTCACATGACAGATTCATTGTCTTGGACTATAAAACTGCGGACGAAAAGGTTTTTCACTGCGGCGCTTCGAGCAAAGACGCCGGCAAAAAAGTTTGCGCCATAAACAAGTTTGAGAACACAGCGCTGATTCACCCTATCATTGACAAACTTATAAAACAGAAAGATTTGGCCTTATAAAACCCATTTTTCCCCAAAAACCTCACAAAATAAACCTTTGTTTTTTCGGTAACATTTTCCTTGACAAATCGCAAAAACCGTGTGACAATCTTATTCATGTTGCTGAACGGCGCGAAACACAGTGAAATTTTCTCAAAAAAAATGTCAAAACCTATTGACATAAATTCGCGCGCGCGGCGCAATCAATCAATCAATCAATCAATCAATCAATCAATCAATCAATCAATCAATCAATCAATCAATAGAAGGATTCTATCTTCTTTCTTGATCGGAGCCCGCTCCTTGCGCGCGGGCGATTCTCTTTTTAAATTTTTCTTGCTAGGAGGTTCTAAATGAGAAAAATTGCAAAGATTGCCGCGCTTTTGGCGGCTTTTAGCTTGACGCTGGGCTTTATGTCCTGCGACAACTCTTCGGACGGACCGGGCTATGTTCCGGGTTTGGAGTTTACCGTAAAGTATTCCACTGAGCGCGGAACGGCTCCAGAGGCTATAAAAGTTCTTTCGGGAACGGCCCTCACCGCGAAGCAGCTGCCCGCCCTCACTGCGGACGGCTACGACTTTGGCGGCTGGTACGACGGAACGACAAAGGCCGAGGCCGGAAAGTACATCGTCACAAAGAACGTCACCCTTACGGCCAAGTGGACATCCACCCGCCCTCCGGCCACGACGCTCGACCTTTCGACCGTAACTGCGGACACAACAGTCGCTGACGGCATGACCATCACAGGAACGCTTGCAAACAATGTGAAGATCAGCATTGCAGACGGAGCGACCGTCACGTTAAAGAACGCAAGCATAAATGCGGACGGTACATGGAAAAGCGGCGACTATGCGGGTCTAAATTGTGTGGGCGACGCTACAATCACGCTTGAAGCCGGTACGACGAACACGGTAAAGGGATTCAAGATTACTTATCCTGGAATCCATGTTCCAAGCGGAAAAACTTTGACCATTAATGGAACTGGCGCTTTAACAGTCAGTCCAAATACTAGCGGCGCTGAAATGAGCCCGACAGGAGCTGGAATTGGCGGAGGAGTTGGCTTGCCATGCGGAAACATCGTTATAGCAGGCGGAACAATAACTGCTAGCACCGCAAACCTTGCCGCTGCCATTGGCTCGGGCGGAAACAACTATGGTGACTCTCAAACATGCGGAAATATTTCCATAACAGGCGGAACAGTAACTGCTACTTGTCTTGCTCTTCGTGGTCCTGGCATTGGCGCTGGCTATTACGGTATTTGTGGAGATATTAGCATAACAGGCGGAACTGTTACAGCGACTGGCGCCAGTGAGGGGTCTTGCGGCGCCGGCATTGGTTGTGGCGGAGGCAACTCAACTGTCAGAACTATTACAATTGCCGACACTGTCACTAAAGTTACCGCCACTGCGGGCACATTTGGAGGCAACTCAGCTAAGAGTATTGGAAAGGGTCGCAGCGGCACGAGTTACGTAGGCTCTTGCGGCACAATCAAAATTGGCGGCACGCCGTATGCAGACGGCATCAGCGACAGTCCATACACATACCCTTCTCTGAAGTTCATAGATCTTGGCGATGCCGGAAAGTTTTACTACAGTGACGGCGACACATGGACAGACGCGCGCGGGCGCTCTGAGAACGATTCGTGCCTCATCGAGCTTGCGGATTTAGAGCATGCTATATTCAAATTCCATGGGAGTGATTATTTTTTGTGCGTCGGCACGGGTTCGTATGACAAAGTTTTGCCTGACGATGTCATAAACGGCGATTTGACATATTCCTGGCAGGACTGACGCGCTTCTAGCGCAAACCTTAGGCGGTCTTCTCGTAAGGGGAGGCCGCCGTTTTTTTTGTGAATTAAATTTTTTTCAACACAAACAAGTATTCCCTTACATGAATCGCGCGGCCGGAGAGGTTTCGGCTTCCGCGGAAGGCGTTGTAGGGAATCGCGGTCGTGTCGAGCTTTCCGTAGCGCTTGAGCATGCTCTGCATTTCCTCCAAGCCGATGAAGCCTTCCGAGTTGTAGGAGATGACGATAAATTTTGCGTCCAAGGCCGCGACAATCTTTTCCAATGAGCCCAGAGCCAGCTTCGCCTTGTTGAACTGCGAATGGTTCCAGTTTTGGACGATTCCGCTCACCGGGCTGAGCTCGGCGTCGATTTTGTTTTTGGCCAGCAAGTTGAGCATAAAATAGTTGGAGCCGTAAGGGTGCTGGTTGTAGGGCGGGTCAAGGTAGGCCAAGTCCAGGCCCCTAAGCTTTTGGGCCAGGGCCTCCGCGTCCTCTTGGAACAGCTCCCGCTCGCAGTCAAAGCGGCTCAAGACCGGCTCCTTAAGTTCCACCTCTCCCAAAATGCGCTTGAGCGCGTCCTTTCCCGCTCCTCCAAAGCAGCCAAGACCCGTGTTCTTGTCCTTGTAAAAGCCCTTGAAAACGCCGCTTGTGTTCACATGGACGCTAGCTTCCGTCAAAAGGGGAGCCAAAAAGAATTTTCGCAATTCGGCTGGGCACTTTTTTTCTATAAGCGAACGATAGGTGTCAAGCAAAAGCGCGTTTTTCCGCGTGTAAAAGACCCGCTCGCCGGCCTTAATGTCGTTGTCGTCTTGCGGGGCGTAGTTTCGTGCGATTATTCCGGGCGTCTTTTTGCGGGCGGCGGCGCTTAGGATGGCGGAACGAATCTCGGCGCATTCCTTTTGGGGAAAATCCTTTATGTTTGTAAGGTAGCAGTCGTTGAGGATGAAGGAATATGTCTCCAAGTCGTTGGCGAAAATCTTTTTGCTGTGGCGCTTTAAAAGGCGGCAAACGGAGCCGGATCCGGAAAAGAGGTCGGCGCTGTTAAGGCGGCGGCCGCCCAGTTCGCTTCGGACTCCTTGGATTTTTGCCTCGATGTCCTTTAAAAGCGCGCGCTTGTTCCCAATGTAAGTGATGAGCTGTTTTGTCAAAAAATCAGGATTTTCTTCCATAAGTCACAAGGTCCGAATGTATTCGCGCAAGTATTGGTTTCCGACCATCGCTTCGTCCATAAATTGCGTGAACGTGGCGTATTTTTGCCCGACCTCATAGTCTTTTCCAAACGCGACGCAGGCGCGGCCCTTTTCTTTGTCGCCGCGTATAAAATACTTTTGGCCCTGATGGACAAATTCCACCGCAAGGCCAACTTCTATTTTGTATTGGAGTTGGGCGACCGTCATGCCGACATTCTAATCGCGGCGCGCTTTTTTTTCAAGCCCTTCCGCGTTTTTTGTCTTGCTTCTATGCGCGGAAGGCCTGCGATAAAAGTTTTGTTTTTTTTAATCTCGCGGTATTGAACATTCTTCTATATATCGATATAATAGATAGTTGGAGTATTTTCAAAAAGTATGAAAGACAAGAACAAAGAAGGCGAAAAGAACATTCGCGTAAAGCGTCCTATCGGAGTGACGCTGGCGCTCATAATCGGACTCATCGTTGCCTTGGCGCTTGGCTCGGTCACGTTTCTAAACAGCTACTTCCAGAGCCGCGACGCGCGTCTTACGGCGGAGGAAAACAACCTTACGATCAACTCTCGCTCCGCGTCTTCGGTTGAGGAACGCCTCAACACAATCCGCTCGAACGTCTTCCAGCTTTTGGACTTGCTCAGCGTCGTGCAGGGCGGAAGAAGCTCCGCGCTTTCAAGACAGGCGCAAAGCTTTTTCTTTGAGCGCAATCCCGACATCGCTTCCATTTACGTCTTGTCGGCGGACAGCGCCACGGCCTCCAATTCCAGCGACATAAGAATGACAAACAGCCGCTTTTTCATTTCCAACGAAATAGACGAAAGCGCGCAGGAAGAATTTTTTAGGCAAAACCAGGACG
Organism: uncultured Spirochaetaceae bacterium; assembly: GCA_902792795.1. GTDB lineage: Bacteria > Spirochaetota > Spirochaetia > Treponematales > Treponemataceae > Treponema_D. Next base: position 735 of record CADBBB010000095.1, on the reverse strand, counting down.
CTTTGCGCCGCTCTTGCGCGGGCGAGACAATCGCCTGCAATGCCAGCCCTGTCTTTGGACGCAGCGCGCTTTGCCTTTTGTTCCCCTACAAGGAAAACGGCCGCGACCAAGCCTGCTGCGTCACTTTTTCGGCGGAAGGCTTGACCGACATTTTTGGAACCGGCTCGCTCAACACCAGCTTCATGATAAACGACTCGGACGAGCTTTTGGTCCATCCGGACTCGGAACGAATCCTGCGCGGCGAGAGCATGAAGAACTATCCGCTTGTCCGCGAGATGCGCGACAACAACCAGAACAACGACACCGCCCGCCAAATTCCTTACAACGAAATTGACGCGGAGACGGAAAAAAAGATTCCCTACTTTGGAGCCTACCAAAAGCTTCCGGTGGCTGACATCGTGGTGATGACGGTGGTTCCGCTCGACTCTGTTTTGGAAGGCGCGCGCGCGGCCACCAAGAACAACTTTTACCTTACCGCCGCGGTTCTTTTTGTGACCATAATTTTCATCTTGTTCTTCTCGCGCTTTGTCATAAGCCGCCCCTTGCGCAAACTTTCTCTTGCGGCCAACGAAATTCAAAAAGGAAATTTCAACACGCCGATAATCTCGCGCCTAAAGTTTGAGCGCAAGGACGAAATCGGCGTTCTCAACAGAGGAACCCGCGACGAGCAGGAATTCTTGAACACGTTCGCCAAGTTTACAAACCAAGGCGTCGCCAAGGCCATCGCCACCAAGA
>CADBBB010000094.1 GCA_902792795.1 uncultured Spirochaetaceae bacterium | reverse complement strand
ATAGACTATATCAATAACGTCGGAAGCAAAGGAGATCCAAGATATTGCAACGCTTATCCACAATATGGCGTGGTTCCGTGTCTAGTTATTCCGCCCTTGCCCTAGGCGGCCGCGCTTTCTCTCTTGAATAAAAAGATTCATTCCATTATAATCTTTTCCTATGAATTTTACAGAATTTGCCTTGCATGAGGACCTTCTTAAAGGCATAGCCCAGGCCGGCTATGAAACATGCACTCCTGTTCAGGAACAGGTTTTAAAGACCTCTCTTGCCGGGGACGATTTGTACGTGCAGTCCCAGACCGGCACTGGAAAAACGGCCGCCTATTTGGTTTCCATAATTCAGGAACGGCTTTCAAACCCTGAGAACGATGGAAAAAAGACTCTTGTTTTGGTTCCCACGCGCGAGCTTGCCGTTCAGGTGGAAGACGAAGCCAAAAAGCTTCTTTCGGGAACAAGCCTAAAGGCCTTTAGCTTTTACGGCGGAGTGGGCTACAAGGCTCAGGTTGAGGCGATTGAAAAGGGCGTTGACTTTATCGTTGGAACGCCGGGCCGCATCATCGACCTTAAGAAGGGCGGCCAGCTGGACTTGAGCGGCGTAGGCTTTTTGGTAATCGACGAGGCCGACCGAATGTTCGACATGGGCTTTTATCCCGACCTTCGCGAAATCCTAAAGTTCATTCCCAACCCCGAGGCGCGCCAGACGATGCTCTTTAGCGCCACGCTCAACACTTACGTAAAGAACTTGGCGTGGGAATACACGCGCGACGCAAAGGAAATCACGATCGAAGCCGAGAACATCACGGTTGACGAAATCGACCAGTCTTTGATCCATGTTTCAAGCGACAAAAAGCTTCCGCTCCTTTTGGGAATCCTGAACCGCGACAAGCCCGAAAGCGTCTTGATTTTCTGCAACACAAAGAAGGGCTGCGAAATCCTTGGAAAGCGCCTTAAGATTAACGGCTTTGAGTCGGGCTTTATCATCGGCGACATGCAGCAGTCAAAGCGCCTTGAAACCTTGAACAACTTTAAGGCCGGTAAATTTTCCATCTTGGTCGCCACCGATGTCGCCGCGCGCGGAATTGACGTCAACGACCTCGCGATGGTCGTCAACTACGACCTTCCCAACGAGCCGGAGAACTACGTTCACAGAATCGGACGCACGGCCCGCGCCGGAAAGAGCGGCAAGGCCTACACCTTCTGTTCCGAAAAAGACGTTTACGATTTGCCCGTAATCGAGCGCTACATCGACAAGCAAATTCCTTCAAGCGTTTGCTCCGACGACCAGTTGGCCGAAGACAAGAGCAAGGGCGTTTACATCAAGCTTGACACTTACGGCTGGGGCGGAGACGACGAGCGCGATTCGCGCGGTTCCGGCTATGGCCGCGGCGACAGAAATGGCGGACGCGGAGACCGTGACGGACGCGGAAGGCGCGGCGAGCGCGGAGACAGAAAGCCGCGCGGCGAAGGCCGACCCGAAAAGCGCGGAGAAAAGCGCGAGTTTGACAAGAGCCTTGAAGGACTTTCGTTTGAAGAGCGAATGGAAGTCTACAAGAAAAAATATTCTGAAAAGGCCGGCGCGCCTCGCGGCGACAAGCGCGGCAAAAAGCCTTACGACAAGCGCTATGACAAGCGCGACCGCTTTGACAAGAAGGGCGGCGCCAAGGGGGCTTCCTTCCAAGGAAAGAAGGCAGGACAAAAGCCCGGCGCAAAAGCCGCGCCTAAAAAGACTTTGGAAAACCGCGGCATAGTGGGCTTCTTTAAGTCGCTTTTTGGAAAGAAAAAATAAGGGAGCTTCACATTGATTACAGTTTCAGACGTATCTCTTAAATTCAGCGAAAAGCCGCTCTTTAAAGACGTGAACCTAAAGTTCACCAGCGGAAACTGCTACGGAATAATCGGAGCCAACGGCGCGGGAAAGTCAACGTTCCTAAAAGTGCTTTCCGGCGAGTTGGAGCACGACGGCGGAACGATCACAATCACGCCCGGCGAGCGCATGGCCGTGCTCAAGCAGGACCACTTTGCATTTGACTCCTTTAGCGTAAAGGACACCGTCCTTCAGGGCCACCCCAAGCTTTACGAGACCGCCAAGGCGCGCGAGGCCATTTACGAAAAGGCCGACTTTACCGAAGAGGACGGAAACAAGGCCGCTGAGCTTGAGGCGGAGTTCAGCGAGATGGGCGGCTGGGAAGCCGAAAACCAAATCGAGCAAATGCTTTCGGGCCTTGGCTTGGAAGAAGAATTCCACGACAAGATGATGAGCGACTTGGACGAAAGCCAAAAGGTTCGCGTCTTGCTGGCGCAGGCGCTTTTTGGCAATCCCGACATTTTGCTTTTGGACGAGCCGACCAACGGCTTGGACTTGGAGTCGATTTCATGGCTGGAAAATTTCTTGATGGAATTTCCCAACATCGTGATTGTCGTTAGCCACGACCGCCACTTTTTGAATTCCGTTTGTACTTACATTTGCGACATCGACTACGGAAAAATCAGCCAATTTACCGGCAACTACGACTTCTGGTACCAGATGAGCCAAGTCTTGCAGCGCCAGGCTAAGGACCAGGCAAAAAAGCGCGAGGACAAGATGGCGGAGCTCAAGGCCTTCATCCAGCGTTTCGCTTCAAACGTTTCAAAGGCAGGACAGGCTTCAAGCCGAAAGCGCGTCTTGGAAAAGCTGGAGCTGGAAGAGCTTCCTGTGACAAGCCGAAAATTCCCCTATGTGAATTTCCGCCCCGACCGCGAAATCGGCAACAATGTTTTGGAAGTCAAGGAAGTGAATTTTACCGAGGACGGAAACGAGCTTTTGAAGAATTTTTCTTTGACGGTAAACCGCACGGACAAAATTGCCTTTGTGGGAATCGAGCACAATTCCATCAGCGCGCTTTTTGACATCGTAAGCGGAACAAAAAAAGCCGCTAGCGGAGAATACTTTTGGGGCCAGACCACAAAGCAGGACTACCTTCCGCGCGACAACGCCGCCTTCTTTAAGAACAACTATTCGATAACCGATTGGCTCAAGCAATACTCGCCCGACCAAAACGACGCCTTTGTGCGCGGCTTTTTGGGAAGAATGCTCTTTTCCGGAGACGAGTCTTTAAAGCCGGTCAACGTTTTGTCGGGAGGCGAAAAGGTTCGCTGCATGCTGTCAAAGATGCAGCTTTCCGGCGCCAACGTCTTGATTTTGGACGACCCGACCAACCACTTGGACTTGGAGGCGATCCAGTCGCTCAACGAGGCGCTGGTCCAATTCCCGGGCGTCGTGCTTTTTTCAAGCCACGACCACGAGTTCATCCAGTCGATCGCCAACCGCATTGTGGAAATAACTCCCAAGGGCGTGATTGACCGCATGATGGAATTTGACGACTACCTTAAGGATCCCCAGGTCATTGAGATGCGCAACGGCTTCTACGCCGGCAGCGGAAAGAAAATCCGGTACTAATCCGCTCGTGTTGTCGACCGGCAAGACCAAAATCGTTGTTTCGAGCGGTTCCGCCGCGTCCTTGAGGACGCTGCCTAGTTGTCGCTCGGTACGGAAAACATTTTTTTCATATTGGCAAGGATATCCAGCGCCTTTTCGTCGCTTACCGCTTGCTGCGGCTCGTGGTATTCGACAAGGCGCGGAGGAATCTCGTCCAAAAAGCGCGACGGTTGGCATTCAACTGTCGCGCTCATTTTTTTTCGTTTGGCGCAAGAAGAAATGTAGAGCTTGTCGCGCGCGCGCGTGATGGCCACATAAAAAAGGCGCCGCTCCTCTTCGACATTCTTTTCGTCTTCCTCTATCGCGCGCGCGTGGGGTATCAAGCCTTCCTCCGCGCCGGCGATGAACACTACCGGGAATTCCAAGCCCTTTGAGGCGTGTATGGTCATAAGGTTGACCTTGCCCTTGTCGCCTTCGTCATCCATGTCGTCGCGGCTAAGAAGGGTGATGCGGTTAAGGTAGTCGTAGAGGCTTGTCTTTCCAAAGTTGTCGGGGTTGTTTTCCCATTGCTCGATGGAATTGATAAGCGACTCCACGTTTAGGTATTTAAAGCGCGCGGCCTTTTCGGACTTGGGATTTTCCAAAATCAAAAAGTCCCAGTAATTTATTTCTTCCACGAGAGCCTTGACTTTTTTTGCCAAGCCCTTTCCGCCCAACATGCTGGAATTGCTTTCGATTAGGGATGTGAACTCGGCCAAGGCGCCCAAAGTTTTTGGCGACAAAGCGCCGCTGGCGCTTTTTGGGCTTGCCTTGGATTGCGGCTCGTCGGAAACAAGCTCAAAGTCGCCGTCTTGCATGCCGCCGTCCGCTTGCGAACCGTTCGCGCCCGAGTCTTGGGCTTGCAGGCTCTTTATCGCTTCCCACAAAGAGCAATGGAGGGCGGCGGCGCGCTCGTTCAAGGCCTCCAGCGCGGAGCGGCCTATTCCGCGGCGGGGCGTGTTGAGAACGCGCAAAAGATTTATGTCGTCGTCGTGGTTTGCTATCACGCGCAGGTACGAGACGACGTCCTTGATTTCTTTCCTTTCAAAAAAGCTTGTGCCGCCGCTCATAGTGTAGGGGATGTTGGCCTGCAAAAAGGCTTCCTCTATCGGGCGGCTCTGCGTGTTGGAGCGAATCAAGACGCCAAAGTCGTCGTACTTGATTTTTTCCTCCGCGCAAATTCCCTGTATCGATTCCGCGATAAAGTCCGCCTCGTCGGTTTCGTTTTGCGGCATAAAAATTTCAATCGGCTTGTTGCCCACGGTCTTTTGGCTCCAGAGCTTTTTGTCCTTGCGGTTTGTGTTGTGGCTGATGACGCCGTTGGCCGCTTCCAAAATCGTCTCTGTGGAACGGTAGTTCTGTTCCAAGCGGATTTCCTTTACGCCCTCAAAGTCCTTTTCAAAATTTATTATGTTTTGGTAGTCCGCTCCGCGCCAGCTGTAAATCGATTGGTCGTCGTCGCCAACGACCGCGACATTCTTGTCTGCGAGCAAATGCATCATCTCGTACTGCTGGTGGCTCGTGTCCTGGAATTCGTCTATCATCAAATACTTGTAGCGGTCGCGGTACTTTTGCAAAATCTCGGGGAACTCGCGGAAAATTTTTATCGGAAGGACGATCAAGTCGTCAAAGTCCACCGCGTTGTAAAGCTTTAGGCCTTCCTGGTAGGACTGGTAAAGCTCGCGGTACATGTCAGTCTCTTCCTTCCAATCCTTTCGGCCTGTCTTTATGTCGCTGAACAAAATCGCGATTTTGTAGCAGTCCATCGCCTCTGGGCTCATCTTTAGCTCGCGGCCGCTTTCCTTTATCAAGGCAATCTTGTCGCTTTCGTCGTAAATCGTGAAGTTTTCGCGCCAGCCAAGGGCCGCGATTTCTTGCCGCAAAATCCGCACGCCAAAGGCGTGGAAGGTCGACACGGTGAGGTTTTGCAATTTTTTTTGCGTAAGTTCCTTGACGCGGCTTTCCATTTCGCGCGCGGCCTTGTTGGTGAAGGTCAGCGCGAGTATTTGGCTTTGCGGAATGCCCTTGTCCAGCATGTGCGCTATGCGGAACGTGATTACGCGCGTCTTTCCGCTTCCGGCTCCCGCGATGATGAGGATGGGGCCTTCTGTCGTCGTTACGGCGAGGTATTGTTGGGGATTGAGTTCTTTTTTTAGCGCGTCCAAATCGAGCATAGGGGCTTTATATTATCTGAACGAGCGGAAAAATTCAAGCCGCCCAATCCGCGCCCTTGAATTTTCCGTTCAAATTCATTATAATATTTCAACTTAAATTTATAGAGGAAAGCAGATGAAAAGAAGACTTGTCACCTCGGCCTTGCCGTACGTCAACAACATTCCCCACTTGGGAAACTTGATACAAATGCTCAGCGCGGACGTTTACGCGCGATTTTGCAGGAGCAGGGGATACGACACCCTCTACATTTGCGGAACCGACGAGTACGGAACCGCCACGGAGACAAAGGCGCTTGAGGAAAAGAAGACCCCGCGCGAACTTTGCGACTACTACTTTAAGGAACACACAAAAATCTACGACTGGTTCCACATCGACTTTGACATCTTTGGCCGCACGTCAAATCCCGAATGCACGGAGCGCACTCAGGAACTCTACCAGGACTTGGAAAAGAACGGCCTCATCGTCGAAAAGGCCAACACCCAGCTTTACTGCCCCAAGTGCCAGCGCTTTTTGGCCGACCGCTACGTTCACGGCGTTTGCCCCAAGTGCGGAAGCGACAAGGCGCGCGGCGACCAGTGCGAAGACTGCGGAAGCCTTCTTGACCCGATTGAGCTAAAGGAACCAAAGTGCTCCACTTGCGGCGCGACTCCCGAGCCAAAAGAGACAAAGCACCTTTACATAAACCTTCCGGCCATCAGCGACAAGCTCAACGCTTGGATGGAAAAAACTTCGGCCGAAGGAAAGTGGAGCGACAACGCGATCAACATCACTAAGGCTTGGATTCGCGACGGCCTCAACGAGCGCGCGATCACCCGCGACCTAAAGTGGGGCATTCCCGTTCCCCGCGAAGGCTACGACAACAAGGTCTTCTACGTTTGGTTCAACGCTCCGATCGGCTACATCTCCATCACCCAGCAGCTTGCCAACGAACTCAAGGCCGCGGGAAAGCCGTCGTTCGATTGGAAGTCTTGGTGGCAGCCGGAAGCCAAGGACGTCGAGCTTTTCCAATTTATCGGAAAGGACAACATTCCATTCCACACGGTAATCTTCCCTTGCACGCTTTTGGGAAGCGGCCGCGACTGGACAAAGCTTTCCCACATGCGCTCCACCGAATACCTCAACTATGAGGACGGAAAATTCTCAAAGAGCCGCGGCGTGGGCGTTTTTGGAAGCGACGCGATTGAAACCGGCATTCCCGCCGACGCTTGGCGCTTTTACATTTTCTACAACCGCCCGGAAAAGCAGGACTTCCAGTTCACTTGGAAGGACTTCCAGGAAAAGCTTAATTCGGAACTTGTCGGAAACTTGGGCAACTTGGTCAACCGCACGCTTTTGTTCGTCAACAAGTACTACGAGGGAAAGATTCCCGCCGCGCCTGTTGACGAAGAGTTGTGGGACAAAGTCCGCGACTTGGAAGCCAAAATCACCGAGAACATGGAATGGGCCAACCTCAAGGACGCCTTCCGCCAGATGTTCGAAATCTCAGACTTATGCAACAAGGCTTTCCAAGCGGCGGAACCCTGGAAGGCGCGCAACGAAGATCCCGCCAAGGCCGAAAAGCTTATTTACAACCTTTGCTATGTAATCAAAGACTTGATGATCATGGCGCACGCCTTTATGCCCCAGTACACGCAAAAGGTCATGGGATATTTTGGAAAGACCATAAAGGAAAGCCGCGTCGGCCAGCCCACGCTCCAAGGCTTGGACTGGTCCGACTTGGGCAAAATGGAAGGCTTGGACAAACTTGGCCCCACGGAGATTTACTTTACTCCGATGGACAAAAAGACGATGGAAGCCTTTAGGGAAAAATTCTCAGGAAGCCAAAAGGAACGAAAAGAAGGCGAACAAAAGAAAGAAAAAGCCAAAAAGGCCGCAAAAGAAGAGCCCGCTCCGCTTCCTGCCGCCGAGCAACCCGCGCACTTTAACAAGAACATCGAGCTTCGCGTGGCCAAAATCCTTAAGGTTGACAACAACCCCGAGGGCGACAAATTGTATGTGGAGACAATGGACGACGGAAGCGGAACCGAGCGCATAGTCCAGTCCGGCCTCCGCCAATACCTTAAGCCCGAGGACTTGATTGGAAAGAACATAATTTTGGCGGCCAACTTGGCTCCCCGAAAAATGCGCGGAATCGAAAGCCACGGAATGCTTTTGGCCGCCGACTACAAGGACGCCGACGGAAAGGATTGCGTCGAAGTTTTGACCGCGCCTTGGGCAAAGCCTGGCGACCCGGTAATTTTGGAAGGAGCCGACCCGGCCTTTAAGAAGCCCGACGTGATCGACATAGACACTTTCTGCGCGGTCGAAATCAAGACCGTAAATAAGAGCGTGCAAATCGGCGGCGTCA
>CADBBB010000093.1 GCA_902792795.1 uncultured Spirochaetaceae bacterium | reverse complement strand
CGACGAAATTAAAATTGTCCTGCGCGCCGGACGGATGTATTTTACGGCGGAAGATTCATGTTCCCAAAAAATAGAATTTTGCCTCGCCCATTTAGTCGGAATAACAGGCTGGGCAAAGACGCTTGTGGTGGAAAAGGATATCGAAGCGATAAAGGAAGCGGCTTACGGCCTCTGCGTGGAAGCCGCAAAGAACGGAGCCAAGACCTTTAAGTGCGACTCGCGCCGCGCCGACAAAAATTTTCCGATGGACTCATACGCCATAAGCCGCGCCGCCGCCGCCCGCGTCTACGACGAAAAAGTTTTGGCGGTGGACGTCCACAAGCCAGACGTGACGGTCTTTATCGAAGTTCGCGAAAAAGTTTTTGTATACACAGACTCGCAAAAAGGCCACCGCGGCCTTCCTGTAGGAGTGAGCGGACACGGCCTCCTTTTGCTGAGCGGCGGCATTGACAGCCCCGTGGCCGGCTGGCGCATGATGCGGCGCGGAATGAAAATCGACGCGGTTTACTCCCACTCATACCCATACACCAGCGACGAAGCGCAAAAAAAAGTGGAGGACCTCGCGGCCATAATTTCCGCATACGGAGTCAGCGTCCACCTGCACATCGTGAGCTTCACGCAAGCGCAAATGCAAATTAAAAAGAGTTCGCCGGAAGCGTGGAGCACCCTGCTTTTAAGAATGTGCATGATGAGCGTGGCCAACAAAATAGCGGAACGAATCGGAGCGCAATGCATTGTCACCGGCGAGTCGCTGGGCCAAGTTGCCAGCCAAACGGTCGAGAACATGGCCGTAACCGAGATGATGGCGGCCTACCCGCTTTTGCGGCCGCTTGTAGGCATGGACAAGGAAGAAATCATCGCCGACGCGGTGACAATCGGAACTTACGACACTTCAATACTTCCGTACGAAGACTGCTGCGTTCTCTTTAGCCCCAAGCACCCCGTCCTAAAGGCGGACAAAGAAGAAGCCAAAAAGATTTACGACGCGATGGGCATAGAGCCCCTTTTGCAAGAGGCTTTCGAGACGCGCGCGATAAAACGGTTCTGGAACGGAAAAGAAGCGCCCGCGCAAGACTAGCGGACGGGCTTGTCCAGCAATAGCTTGGCTATTTTGCTTGAATCGGTGTCAAAGGTAAGGCGGTCAAAATTCTGCGCCATGCGTTCGTCAAAATTTTCGTCTTCCAACAGCTCCTCAATCTTGTCGTAGATTTTTGAAGGCTTTTGGATGAAGTATCCCACCTTATTTTGAACGGCAAAGCGCATGTTGCCCAATTCCTGGTTGTGAATGTAGCGCGAAATGATTATGGGCTTTCGGCAAGAAAGGACTTCTATCAAAGTGGCCGGCCCCGCCTTCATGACGACGCAGTCAGAAAGCTTTATCAATTCGTCCAAATAATTTACAAAAGAATATACATGCAAGTCCAGCCTTGGATAAAGGCGGGAAAGGCTTTCCAAGTAGGCGTATTTTCCCATGTCCTTTCCGCAAACGACGGCTATGGCAAATTTGGCGCGGCGCAAAATGCATTTGTTCACAATGTCAACCGCGCCCGGAAGTCCGTCGCCTCCGCCCACAAGCAAAACAGTTTTTTTGTCGGGGTCAAAGCCATGCTTTTTTCGCAAGGCCAAAATTTCATCCTTTCCAAAGGGCTCCAAATATTTGGGGTTCAACACAAAGGGAACTATTTTTATCTGGCTCTCCGGAACCTTTTGCGCGATTCCCGTGCGCTTGGCCTCCTCCGAATACACAAAGTAGTCCAAACTTCTGTCCCAGAACCAAACGTTGGGAACCGTAAATGGGTCTGTGACCATCACGGTGATGTTGGCCTTTTTGTGCAGGCGGATCATGGCGGACTTTGAGTAGGAAGAAAGCGCGTAATGGAAAGAAACGATGTCGGTGGGCCGCTCCCGCTTGAAAATTTTCTTTAGGTAGTGAACGGTGTGAAAGCGCATCAGCTTGCTTACAAAAGACGCGAAGGCCCTGTGCTGGCTGATGTCGTATATCAACGGAAAAAGGCCGTGGAAAAAATTTGTCGACCAAAAATACAAAAACTCAAAGCAAACTTTTCCTAAAATGTTTCCTTTGTCAAAGCCGTTGACCATAACGACTTCCGCGTCAGGCTCCTGCCTTAAAATCTGCTCCTTGAGCACGCGCGCGGTGGAAATATGGCCCGCGCCTGTCGTCAAATACAAGAATAAAAATTTTCGCTTTGCCATTATATTCCCCCAAAATCAATAACTGTATTTTACGGAAAGAGAAATGTAATTGTTCACTTGGTCAAACAAACGGCTTTCCCAATCTTTCCACGCGTTGTAGGCCAACTCGTATTTTTGCGCTTCCGTAGGCGCGGCGTTTATCGCGTCCGCCCATGCAGCGGTGTAAATGGCGTTGTCCACGCCCTTGTTGCAAACGTATTCGAACGTGTAGCCAAACTTAAATTCCAACACGCCCCACTTTTTGCGGAAGGCTTCCCAATTGGCCTGCAAGCCGCATTGGAACACATACATCTTGTGTTCCTGCTTCATAAAGACCATGCGCTCCTGGACGCTCTTGGGATACGGGTCGGTCGCCGCGCTTCCTGTGTTGTCGCCGGCGGCAAATTTTTGGCAGTGCGCCACGGCTTCGTCCAAGGTCCAGCTTTCGGTTTGGTTTCCGTGGCGGATAAAGTCGGTGGAACAGTTTAAAGTCAGGCGCTTCATCGGCTCAAAGGTGGCCGCAAAATGAATTCGGTCGGAGTTTGGAGGAAGGTTTGAGCCGATGCAAACGCCGTGGTTTGTGTAGTCCTGATAGTTGAACATGTCGGCGGGAACGGGAACGTCGTTTGACGGCGAGTTTATCCAATGCGAATACATGTACGGAAGGACCAGCGTATAGTCCAACGAAAGCTTTTTGCAATAATCGGACGCGGGCGTGTAAACGGCTCCGGTCTGCAAGGCGGCCTTGAATTTTGAGTCAAAGTTTCCCTTGCCCCAATCGTCAACGCTTATGTCGTCAATCGCAAAAGTGAAGGCCGCCTCAAAGCGGTCAAAGGGCTTATACTCAATGTTCAAGCCGTAAATGTCGTTGTCGCCCGCGTCGAACATTCCCTGCAAAAGAATGTATGGAGCGGGAATCAAGTAGCTGGGGTCAAAGCGCTCGCCAAAAATTCCCGCCTCAAAGTACGAGATGGCCAGCTGCTTTATCGGCGTGAAGCGGACCGAGTGGAAGGCCAAAAATTTGTTGGCCGTGAACTCGCCCTTAAAGTTTTGGGCGGCCACCTGCGAAATGGATTGCGAGAACTGCCATTTTTCGCTGGCGTAGTTGACCACAAAGTTGTTCATGTGGCAGGAATTGGGATTTACGATTATGCTGTCATGGCCAAAGATGTTGGCAAAGCCAAGCCTGTTGGCTCCAAGAATTCCGTTTATTGTGGAAGTGCCCGCGGTCAGTCCGGCAACCATGTCCCAGTTTCCTTCCAGCGGGCCAAAGCTAGCGGGGTCGCCCCAAGTGTTCAGCGGCTCGTTTTGAAAGGCGCGCAAAAGCTCGCCAGATTCCGTTCCGCCGTTGTGAAGGCTCAAGCCCAAGTTGTAGCCGAGGCTTATCCAATCCTTGAACACGACGTCGCCAAATACCGACGGCTCAAAAAAAATGAACTTTGAAAATTTTTCGTCGCCCTTGTTGGAAGCCTTTAAATTGGCGCCAACCTCAACGCCGACGCGCCATTTTTTTGAAAAATATTTTTCGTAGTAATATTGGGCGGTCTCAACGTCGGACTCCGTTCCGCTTTCTATCACGGCGTCAAGAATTTCCTTTACGACGCTTGCGGGATACGGACTGACTTGCGGCAAAAACCCGACGTAGCCCTTTACCTGCCACTGGCGCGCGCTTTCGTAAAAGTCAAGCGTCGGCTCTATAGTCACTTGAGCCCAAGCCGCGGCCGACAAAAGAACAAGGGCCGCCGCTAAAAAAAGATTCTTATTCAACCGACTCAACAGCTTGAACATCATGACTTTCCTCCAAAGTTTTTTTATGCTTTTTTATTTTTGTGAACTTGACGCTCGCGCCAAAAACGCATTCAAAGGCCACGTCCGTCTTTCCCCTTTCATGGCCGGAATTGGCGACAATAGCCAACGACGGCTGCAAGAAAATTGAAAGCCATTCGGTCGGGCAATAAGAGCCGCAAAGGCTCACGACGTTTACGTATTCCGGGATGCCGGTGGGAGCGACCCAGTTGCGGCCGTTCTTGTAAAACGGACTAAATTGCGTGGAACCGTCCGCCGCCGTCGTAAAGGGATAGACCCAATCGCGCAAGGCCGCGTCTCCCAAGTCAAGGATTCTCGGCCCCCAGCCGATTCTGGAAAATATTCCCGGCTCGGAAAGCTCGCCTCGCGCCAAGAACAAATACTTGAATCCGGCCGACCATTTTTGCGGAACCTCGTATTTCGCGCGCAGGGAAATCGCGGCCGTGTCTGGGCCGTAGCGCGTTCCCGTCCATTCGTAAAAGTCCGCCGAGCCGGCGTTGCTTTCCGAGGACGTTTTGACAAAAGACCAATTGGGGTGCGAGTTTATGTAAAGGTAGGGCTGGGCGTAATAGCCGTCCAGCTCAAGGCGCAAGTGGCCGTCTTTTATGGGAATGAACGACTCAAGACCGCCCTGAAAGCCCATCGCGTTGGGAACGTAGTTGTCCTTGTCGTTGTTGTCGTCGTCCAGCTCCACCGGAAGCTGGAATTGCGTCATCGACCAAAGCGCGAAAATTCTAAGGAACTTGCATGGCGCCACGTTGACCTTAAGGCCAAGATAGCTTCCCACATCGCTTCCGTCCGCCTGGTAGTCAAGCCAAGAGGCGTAGTTGTGCAGGAACATCATCGGGTTGAAGAAGCGCAAGTCCATGTCTCCGTAAGGAAGCGCCGCCTCCATAAAGGAAATCTGAACTTTTTTTCCGACGCGCGCGTCAATCTTGTGAGAATAAAGGTAGCGGCGGCTGTTGTATTGCGCCAAAGAGCCGGTGTATTGCGCTATCGGAGAATAAATTGAAAGAGCGGCGCTTGTTGAGTCAGATACAAAGCCGCCCTGGATAACGGAGCCTGTGTCAGCGCGGCCAAAGGATTCGGCAATGTTCCCCACGTGGAAGTTGAAGCCGACCGTGTCGGTGAAGGCGTGGCCAAAGGAGCCGTACGCGTTGTGGGGAAAGTTGACGTCAAAATTTTTTTCGTTGTAGGGAATGTTGATGAAAGTGTCTCCGTCGCTGGCGGCGGTCTTGTTTATTCCAGCAAAAATGTCGGCGTAAAGGGTGGCCCAGTCGCCTACGCCAAGCGTGACGGGCAATTCCAAAAAATGTTTTTTTTCGTAGCGGTCGTAAACCCACGGAACTGAATTGTTGGTCTTGACGTAGGCTTCCAAATTTATCGCGGGCTCAATCCGCGCCTGAAAAATCGAAGCGTTCGCGGAAAAGCCGCTCTCCGAAAAATGCTCGATAATCCTGTCGTATTGGAGCTTTCCGGCGGGGCTCAAGGCGTCGTAGTCAATCTCGCCGAGCATAGCGCGGATTTGGTTCAAAGTTATCGGCGCCTGGTCTGAAAACTGGACAATGCCGGATTCCTGCTCCAAGGCTTGGAGCGCGTCGTAAATCCAATGGCGCGGCTCAAAAAGGGTTTGCCCTCCCCGCCCCGCCTTTTTATTTTGGGCAAAAACAAAAGCGGAGAAAAGCAAAAAAAGCGCCGCGGCAAAAAGGGACCGTCTCATTCCTCGGCTCCCTGAGGCTGGGCCTGTTCCTGGGCTTGCTCTTGCGCCTTGTCATGCTTGTCCTTTAGCAAAAAGTCAAAGTTCACGGGCTTTTTTAGCAAGCGGCAAAAGTCCACGCGGCAAGAAAGCGCCATTTCAAAGTCATGCTCAAAGACGCCTGACTTGTGGTTGTGGTTGAAGACAAAAATGTAGGCCGGCTGCGCCACGAGCGTGAGCCACTTTGAAGGCGAAAATTCCGCGCGCAGATAAATGACGTTGTCGTATTCGGCCACGCCGTGCGGGCTTGAAAACTCGCGGCCGTATGGGTAGCCGGGATTGTCGTTGTCCACATAAATCCAATGGCCCTCGTACTGCCTGTCCCTGGTGTAGCCGTTTATCCAGCCGTAGTTTGTGAAAATGTCGTCGGAAGCGAACTCGCCCCGCGCGGCGAAAATGTAGTTGCCGGAAATGGCCCACTTTCCGGGCTTTTCGTAGGCGGCGGAAAATTTTCCCGCGATGGAGTCGGGGCCGACCGGACTTCCGATCCATTCGTAGTCGGGGCCGTTCTTGTCGCCCTTGGCCGAAACCAAAGACCAGTTGGGGCTTTGCTTTATCCACAAGTAGGGAGACGCGTAGTAGCCTTCCAAATTGAAACGCAAAAATCCGCCCTTGACCGGGAACTGCAAGTCAAGGCCGCCCTGCAAGCCGCGTCCTTCCGGCAAGGCTCCGGCTCCGGACGTTTGCTCCGTGAACATTTGGTGCTCGGTCTTGGCTATCAAGAAATAAAGGCGCGTCCACTTGCAGGGAACGTAATTGAATTTTACGCCCATGTATGAAATCCAGTCAAACTGGTTGTTGAGCTCGTAGGCGTGGAAAATGCCGAAAGGGTTCAAGAAGCGCATGTCAAAAACGTCGTAGGCCGCGCCGCCTTCCACAAAGCCAAACGTGAAGCGCCGCCAAAGCCTAAAGTCAATCTCGTGGGTGTACATGGTTTCCATTTGATTGAGCTGCTGAATGTTGAAGGCGTAAGTGAAAATCGGAGAGTAAACGCGCAGGGTTCCGTAAGGAAGGTCGGTCAGCCAGTCGCTTTGGACCACGCTTCCCAAAGAGGCGCGGCCGTAGTTGTGGCGGCCAATTCCAAAATTTAGGTTCACGCCCACGCCGTTGTTCCACCTGTAGCCGGAAGAAAGGTATGTGAAGTGCGTGATGTTAGGGTCGAAGGCGTCCTCAAAAAAAACATGGTTCACATAGTTGTAATGTTTTTTCATGTAAGAGCGGCGCTGGCCCACGCCCAAGCCCATGTAAACCGTCAAATAGTCGCTCAAGGTAATTCGCACGGGCGCTTCGGCAAGACGCTGGCGCTCGTGGTAGTTGTAAAGCCAGTCGACGTTCGTGTTGGACTTGAAGTAGCCTTCCAAATTGAGCTTGGGCTCAAGGCCCAAAGAAAAAATTCCCGCGTCAAGCGAAAGGTCAAATTGGTCAAAGTATTCCATAACGCGAAGGTATTGCGCCCTTCCCGCCTCGGACAATTTTTCCACAGGAATTTCATCCAACATTCCGCGCAATTCCATTACCGTGAGCGGAGTCTGGTCGACAAAATTCCAGCGGCCAAAATCAATCTCTATGGCCGCCATCGCGTCGTAAAGCCAATGCCCGCTTGGAACCAAGTCGCTTCCCCTGCGGGGAGCGCAAAACGCCGCGCTTGAAATGACAACAAAAAGAAAAATTTGCCCAAAAAACTTGTTTAATTTCATCGTTCCTTCCAAAAAAAGCCTTTAGATTTTATCAAACTTTCCAATAATTTGCAATGGCTGTTTGACAGGGGGCGCAATTTTCTATATAATGCATTGTTGATATGAAAAAACTGAACAGGGCTTTTGTTCGGGGAACGCTCGCGCTTTTGGCGGTCCTGGCATATTTTTTGCTAAGCTGGTCGTCTTTGGAGACCGAGTTGAACCTTACGCCCGAATGGACTAGCGACATAGACAAAACGCCGGAAAGCCGGACGGGCGAAGCCCCGCTCCCCTTTAGGCTTGGAAACAAGGCTGGCTACTTTACCCATTCCGGAAAAATAGCTTCGGTCCAAACGATACCCTACAAGGCCTTCTTCACAAAAAGCTATTTCGCCTTGTTCCCCAGAAACGCGGAGGACATACCCCTTTACGAGCCTTCCGGCGTGAGCGCCCTTTGGGTGGACGGCGCGTGTCAAAGCTGCGGCATGCTCTGTGAGCACCCCGCCTGGGAGAACAAAGCGCTTCCCGGCGAGTTCACCGCCGTGGCC
>CADBBB010000092.1:593-9790 GCA_902792795.1 uncultured Spirochaetaceae bacterium | reverse complement strand
AGACAAAGTCAAAATTCTTTTCGTCTATTTTAACGGCCTTTATGCGGCGGCTCGAACCGTCCGGCATCGTCACAAACTGGCCGGAATAGGCCGAGCTTTGAAAGCGCTCGTCGCCGGAAATTTCGTCGTACCACCAAACGATGTCGTCGCTTGTGACAGGAATTTTTTTGTCGGAATTTATGAACGACCAGTAAAGGTCGCCCCGCAAATGAACGTGAACCGTAAGCGTGTCGCGCGCCTCGTCGCTTTCAATCTCAAAGTCGGCGCAGCGGCTTTTCCATTCGCGCTTGACGTAATCGTAGTCAAAAAGCCAGTCGGTCGTTTGCCCCATAATGCCCGCGCTCTGGCCGTCGCGCTCGGCTACCAAAAAGTTGAAGGTCTTGGGGTCGCCCATGCAAGCGTCGTTCCAGTCGCCGCCGACTTGACCCGCCACAAAGTCTTGGTTTTTGTAAGGCTTGGATTGAGTCGCGGTAAAAAATTCGCGCGAAGATTTTTCCTTGGCCTCGGCGATTTCTTCCAGCGTCATTTCGGGAACTTTTTGGCAGGAACAAAGCGCGGCGCAAACGACCGCGCCCAAGGCGGCGGCGACAGTTTTGGTCAGGAAGAGACTTTTAGTTCGCGCGGCAGTCTTAGTCTGTGACAGTTTTTTGTTTTTCGCGCGTTTAGCAATAAAATTTAATTTCATCTGTTTTAAAATGCTTTTTCCATTCAGCGCAAATAAAAAAGAACTGCGCGCTTATAAACTGCGCCAATTCGTTCAAATCAGACTGCGGAATGCAAGACTTGTTGTGAGCCAAAATCAAGCCGCCGTTTTTTGCAATCCAAAATTTTGTTGCGTTTTCTGACGGAACGCCTTTGCACACATGAACATGAATCGGCTCAAGGCCGTCGCTTGACCAAAAGAAAACTTTGTATGTTCCAACGCTGAACAAACTAGGCAATTTTCACACCGCCTTGCGCCGCATATTTATAGAACAAATGCGCGTTGGCTCGCAACAACTGGTCAAAAAAGTCAATCCGTTCCTGCGTGTAGCCTTCAACCTTCAGCCACTTGTAATCGGGCAATACCGCGCGCGCGCAGTCAAAACCGTTTTCCGTAGGGCGCTCAAAATAAACCTCAACTTTTTGAACGCCGTTCTCTTCCAAAATTTGCGAATGCGTGATTTCGGTTTCGTCGTTCAATTTCATAAACGGATACATCATCGCGTGGACTGCGCCAAAAAGAGGCGCGCGCCGCAAAGCTCTTTTGAGTCGGCGGCGAGAATCGGGCAGTTTTGGTAGAACTTGCTGAAAAGCTTTGCCGTGTCGTACAAGAAAGCGGCCACAAGGCTTGGGTCCAAATTGGCGGCGGCTTTTGAAACGATGTCCGGGAAAGAGCCAAGCTGCTTTACAAGCTCCCATTCGTCGCCGCTAGTCAAAAGCGCGCAAGCCGCCTCGCTTGAGTCGGGAAGCGAGCCGCTTTCTTTTGCCTTTGCCAAGATTGAAGAAATGCGAGCGCCCATGTATTGCAAGTAGGGGCCAGTGTTTCCGTTGAAAGAAAGAGACTCTTGGGGATTAAAGAGCATGTCCTTAATCGGTGTTGCTTGCAGCATGTAGTAGTGAACGGCGGCGAGCGCGACTTTTTCTGCGACCGCGTCCGGGTCGTCCAATTCCTTGTCGCGGCCCTTTTCCTTTATTTCTTTGAGAGCGTCGGCGTGAAGGCTGTCAAGCAAATCGTCCGCGTCGACTACCGTTCCCTCGCGGCTTTTCATTCTTCCGCTTGGAAGGTTTACAAGGCCGTAGCTTAGGTGGAACAATTTCTGCGCCCAGTCAAAGCCAAGCTTTTTCAAAATGTAGAACAAAACTTTAAAGTGAAAGTTCTGCTCGCTCGCCACGACGTAAACCATTTGGTTGAAGGGCCAATCCTTGTGGCGGCTGATCGCCGTTCCGATGTCCTGCGTGATGTAGACTGACGTTCCGTCGGAGCGGAGCAAAACTTTTTCGTGGTCCTCTCCGTCCTTTCCTTTTCCAACGGCTTCGGTAACGTCAACGCGGGTGGAACCGTCGGCGGCCTTGAAAAATATTCCCATGTCAAGTCCGCGCTGAATCTCGTCCTTTCCCTTAAGGTATGTGTCGCTTTCAAAATACAATTTGTCAAACGAAACGCCTGTGCGCTTGTAAGTTTCCTGAACGCCGTTAAGCGTCCAATCGTTCATCTTTTGCCAAAGCGCGCGGACGTCCTTGTCTCCGGCCTCCCACTGAACGAGCATTTCTTCCGCCTTTTGCGCGGCTTCGGGGTGCGCGGTCTCAGGCTTGTCCTTTTCGCCCTTTAGGTACTTGTCAAATTCCACATAGCAGTTTCCTACAAAGTGGTCGCCCTTGATTCCCAAAGATTCGGGCGTGTCGCCTTTTTCTTGGTGGAACAGTTGGTAGGCCAGCATGCTTTTGCAAATGTGGACGCCGCGGTTGTTGATGATGTTGACTTTGTAAACGTCGGCTCCAGCCTTCTTAAGAATGCGGCTAACGCTTTCGCCAAGCGCGTCGTTGCGCACGTGTCCAAGGTGCAGGGGCTTGTTTGTGTTGGGGGAAGAAAATTCCACCATTACGCGGCGGCCTTCTAGCGGCTTTTTGCCGTCGGAGCCAATCGAGCCGTAATCGTTTTTTTGCTCCGCGATTTTTTTAAGGATTGAATAAGTTTCGTTTCCCTTGTTGAGCTTAAAGTTGATGTAAGGGCCAAGGTTCAAGATTTCGCCAAGACCGGAAACTTTTACGCCGCCGATTTCTTCCGCGCCTTTAAGAATTTGCGCCACGCCTGCCGAAATTTGCGGCGGGCCCATGCGGAAGGTTTTTGCGAAGGCGAAAAGCGGAATGCCGACGTCGCCCATTTTTGGGTCCGGCGGATTTTCCAAAGTCAAAGAGGCCGCTTCCACCTCGGGAGCGTCGATATTTTTTTCTTGCTTAAACTGATTGAGCGCCGCGCAAACAGCCGCGCGGATTTGTTCTTTTACGTCTGCCATAATTGACTATTCTACCATAAAAAGCGACCTTTGTTCAATCATGGCGGCTGACTGGGCAACAGTTGGTCAAACAATAAAAAAACACGCGAAGGAAAAAATGCTTGCCGCTCGCTCTGAGGCTGCCAATTTCGCGTAGCGAAATTGGAGTAAATGTACATCTTACCTAACAGCCTCAGTCGCGAGAAAGGCAAGCATTTTTGACTGGGAGTGTTTTTTTGTTTTTTCAACAATGCCGTTGCCCGGTCACGGTGCGCGCGTAACTATTGGACAAAAACGCGGTTCTATGTTAGAATTATATAGTAAGGATGGAACTATGAAAGCACGAATTTTATTGTTGGGCGCGGCCTTGGCGCTGTTGTCAAGCTTGGCATTTGGAATGGCAAAGAACAGCAAAAAGGCGCAAGTTGAAGGCGTTTTGGAAATTTACGGAAACGCGCCCTTCCCTCGGCTGGGACTAAAGACAGCGGACGGAACTCTATATTACTTGGACGCAAAGATTGACCAAAAAGACGCGCTCGCCGCCTTGCACGGTAACGCCGTTCAGGTAATCGGAATTCTTTCGGACGAAGGCGCGCCAGTGGACATGGCAGGCGCGATCGCATTGCGTGTAAAGGAGTGGAAAAAACTATGAAAAGATTCAAACCATCAAAATTCTTGGCGCCGGCGTTGGCGTTCTTTGCGGCGGCGCTCTTTTGCGCCTGCGATTCCGACGGAAACTTCAATCCCTGGAGCATGCCGGACGATCCGCATTACGCAAGCGAGATGACGCAAACGCAAACGGCAACCGCGTCAACAACCTCGATAACCGTCGCCCCCACGACAAAGACATTGGTCTTGGGCGGCGCCAGCGGAAAGACCATTTACATGGCCAGAACAAACGCCACCGACAAAGCGTTGGCCGGAGCGAACACTCGAATCGCGCGAATCGGCGGCTCCGTTTCCGAAAGCGCGGCAAAAAGCTTGGAGAATCTTTCTGCTTCCATCGAAGCGGATTTTGTGTCAGGCCTAGAATTTGACGGCGCGAACGATCCCCACAAAAAGATTTACGACACATTCCTAAAAGAATTGGACGCCGCCAAAGGCGCCGCAGCCTCTAAAAGAGCGGCGTCTCCAATACAAGCCTCGGCCGCAAACCACTCCGCCGGCGACACGGAAGAATTTTGGGAGCTTAATCCAAAAGACTTAAAAACGTTCAACAAAAAGACGTTCAAGCTTCTTGTGTCAGAAACCAACTACAACGTTTGGGTGGACACAGAAGACAAATATTACAGAAAGAGCGGCTTTGAAAACGCCGCAATACAATTGGGAAAAAATTTCATTAACGGCTACGGTCTTGTAAGCCATCTTTACGGAGAGCCGGCGGACAAATTATACAACGAAGACGGAAGCGAATACGGCGACATGGAGTCAAAGTCAAAAACCGGACTAAAGATAAACATAATGCTTTACGACATGTTGGAAGAAGGCAATGTTTACGGCTTTGTTTACCACGGAGACGTTTATCACAATATCGGCGGCAGCAACGAAGGCCGCTTTGTCTACATAGATTCCCAAACAACATTAAACAAGCCTTTGGAAGCCTATTCCACCGCCCAGCACGAATTTTCGCACACGATTTCCAAAAACCAAAAGGCGATCCTGCATGGCAGGGAATGGACTTACTGGTACGGAGAGCTATTGGCCATGATGTGCGAGGACATGATGCAAAACTATCTTGGCATAGACGACAGCGAAGTTGACGAAAACATGGCCTGCACTCCAAAGGCGCGCCTTCCGCAAGCCAACGCCTTGGCTTGGCGCAACGGCATATCGGGAGAGGATTCTTTGGCGTACGCGTCCGTCTTCCAATTTGGCGCATGGCTGAGCCGCAATTTTGGCGGAGCTAGGTTCATAAAGGAACTGGCCCAAAACGCTTATGTGGACATGGAATCCGTCTTGCGCGCGGTCAACGCGATGGGCGGCGCTCAATACACGCAAGCGACTTTGCTGCAAAAGTTCGCGGGCGACTTGCTTGTGGAGGAAAGCGGAAAGGGCTTCAACCAACCTGCGGAAACCTATCCTACAAGCCCCGAATATACTTGCTCCTACATCGACGAGGCCGGCCAAGAGAAAAATTACATCTACCCCATCACCCCCATAAACTTGTGGGATTACTTTTACGCCTGGTGCGACACCTCAAACAACGCCGACAATTACTCCAACAAAAGCGTTTCGTTCAGCTCGCTTCCCGCCGCCAACATGTACAAAAAAGCAAATTGGACGGAAAAGGGCCTTCCGGTTCCCACAAGCGCTTACCTTGGCCCAGCCATGTTCAAAAGCGGAACGATTTACTCGGGAATAGGACCTTACGGCAGCTCAGTCTGCGAGCTGGGAACCGTAAATTCCGACAGAGTTGAAATCAACTTTCAATGCGTGGGCGGCTATTGCTTTGGCGACACGGTCACGATTTATGTAAAGTAGGAACGGTATGGCGTAAAACGCCATTTTGCTATAGGAATCGATTAAACTGCCCGCTCACGCGGGCTGGCAATCAAGGCGCGCTACATATAGGAGAACGATTATGAACCTAAAAGCGATAAAATCATTCGCCATAGCCTTGGCCTTTTTGGGCGCGGCGCTTTTTGCAGGCTGCTCGGACGGCGACGGACTGCCTCCCATTCCGGCCGACCAACACCCAGCGAGCGGCATGACGCAAACGCAAACAGAGGCCGCCTCGTCAGAGCCCATAACCGTGGACGCGACCACAAAAACTCTTGTCTTGTCGGGCGCGCGCGACAAGACCATTTACATGGCAAGGACCAATCCTTCAAGCCAAAAACTGTCAAAATTCAACACCCGCGCGGCAAAAGCAAGCGACAGCGTTTCCGCAAGCCTTGTTGAAACGCCCCTGGACGCGTCCGAATTTTTGTCCGGCTTTTCGCGCGAGAAGGAACGAGACCCCCGCGCGCTCATCTACGAAAATTTTTGGAAGAGCCTAAAAAATTCTCCGCCGGCTGCAAAAAGCCTCGCTCGCTCCGCCCACGCGGCCGCCAAAAATTATTCCGTGGGCGACATAGAAACCTTCAACACGAAAATACCAGATAAAGATTCTGAGAAAAACCTGCAAATCATCGAGCCAAAAGAGTACAAGCTGCTGGTTTTAAAAGACGACTACTATATTTGGGTTAAGAAAGACGACACTTATTACAACAAGAACACAAGCGCCTTTACGGCAAAGGCGCAAGAGCTTGGAGAAAGATTCATAAACGGCTACAAGCTTGTGAGCCACATTTATGGAGAGCCGACAAAACACATTTATCTATATAATCCCGCCACCGGAACCTTTACCAAAGACGAAGCGCTTTCAACACATTCCAAGACCGGGGAAAAAATAAACATTCTCCTTTACGATATGCTGGAAATAGGCGGCGTGTACGGCTTTGTAAGTCCGATAGATTTCATCAAGGGCTATGAAGGAAGCAACGAAGGCCGCTTTTTGTACTTGGACAGCAAGACGCTTCTCGAAAAGCCGATGGAAGCCTACTCAACATCTCTCCACGAATTTTCGCACGCGATATCATTCACTGTAAAAACGCTTGAGCAGGGCGTGGAGTGGACTTATTGGTACGGAGAGTTTTTGGCCATGCTGTGCGAGGACATGATGCAAGCGTATTTGGGCGTAAGCGATTTGGACGTTGACGGAGACCTGGCCAACACGCCAAAGGCCCGCCTTTGCACGGCAAACTACACCGACTCGTGGTACAACGGCCTTTCCGGGCAGACTTCTCCAACCTACGCCGCGGCCTTTTTGCTGGGCTCTTGGATAAGCCGAAAATTTGGCGGCGTCAAATTCATAAGAGAAGTGGCCAGAAACAACTCGGTTGACATGAAATCCATTTTGGACGCAATTAAAAAGGCCGCCGGAAAGTCTTACACGGAAGCAAGCTTGCTGCAGGAATTTGCGGGCGACATGCTTGTTTCCTCCGCCGGAAGCGGCCACAACCAAAACGCGGCCACCTACCCAGGCGATGAGCTTTACACCTGCGCGTACACCGACTCAAGCGGACCTCATACTTACGAATACCCCGTCAGCGCGATAAATTTGTGGGAGCCCTTTTACGGCTGGTGCGATATTTCAAAACTTTCGAATGCAGGCGGAAAAAACTACATAACCAACGACTCAATTCCGTTCAGCGACCTTCCGAAAAAAAACATTTACAGAGCGCATAAGTATTCAGAGGACAATCCGCCTAGAGAAACTCCAACGAAAGCCTATCTTGGCCCGCTTTTGCTGAACAACGGCGGCGTGTGCTTTGACATAGGCCCCTGCGGCTCAATGCTTTTCAACTTGGGAAGGGCCAATTCAGATTCGGTGACGATAGACTTCGCATGCGTCGGCGGCTACTGCTTTGGCGACGTGATAACGATTTGGGTGAAGTAGGAACGGTCAAGGCTCGCTTCGCTCAAGGCCTTGACTCGTTCCTTTTGCGGCGCGAATAAAATTTTCGCGCCGCAATAGCAACAGCGCAACAAAAATAACTTTTTTGCATTTTTTTTTGCCGCTAATGCAACTTTTTTGCGAATTTTGTGTAACTATTTGCCGGCTCGTTTTCTTATATTATAGTTACAGTCAAGCAGGGCGTAATGAAAAACCTCCAGGGCGGCGGCTGATTTATCTCCTTTACAGCCGCCGCTTGTTTTTTTAAAGGAATTATAAAACTAAATTGAAATCATTTTAGACAGAAGAATAAAAAAAACGCGCGAGGGCGCGGGGCGGCTGGCGGCAACTCTCTGTTTGCGCCGCCGCGCAAGCGGCGAAGTCAAATAGTTTCAAACGCAAACAGCGAGTAGCGACGTTAACTAGCGATGCCGAGCAGACGCATCCGCAACCGGGAGCGTTTTTTTTATTTTGGTCTTGCGTAAAATTCAAAATTACATTACAATAATTCAATTTTTTATATGATTTGAACGACGCATAAGGAGGAAATTTATGGCGTATTTTTTTGAGGAACCGTCCCACACATTCGACGAGTATCTATTGATTCCGGGCTACACTTCGGCGGACTGCATTCCTGCAAACGTTTCGCTAAGAACTCCGATTGTCCGCTACAACAAAAAGGCGGGCGAAAAATCAGCGCTCTACATGAACATTCCGATGGTCAGCGCAGTCATGCAGAGTGTATCGGGAGATGAACTTGCGATTGCGCTTGCAAAAGAAGGTGGAATGTCTTTTATTTTCGGAGCGCAGAGTGTTGAATCCCAGGCGGCAATGGTTGCCCGTGTCAAAAACTATAAAGCGGGTTATGTCGTATCGGACTCCAATGTAACACCGGATACGACGATTGCCGAGATGCATGAGATACTCGAATTGACCGGCCACAGCACCATGGCGGTTACGGATGACGGTACTTCCAACGGCAAGCTGCTCGGTATGATCACCAGCCGGGACTACCGCATCGGCCATGTAAATATGAATGATCCGGTCAGGAAATACATGACGGACCGTTCCAAGCTCGTTGTTGGAAAAGCAACAGATGATCTCTCCGTCTGCAATGACATTATCTGGACGCATAAGCTGAACCAGCTTCCGATCGTCGATAAGGATGACCGTCTCCTGTATCTCGTATTCCGCAAGGACTATGAAAGCCACAAGGAACATCCGCTTGAGATCCTTGATTCCGAGAAACGGTTCATGGTCGGTGCCGGAATCAATACCCGTGATTATGAAGAACGGATTCCTGCGCTCATTGATGCCGGTGTTGACTGCCTTGTCATTGACAGCTCCGACGGATATTCCGTATGGCAGGCCAACGTGATCAAATGGGTCCGCAAGAAATACGGTGAGAAGGTTAAGATCGGTGCCGGCAATGTTGTCGACGCAGACGGATTCAACTATCTTGTCAAAGCAGGCGCGGACTTTGTAAAGATCGGCATCGGCGGCGGCAGTATCTGCATCACCCGTGAGACTAAAGGTATCGGACGCGGCCAGGCGACATCGGTGATCGAAGTCGCAAAGGCAAGAGACGCATATTATAAAAAGACCGGCATCTATGTGCCGATCTGCTCGGACGGCGGCATCGTGTATGACTATCACATTACGCTTGCGCTTGCGATGGGAGCGGACTTCGTCATGCTGGGAAGATACTTCGCCCGGTTTGAAGAAGCACCCGGTGAGAAACTGATGGTCAACGGCACTTACGTCAAGGAATACTGGGGTGAGGG
>CADBBB010000092.1:0-572 GCA_902792795.1 uncultured Spirochaetaceae bacterium | reverse complement strand
TCCAACCGTGCCCGCAACTGGCAGCGCTATGACCTCGGCGGAAACAAGAAGCTTACATTTGAAGAGGGCGTCGATTCCTACGTTCCGTATGCGGGATTCCTGAAGGACAATGTAGCACTTACGACCGCAAAGATCCGTTCCACCATGTGCAACTGCGGTGCGCTCACGATTCCCGAACTGCAGAAGAAGGCAAGACTCACGCTGGTCAGTGCGACATCGATCGTTGAAGGCGGCGCACATGATGTCATGGTCAAAAACAAAGACAACTTCAACAAATAAAGCATATTGATTCCATGATTACCGGTGCCGTAAGCGCCGGTTTTCTTGTGCTCCGGCAAACAGTACGAAAATGTATTTCCGGTTGTTCTGCGGCTGGATTCCGTACTTAAAAACAATTGAACCATACTGTACATGATGATAAAATTTTAATAACGAAATCGTCCCGAACCCGGTTTACAGGACCGGCGGAAGGGCGGATCACATTATAAGGAGAAAATTAAAGATGATGAAACTTGTTTTGATTCGACACGGAGAGAGTGAGTGGAACAAACTCAATCTTTTCACAGGCTGGA
>CADBBB010000091.1 GCA_902792795.1 uncultured Spirochaetaceae bacterium | reverse complement strand
CGCCGGCTTCTCCGCCAAATTTTTCTTGTATGGCGGCCAAGGCGTTTTGCGCCAAGTTGGCGACAATTTCGCGAAAAAGTTTTTGGTCAAGCAAAAGGCGCGCCTCGTCCTGGCAAAGATCCAATTTAACGGCGACATTTTTTTGTTCAAATTCCGGCCTAAAAAATTCCGCGAATTTTTCAAGCAAGGGATTGGGCTGCAAAAGCTCCAAGTTGGCGTTGACCGGACGCACGGCGAACAAAAAATCCATGACGATTTTGTTTAGGTTTGAAATTTCGTCGTTGACAACGTCGATGTATTTTTCCAAAAATTTTTGGTCGGGGAGCTGGCCGTCCGATTCGCGCGCCTTTTGGATGGCCTTTTGCAAAAGCTGGATGTGAATGCTTATCGCGCCGAGCGGGTTCTTGATTTCGTGCGCCACGCTCGCGGCAAGGTTTGTGAGCCCGGCAAGGCTTTCCATTCGCCGCAAAAGAATTTCCTGCTTGCGCCGCTCGGTGATGTCCCTAACGACTATAATGCAGCCGCCGAGCTCTTCGTCCAACACCAAAGGCGACACGCTTATCGAAACAAAGCGGACGTTTCCTCCGCCCGCCGAAAAGGAAAATTCTTCGCTGACATTTGAGCGGCGCTTTTGAACGCAGCTTTTAAGAAAGTCCGCGATGTCCTTGTCGCCCACAAAATCCCAAAGATTGGAATTTTCATTTTTGGGAAGCGGGCGGACAGTGAACGGAAGCGAACGTTCGGCGGCCTTGTTGACCAAAAAGAGCTTTGCGTCCTTGTCAAAAATAATGAGGCCAAGCGAAAGAGACTCTATTATCGAAGAAAGAGTGTCGCGCTCGGCGCTTATCGAAGAAAAAAGTTTTTGTATTTGCGCCTCGGAAAGTTTTGAAAGCTTTTGCGCGACGCTCTTGTTAAAACTTGTCAACGCCGCCCCTCCCGCGCTAGGACGCAAAGCAATTCCTCAAGCGCGCTCTGGACGCTTTGGTTGTAGGTGGAAATATTGAGCCAAACGTCGCGCAAGGCGGTCGAAACGACCATCGCTTTTTGCGTTCCGGAAGCGCTTTCAAAAAATTTGCGCGACTTTTCTTCCATCGCCGTCAAGAAAATTTTAAGCAGGACGCGCGGCTCAAATTTTCCGCAATTCTTGACAAGGTCCGGAATGTCCGGAATTTTTCCTTCAAAAATTTGGTCAAAGAAATCCGAGGCGCGCTTTTCCACAGTTTCGGGACGGACGGGCAAAAAGCCTTCCAAATAATGCTGAATTACGGAGCCGCCGTTTGACGGCATAAAAACCATTCCGTCGTGGAAAACGCGGTCGATTATTTCTTTTTCCTCCTCCGCGCTTCTGGAAGAAAAACTGTAAGGCCTAAGCCGCGACAAGATTGTCGGCATGACCGCGTTGCGCCGGGCGGCGGTCAAAATAAAAAGCGTGTTGACAGGCGGCTCTTCCAAAATTTTTAGGAGCGCGTTTCTGACGCCTTCCAACATTCGTTCCGCCCGCTCGATTATTATGACTTTTGTTCCCGAAGCGGCTCCTATGCGCGCCCAAGCGGAAAGGTTCCGTATTTGTAAAATTGGAACCGAGTCGTACATAAAGTCGCCTTCCAGCTTTTGGCACAGCTCCACGATTTTTTGGACGTTCTCTTCCACTTTCTTCAATTCGGGAAGCTCGCGGCCCGCGTCAATTTCCTCCATGCGCTCGTCAAGCTCGCCGGTTATGACGGCAATTTTGTTGAGCTTGTCGCTGTCCTGCCAAAGCGCCGGATTGAAACGGTTTTGCAATTTTCGGACGGAGCGCAAAAAAAGATAGCGGGTGGCGTTTATGTGTTTGTCATTTAGGGAAACGGAACTAACAAAGGCTTTTTGCGCGGCCTGAATTTCAAGGGAACAGTCGCGCGGCCCCAAAAGCATGAGGTTTGGACTGACGAGCGCCTTGTGCCTCAAGCACGAAGAGCAAGAGCAAGTCCATTTTCCGCGCGGGCTTCCAGAACAAGAAAGGACGCGGGCAGTCTCAAGCGCGGCGGTCAACTTTCCGCTGGATTCCGGGCCGCAAAACAAAACGGCGCCGGGAAGCCGTCCGGAAACAATGTCGTCCTTCAAGAGTTCCGAAGCGCCTTGAAAAAGCAAATTGTCGAACAAGTTCCCTCCCCGCCCTTAAATTGGAATCTGCTCCATGAAATTTGAAACCACGCTTTGCTCGCGCAAGGCCTGCGAATCAACCGTTCCGTTAAGAGAAACCATCGCGTACAAAATGACGAACACAAGCGCCGCGCCCTCAACAAAGCCCATAAGAAGGCCAAGGGTCTTGTCAAGGCTGTTTAAAATCGCGCCTGAAAAAATAGTTTTGACAAGCATCTGGACAATTTTTATCAATATGAAGGAACAAATAAAAACCGCCAAAAATCCAAGTATTTTCGCCAAAAGCGGATTCATTGAATTGGCGAAGATTTCTCCCATCCTTTGATAAAAAAGAAAGCCAAAAAGCAGCGGAAAAATCAAGGAACCGATTCCAAAGACTTCGTTTATCAAGCCGCGCGCGAAACCTCTGATTGTGAATATCAACAAAATCGCTATGAAAATGTAGTCCAAGACATTCATAAAATTTCCTCCGCCAAAAGCGCGGCGATTTTTTGGGCCGGCTTTTCCGTTCCAAGGATCGCGGCGCAAGCGGCGCTGTATTTTTTTCTGTTGTCGGCGTTGGACATGGAAACAAGCGCGCTTTGGATGGCGGTTTCCGACATTGAATTTTTGGTAAGCACAATGGCCGCGCCGCGCCTCTCGAACCATTCGGCGTTGTCAACTTGGTCGCCGCGCGTTCCGGCGCCTTCAAGCGGAAGAAGAATCATGGGCTTTTTCAACACGGCGCATTCCCAAATGGAATTGGCTCCCGCGCGCGAAACAACAATGTCGGCGGCGGCGATTACGTCCGGCATTTCCTTGTAAATGAAAGCGTAAGGATGGTAGGCGGCCTTTTGCTCGTCCGTAAGGCCTTCCATTAAATTTTGCGGCGCGAGCGAGGAATTTTTCTGGCCCGTCTGGTGAACGACGATGAAGCGCTTGCAAAGCCACGCTATATGGCTCCAAAGCAATTCGTTTATTTGCGCGGCGCCAAGGGAACCGCCCATGACGAGCAAAATAGGCTTTTCTTTTTTTTGGGCTTGGGTCACTCCTAAAAATTTTAGGCCGGCCGCCGCGTCCGCCTCGTAAAAGACGGGCCGGACAGGATTTCCGGTCACAACAAATTTTGACAAGGAGCCCGCCGCAAAAAATTCGCGCGTCTCTTCGTAGCTAAGAAAAACTTTTTGGGCAAAGCGCGAATTTATGCGCGTCGCAAGGCCGGGCGTAAAGTCGCATTCGTGCGTGACGACTTTTATTCCAAGAAGACGCGCGGCCAGGCACGGCGGAACGGAAACAAAGCCGCCCTTGGAAAACAAGAGCGCCGGCCTTTGCTTTAGCAAAATAAAAAAGGCCGCGACAAAGCCAAAGAAAATTTTAAATAGGTCAAAAAAATTTTGAACGGAAAAATACCGGCGCAGCTTTCCGCTTGGAATTCCGTAAAATTTGTCGACGGAAGCCGCGCCATTTTTGTCGGCGGAATTGAGAACAATTTCCTTGTCCATCTTTGAAAGCGAGCCAAGCCAAATAATTCTGGCATGCCTTCCCGCTTGCGAAATTTTTTCGCGCAAGGAGTCGGCCACGGCAAGGCCCGGATAAATGTGTCCGCCGGTTCCGCCGCCGGCAAAAGCGACGGTTAGCGTCTTATTGTCCATGATGATTTTTTTCCATTAAGTCAAGCAAGTCTTGTCGCTTAAAAAGCTTCGCGTAAGTCCACGCGGACATTCCCAAAGCGTCAAACTTGTCGGGACAGGCGCCCGCGTCGGAAAGAACCTTGACCATGTCGGCTTTTCCTTCTCCAACAGCCAGCGTCAACGCGGACTGGTTGTCGTTGGAAACAAAGTCCAAGTTGACTTTCTTTTCCACAAGAATTTTTGTAAGCTCCAAATTCTTTTTCCAAACGCAGTCCATCAAGGCGGAATAGCCTCTGTCGCCCGACACGGCGTTAAGGTCAATGTTTTGCTCAAGCATCCATTTAACTTCGTCAACCTGCTCGGCGCGAATCGCCACGTTCAACATCGGAACGCCAAGGCTCGTGCGCTCGTTGAGGCTCATTCCCGCGTCGACGTAAGTTTGCACTATGTCGCGGTTGTCCTTCTGGACGTGAACCGCAAGCGAGTCGCCGGTAAAGGGATTTCCGGTGTCAAAGAGTTTTTTCCAAGCCTCTTTTTTCTTGGCCTCGACCGCAATTCCGTTGATGTTGTTTTCCAAATACGCCAAGAGACGGTCAAAGGATTCAAAATCGTTGAGCGAGCCGCATTTTTGCAGCCGCTTTGTCCATTCGCTCTTTACGGCGTAAACCATAAGGCCGCGTCCAAGCGCCAAGCCCCAGGCCAAGGCCTCGTTTTTTCCGGGCGCCTTGTCGCAAAGAAACACGCAGTGGGAATAAAGCTTAAGTTTTGCCGGAATGTCGGAAGGCTCAAAATCAGCGTCTTTTTCCAATTCCGCAATTTTTACAGAAATTTTGTTTCTCTTAAAAAAACCCTTCAGCTCGGAGCATTTCTCCTCATTTTTGGGCGTGTAAATAATAAGCCAAGTCATTCTATTATTATACTACAAAACGGAATGTTTTTCAACCGTCACTACATTTGCGCGCTACATTTGAAAGCGGACGCTAAAGTTTCCGCCCCAAATTTTGTTGCAAAACTCGTAGGCGGCGCCAAAATTGAGCGCCAAAAAGCCCAAGTTCAAGCCAAAGCCGCCGTATACTTGCGGAAGAAATTGGCCAAAGAAATTGGCGGACGAGCTTCCGTTCCCGGCAGAAACCAAGTCGACGTACTGAGGGGCGCCGGCAACGCGGGCGGCGTCCGCGGCCCAAGACCAGTCGGCCTGACTTTTTGAAACTATTCCCCTAAAGCCGACGTAAGGCGTGAAAAAAAGAAAGGTCTTGGAAACCTGCGCCTGCGCGAACATAGTGTGGCACTCGTAGTCAACCTTGGCGTACAAACCATCCTTTGCGTAAGAAATTTTTCCGTCAATGTAATAGTAGCCAAAGCCAAGCGAAATTTGCGGAAGGAAGCCGTCGCCCCTCAAAATGGCGTATCGAATGTCTCCGCCTATGTCAAAGAACTGAATTCCCAATCCGTCCGCGATTGAGTCGATTCTGTTCAAGTTTAAATACATGGCGGAAAAGCCCACGTCAAACGGAAGAAATAGGCCGCCGACGCGAGCGTTGGCCGTAATCGTGGGAAAAACCAAAAGGCTTGGGAGGCCGGCCACGCCAAAAATGTCCGCCGTCTCCTTTAGCGGCGACAAGTCAAATTTTGTCACTCCGGCTTCCGCCCCCACGGCAAAATGCGGCGGCGCGGAAGGAAGAAGCTTTCCTATCCAAGCGGGAGCGTAGACGTTTTGCTCCGTGGCGGCGTTGGGAAGAATCGCGTTTAGATTTTCGGAAAGGCGAACCATCTTTTGGTTCACGTCGTCCGAAGAATAAGCAAAGGACGAAACAGCGGCGCAAAAGGACAATACAAGCGCAAAAGCAATTTTCTTCATAAAAGCCCCTCAAAAGCATTATAACAAATAACTAAAAAAAAACAAGCCTAGGACTTGACACTTTTTTGGCAATCTGATAATATAATTTTCACTACGCCGCTGTAGCTCAGTTGGTAGAGCGCCGGACTGAAAATCCGTATGTCGTCAGTTCGATTCTGACCGGTGGCATAAGACCCGCGAATCTTTCGCAGGTCTTTTTTTTTTCGCCGCGTCGGAACCAGTACCGCTGTTCGCGCGAGTTTGGACGCGAGCGCGAATGTTGCGGCTTATGCGGCAATCCAGCTTTTTTGGGCTTGCGTTCGTTTAATCTTGCCGCTAAAAAAACTGCCGGGCTCGTCATCGGACTTACCCGGCAATCTTTTAATTTTTTAACTTTTTATTTTATCGGCCATAAGGCCATGCTAAGGATATTAGCGCTTAAGCGACAAGACTGTTTCAAGCAGCGTGTCGGCTGTTCTGATTGTCGCCGCGTTGGACTGGAAGCCGCGCTGGGTAACAATCATGTCGGTGAACTGGTCGGTCAAATCTACGTTTGACATTTCCAAAGCGCCGGCCAAGAGGCTTCCCTTGCCCGCTATTCCGCTTTCGCCGATGTTGGCCGCGCCGGAGTTGTTTGACTCCACGTAAGTGTTGTCGCCGGCCTTTTCCAAACCGCTCTGGTTTGTGAACGAAGCCAAGGCGATTTGTCCGATGCGGCGGTTTGTTCCGTTGGAATAAACGCCTGTGATGATTCCGCTTGAGTCAATCTTGAAGTTGTCAAGATAGCCCAATGTGTATCCGTCCTGCGCGAAAGCCTTTGTTGAAGACTTTGACGCGCTCTGGGTGACGGTGTTTCTCATGCTGCCGATTGTTCCCAAGTTGATGTTGAATGTCTGGCGGTATGGGTTTCCGTCCGCGTCGGGGTTGGCGTCGGGAACGGTGAACGAAGTTTGCAAGATGATTTCTCCGCCGGGGTTCGACTCGCCGTTTACTGAATCGGTCACGCGGCGGAGGGTTCCCATGTTGTCGAACTCAACGAAGAATTCGTTTGACGTTCCGTCGTTGGTGTTCAATCCTACGCGGGTCTGCGTGTAGTCGGCGTTCTCAGGGTCGACGTTGACAACAGCGCGCCACTGGTTGGGATTTCCGACGACGCGGGTGAAAGAAACGGCGAGGTTGTGCTCGTTTCCAAAGCTGTCGTAAATCTTGAATTCCGTGGCCCAAGTTCCGCGAGCGATGTCGGCGGCGTTGGCGCCTTCAGGAATTTCCGGAGTGTTCTTGTTGAGGTTGCAGGCGAAGTTTACGTTTTGGGTGGCGCGGGCCGGGTCTTTTGATCCCACGGGAATCACCAAGTCCGTCGGGCTTGCGGCGGTTTGAATAACCATCTCGCCGTTAAGCTCGCGGGCCATCCAGCCCTGGACGCGGTAGCCGTTGGCCGGGTTGACCAAAGTTCCGTCCTTGTCAACGCCAAAGGCGCCGTTTCTTGTGTAGAAGCTCTTTTCGCCGTTCTTAAGGCAGAAGAAGCCGTTGCCTTGAATAGCCACGTCAGTTCCGACGCCCGTTGACTGCAAGTTTCCCTGAGTGAAAATATTGTGGATCGCGGCGGTCTGAACGCCCAAGCCAACTTCCTTGGGATTTACGCCGCCGACTTCTGTCGTGGGAGCGGCCGCGCCTGAGAGCTGCTGGCTCACCATGTCCTGAAAGTCGACGCGGCCTTTTTTAAAGCCAGTGGTGTTGACGTTGGCGATGTTGTTGCCGATTACGTCCATTCTTGTTTGGTGGTTCTGCATTCCGGAAACGCCGGCCCAAAGTGATCTCATCATATCGCTATACCTCTTTATTCCCTTTTTTAGTTGCTATAAACGGCGCGAACGTAATCCATCTTGTAGAAATTTCCGTTCACCTGAATCTGCGGGTTTTCGCCGCGAGTGAATCCCTCGACGACGCCCGAAACCTGCTCGCCTTCGACGTCAAGCTCAACGACCTTTCCCAAAGTCCCGGCCGCTTCGTTGGACTGCATGATGCTGGCCATCTTGTTGAAGCCGTTGGAAACATTGTACATTTGCTCCAGCGAGGAGAACTGCGCCATCTGAGCGATGAACTGGCTGTTGTCCATCGGTTCCGTGGGATCCTGATGGGTCATCTGCGTCATCAAAAGCTTAAGAAAGTCATCCTTGCCCAATTGTTGGGTGGCCGTCCGTCCGTTCACGGCCAAAGTTTTGTTGAACCTGTCCACCTCAAGATTTGTCTGAATCTTTTCGGAAGGGCTCAATGTCGCGCTAAAATCCATCATTCACCTCTTAATTTACGCTACAATGTTCACAGAAACATCGTCGTCAATAAAGTTATCGGAAACTTCGCCAATCGATGTCGCCGCGCGCGAAGTTCATTTGGCTTCCGGCAAAGGAAACGTCAAAAGTCGCGTCCTCAAAGCCGCTTTGAATGAAGGCTTCCCTGAGAGCGTCGGCGTTTTGTCCAAAGGCTTCCATCGCCTCGCGGCTGTTAACGGTTATATGACCGGTCAAGTCCTTTCCGCTAACTTCCATTGTTATCTTGACATTGCCCAAGCCTTCCGGGTGAAGAATCAAGTTGATTTGGCCTTGGTCGCCGTCGCGAAGGACGATGTTTCCGGCGCGGACAAAGTCGCCCGCGTTTTGCGCGATTTGGTTTTTGAGCATGGCTTGGAAGGTGGAACCGTCGGCGGCGGCGCTCTGGCCGTCAAGCGACATAATGTTCTTTTCCGCCTGCTGTCCGCTCAAGTCCAAGGTCATCTCGACCGAGCCTTTTGAAACTTCCTTGACGCTAACCGAAAAGTTTTTGCGCGCGTCTTTGTCCAAAGATTTTTGAGCGGCGTCCGGCTCGGTTTTTGTCCTTAGGTCGGTCACTTGTATTACAGGCTTTTTGGAATCTTTTTTTGCGGACAGCGCCTTGCTCGCGTCAAGCGCTCCGTTTGAAGCTTGGCCGCCGTCCTGCGCAAGAACGTCGCCGGCTTGAATTTGCGCGGCTTCTTCTTGCAAAAGAAGGCCCTCTTGCGAGGCAAGGTCCGCAAAGGAAAGTTCGTTTTCCAAAAGGCCTTTCCGGCTCTCGCCGCCTTCAACCTTAGCCTTGGCTTCTTGGCTCTGGGAAAGTTTTCTTAAAAATTCCAGCTGCTTTGGGTCAATTTGATTTGTCTCGGTCCGAGCGACTGCCGCGCTTTTTTTGGCGGCCGCTTGGACTACAGGCTTGTTTTTTGAGCCGTCGGCGGCGGGCTTTTTTTCAACCCGCGCTTCAAGGGCGCCCGCTATGAAAGCGTCAACATTTTGACGGCCGGTCTTGGACTCGCCTTCTTTTTTGGCGACTTTTTTGGCCTCGTCCTTTTTTGCGTGCTGTTGGGCTTTTTCGTCCGCCGCAATTTTGTCGCCGTCCCTTTCGTCTTTTTCAACCTTTTCTTGGCCGCGCGAATATGAAACTTCCGCCTCTTTTGGCTCGGCCGCGCCTTCCTCTTGGACGGCGGCGGGCTTTTCTGGAGCCGGGCTTTCCTTTTGCAGCGCTTCGTTCAGCATTGCAAGAAAACCGCCCTGTCGCGGAGAGCTGTCTTCGCGCGGCTTTTGGAGAGACTGGACTTGCGGCGTTAATTCAGGAGAAAAGGATTCCGCTGTCTGGCAAACAATCGTTTGCAATTTTTTTACCTCCAGCAAAACACCGAAGGCAAAAAAAACGCCTCTAGTCGATTGAGCTAGGCTTAGCGGTCATCTTGCGCTGGATGACTGCGGCGCGTTCGGCCGGCATCAGCGACAACCAGTAAGGAACCATTGAGGCCTGTCCGTTGGCTTGCGCGCGTTCGGTGACTTTCCTAAGCACATCGATGGCCAACTGGTCATCCATTGCTATAAGAATATCGACGGCTTTCAACGGCTGCATGCCTTCAAGGTTGGCGGCAATTTGCTCGATGTTTGCATTTCTATCATCGAACATTTTGACCGTGTTGTTGAATGTTTTTTCGCGTTCCTCAAGATTTTTTTCGCGGTCGGCGATTTCTTGGGCAAGACGGAGATTTTGCTCCTCGATTCCCACGGTGTCGGCCTCGCGCTTTTCCAATTCCTCGCGGTAAAGGTCCAAGGCCTCGCGCTGCTTGTCCAAGCGGTCTTGGTCCAAGTCAGCCGTAAGGGGCTTTGAGCTAGTCGCGGTGGTAGAAGTCTGCCTTTGCCAACCCAAGGCCTTGTAAACGGGGTTGAAAAGGCTCTTTACGCGGATTACGACCAAAAAGCGCGGCCTCGCCTGGCACGCCGTTCAAATAGAAAACGACATAACTTTGGGCGCGGCCATCGGAGGCTTGATCCGTGGCTAGAGGCAATT
>CADBBB010000090.1 GCA_902792795.1 uncultured Spirochaetaceae bacterium | reverse complement strand
CCGCGCCGGAAGAACTTCGCGCGAAAGTCGAAACGGCCTTTTCGAACTGGATGAAAAATCTGCCGCCGGCCGAGTGGCGGATCCGCACCAACGAGGAAGTGCCGGGCGGGACCCGCACTATGTATACCATGGCCGAAAAAGAGACCATCTTCTTTGCCGGCCAAACGAAGATGCTGAAAGAGCCCGATCCCTCGTCTGGTTCCCAACTCCATCCCAACAGCATCCAGACCGTGCGCGCGGTGAATCCGCGCTACTGGTTCACTGTCACGAAGAAGAAATCGGACGAAGAATGGGATATTGTGAGGGTTCAGCGGAACGAGAGCGAATCCGGCCCCCTGTCGGTATGGCAGGACGGGCTGAACGTGGAAAAACGGTCCCCCTTTTTTGAGTTCCGGGCACTCTTCTATCCGTTCTGCATTGCGGGGTGCTATACAGTTTTGGACATTCTCCGGTATCCGGGCCTTGTCCTGGAATCGGTCCGGGAAGAGCCGGACGGCGGAACCTCTTTCAAGCCAAAAAGCCTTTGAGCCAAAAGCAAGTGGCCGCTTGAGCTTATGGGCAAAAATTCCGCCACGCCTTGAACAAGGCCCAAAATGATTGATTGAAAAAGCGTCATAAAATGCTCCCGCGCTATTCGTTCGCGCCCAACTCAAAGCCGTAAGAGCCGTGGCCAGGGTATACCAAAACGTCTTTGGGAAGCTCCTCAAAAATTTTGGCCAGACTTTTTTGCATTTGGCTTTCGTCGCCGCCGGGCAAGTCTGTCCTTCCATAAGACTGGTAAAAAACGGTGTCGCCGGAAACCAGGACTTTTTCGGACTCGTTGTAAAAGCAAACCGAGCCCTTTGTGTGGCCTGGAGTGTGGATGACGCGCCAATGGCTAAGCGCGTTGGAGACGGCCTCAAAGTCCGGGGCTTCGTCTCCGGTAAAGGCGCCGGCCACGCATTCCGCCTTAAAGACAGCGTCCAAAAAATCTCCGTCCTTGAGCAAAAAGTCGGCGGCGGGCAGGCCGGAAAGTTCCAGCAAAAACTCCTCGTCGCCGTCCATGCCCAAAAGCGAAAGGCTCTGCCTGTGCGCCTCGCGGGAATTTTCGCCAAGGAAATTTTTGTCCGCCTCGTGAATCGCTATCGGAATGTTTGGAAAAGCGGCGCGCAAGGCCTTGAGCCCGCAAACATGGTCAAAATGTCCGTGGGTAAGCAAGACGCCGACAGGCGCGCAGTCATGCTCGTCAAGAACCTTCGCAAGCGCCTTTTCGTCGCCGGAAAATTCGCACGCCGCCGGATCGACCAGCAAAACGGCGCGACCGGCAAGCGGCAAAATGAATGTGTTTACGTCTAATGGGCCTGTTTGGGCCGCGTGAATTTCCATCGCGCGAAAAACCCCTTAAACAAGCGGAGAGCCGAAGCCCTGGTTTTCGGAGGCTTTTTCGGCGGCGGCGTAGGCGGCCGCGTCTTCGCGCTCCTGTTCTGAAAGCTCCGAAGAAGTCTGGCTCTGCGCCTCGTCGGAAACAGGCGCGCTTTCGGAAGAAGGAGCGCTTGTCTCCTCGTCGGACTTTTGGCGCGAATAGCTTACGGAAAGCTTGCGGCCGCGATAGTCATATCCGTTGAGCGCGATGATGGCCTTTTCCGCGTCCTCTGTGAAGAGCTGGACAAAAGAGTAGTTGGCCAAAACGCGGATGTCGCCGATGCGGTCGCGGTCCAAGTTGGCCACGCTGATCAAAAGGCCCACCAAGTCGCGCGGGAACACGCGGCGGTTGCGTCCGATTCCGATGAAGATTGTCGTGGCCAAGGCCGGGTCAATCTCAACGCGGGGGCGGCTCTCGTGGCGGTTCTCTGTGTCGGCGGGATTGTTGTAGTCGCGGCGGCCTTCGACGGCGCGGTCGCGGTAGTTGTCCTTTGAAAAATTCTCATGATTGTTTCTGGAAACAAACGGACGGCGGCCGTTGCCCGAAGCCAATTTGAGCAAGTAGGCCGAAAGATAGCCGCGCAAAGTGAACGGCACGTTTTTCTTGAAAACCTTTTTGAGTTGAATCAAAGTGTCAACGTCTTCCTGTGTTTTCACCTGCTGAACGGACGCCTTCAAAAATTCCGCGACACGCTCAAAATCAATTTCATTTTCCCTTCTGTTATTGTAACGCATTTCAATCTCCTAACAAATCCGCGATCCAGGTGGAACCAATTTTTTTAAAACCAGAACGGTTCAGCATTCCCTGCATCAAGTCCGGAATAAAAGTGTTCGCAATTATAACCCATTGCGCGCCTGAGGCTTTTAAAGAGACAAGGGCGCGTTCAAAAAGCTCCCTCGCTATGCCCAGTCCCCGGCAATTTTTTTCTACGAACAAGCCTTCAATCAAAAATGAAGAGCTTGAATCTTTTGGACACGGCGACCAAACCACGCAGCCGGCTATTTCTCCGCCAAAAGTTCTGCAAACAAATCCCTTTTGCCCGCTCTCGTTCAGTTCAAACTGGCTAAGCCACAAAGAACAAAAAGCGTCGGAGACGTCGTCCGCAAAATCTCGGCCAACCTCATGGGCGGCCTGCTTCAAAAGCCCCAGCGCGTCCTGCCTGTCCTTTTGAATGTCGTATTCGCTAAAAGTAAAATCGTCTTGGAGCAAGTCTTGCGTCTCTTCAGGTTCGGAATCCAATTTTTCCAAGCCCCACGATTCCCTAAGCGAATTGTACCACCCGTTGACATAACTCAAAAGAGCGCGGCTCTTAAAATAATGCCACCTTCGCTCAATCAACGGATAACGCTTCAAAACATCTTTAAATCCTCTAAAAACCCCCTTTCCGGAATGCAAGGCCTCCTGCAAGTCTGTGTAAGCAAGCGGCGAATGAAGTCCGTTCACAAATTCTTCCATCAGCGAAAAGCCGTCGGCGCTGTCCCACGGCGGCAGTTCGTAATAGCGGTCTTCGTCCGAACAAACGCCCGCGCCTTCTTCCACAAGGACGGAAGCCTGCGCGTCCACCAAGAACTTTTTGTCTTGGTTTTCCAAAGCCTTTGACACGGCCTCGGCCAAAGCGTCTGTCAGTTCAAAAACCATAAAAAGATTATACTATTTAATCTTTATTCCTGCAAGTTCTTTGCGCGAAGAAATCACCTTGCTGATCAAGCCATATTCCAAGGCTTCGGCGGAAGTGAGCCAATGGTCGCGCTCTGTGTCCTTCTTCACTTGCTTTTCGTCCTTGCCGGTCTGCTCGGCGATTATCTTGTTGAGCAAAGCGCGGGTCTTGGCCATTTCTTCCGCCTGAATCTGAAGGTCGGTGGCCACTCCGCGCATCTCGGCCAGCGGCTGGTGGATCAAGTACGAGCTGTGGGGAAGACCCACTCGCCTTTCCTTGGGAACTGCAAGCAAAATAAGCGCGGCGGCGCTGGCGATGAGGCCGTTTCCAATCAAGAAAACAGGCGCGTCCACAAAGCGGATCATGTCAAAAATCGCGAAGCCCGCGCTCACGTCGCCTCCGGGCGAGTCGATGTAAACGTATATCGGCTTTGATCCGTCCGCTTCCAAAAGCAAAAGCTGCTTGTTCACGGCCTGCGCCAATTCCTTGTTTATTTCTCCGGAAAGCAAGATTTGCCTTGTCTTCAAGAACTTTTCGGCAAGCGCGTCAGGCTTTGGCGCCGCCTTCTTTTTTTCTTCTTCGTCGTCGTTATAAATCATTTGGTTAAATGCTCCTACTTTATAATATAGTAAAAAATCGCGCGAATGGCAAGCAATAATGTGTTTGACATGACGCGGCGATTTCGTTACGCTAAAGTTATGAAAAAGATCGCGTTGCAAAAAAAACTTACATTAAGCGCCTTGTTCGCCGCGCTCATTTGCGCGGGCTGCTTCATTCAAATTCCCCTTCCCGGCGGAATGCCGATCGTAATCCAAGACATGATGGCGATGCTGAGCGGCTTGCTTTTGGGGCCGGTCTTTGGCGGCTTGGCCGTCCTGCTCTTTTTGCTTTTGGGCGCGATTGGCCTTCCGGTCTTTACAGGAAAGGCGGGAATCCACGTTTTAATCGCGGGCCCGACGAGCGGCTTTTTGTGGGGCTATTTTTTGGCGGCTGTCGTCGGCGGAACGATTCTCGCGCTTTATGATGCGGCGCAAAAAAAAGAAATTGACGCCGCGGCGGACGAAAGCAAGCCCAAAAGCGCGGGCGTCGGGCAATGGCTTTTCATAACGCTCGCGGCGCTTTTAGCCACAGTCACAGCATTCGCTTGCGGAGTCGCCGGCGGAATTTTGATAATGCATATTTCGCTCACAAAAGCGCTCCCCGCTTACGTCCTTCCCTTCATTCCGGGGAACTTGATAAAACTAGTTTTGATGGTCATCCTTACAAAAAGAATCCGCCCAACGATAAAAGCTTACACAGAATAATTATGGAAGAAAAAGAAACGCCGCAAAAAATTTTGGAAGTCAAAAACCTTGTCCGAGCGTTTGCCGACGGAACAAAAGCGCTGGACGGCGTTTCTTTTTGCGCAAGCCAAGGCGACTTTATCGTCGTGGCTGGTTCCAACGGCAGCGGAAAAAGCGTCTTGATGTCGCTCATCGCCGGGCTTGACGAGCCCACAAGCGGAAGCATATTTATAAAGGAAGGACTTGAAGCGGGACTATCGTTTCAAGACGCCGAGGCGCAAATCCTTGGAGAAACGCCGTGGGAAGACGTCATGTTCGGCGCGAAGGGCTTGGGACTAACCAAAACGCAGGCGGCGGCGCTTTCATGCGAAGCCTTAAAAAAAGTCGGCCTTTTGGAAAAGAAAGACTTAAACGCGCGGACTTTGAGCGGCGGAGAAAAGCGCCGCCTTTCCGTCGCGGGCATCCTTGCGCTTGGACGCAAGCTAATAATTTTTGACGAGCCCTTCGCAAACCTTGACTGGCCGGGCGTAAAACAAACGACGGCGATAATGCGCGAACTAAAAGCGGCGGGAACAACCGTCATCGTTTTGACCCACGAGATAGAAAAAGTTTTGGCCTTGGCCAACCGCCTTATAATTTTGGACAAGGGAAAGATTCGCTTTGACGGAACGCCAGCCGACGGCCTAAAGTTTCCGATTGAAGAATGCGGCATAAAAAATCCGCTCAACTCCTACAAAAAGCTTGAGGACTTGCAATGGTAGCGGCCTTGTTTTCCTACCGGCGCGGCTCCAGCCTTTTGCACAAGGCCAACGCCGGCTTTAAAATCATTTTTTTGTTCGCCTTTAGCCTTTTTGTATTTTGGGGAAAGGCGCCCGACACCGCAAAAGAAATCTTTTGCGCTTCGACAATCGCGCGGACAGCGATTTGCCTTGCGGCGAGCGCGGCGATGTTTTTTTTGGCGGGCGCCAATTGGAAAAGCCTTTTGGGCTTGCGCTTTGTCATTTACATCGGCCTTATGATGACCGCGCTAAAAATCATAGCGACGCCCGCCGATTCTTGGGCTGACGGCGCCGCCTACGGCCTTTTGTACACCGCGCGCTTTTTGACCAGCGCCCTTGCCGCGCAATGCGTTTTTGAAACGACTACGATGGTTCAAATCCAAGACGCGCTGCATCTTCCGCTTGTAGTGACGCTTTGCATAAATTTCATTCCGCAAATTTTTAGCGAATGGGAAAAAATTAAATTGGCGGCGCGCGCAAGGACAAACGCAAAAACGCAAAAAAATCCGGCAAAGGCTTGCGCGCTTTTTTTGGGCCAACTGCAAGCGCTTCTTTTTGTAATGCTTCAAAAAGCGGAGACTACAAGGCGGGCGGTGGCCAACAGGCGCCGCGACTTTTAGGCTTGCAAGGAATTTTTTATGGAAAACTTTTTGGAATCGCTCAAAGAAAAAATCATTTTTAATAGCCATCAAATCACGCAGAAAGAAGCGCTCGCCGTTTACGGCTGGAAGGATTTGGCGCAATTGAAAAGTTCCGCAGGACAAATAAAAAAAGCCTTTCGCGGAGAAAAAATCGAGCCATGCGCCTTGATAAACGCGCGGCAAGGAATGTGTTCCGAAGACTGCAAGTACTGCGCCCAGTCGCGCTTTTGGCCAGCTTCCTGCCAAACAAAAAAAATGATGGAAGCGGGCGACGCGCTTAAAATCGCGGACAAAAATTTTAGCGCGGGCGTAAAAAGAATTTGCGTAATCACAAGCGGCCGCGGCTTGGACGGAAGCGACTTTGAAAAAGCGCTGGACATAATCCGCGCGATAAAAGAAAAATACGGCGATGAATTTTTTGTTTGCGCGTCGCTTGGCATTTTGGACGAAAAGCGCTTGCAAAAAATAAAGCGCGCGGGAGCCAACCGCGTCGCCAACAATTTGGAAACCAGCGAGCGCTATTTTAGCGAGATTTGTTCCACCCACACATACCAAGAAAAATTGGACTACATAAAATGCGCCAAAGCCGCCGGCCTTGAGTTGTGCTCGGGCGGAATTTTGGGAATGGGCGAAAGCGTCCAAGACAGAATCGACTTCGCGCTCGCGTTCGCAAAAATCCAGCCGGAATCGATTCCGGTGAACATTCTAAGCCCGGTAAAGGGAACGCCCTTGGAAAAAGCGCCGCCCCTCTTGCAAGAAGACTTTTTCAGAACGCTCGCGCTCTTGAGGTTCGCAAACCCAAAAAGCCAAATCCGACTGGCCGCCGGCCGAAAGATTTTTTTGGATAACGGACACGAGGCGCTTTTGAGCGGCGCCGACTCTTTTGTGGCGGGCGGCCTCCTTACGCTAAAGGGCGGCGACGAAAATTCCGACTTGGAATTGCTAAGGAAATTTAACGGCGCGTAAGGGAAAAAACGCTCCCAGGCGCCGCGCTTCTTAGGCTTGCGACAGTTCCATTCACTCCTCAATATATAGCCAAATCCTATAACTCCCCATAAAATTATTCTATCTAAATCCTATTGACAAACTAGGTAATTACGTGTAAATTCTTCCATATCGCAGGAAATAACCTATCGGTTTTATAGGTTATTCCGCAGGGGAACTTAATGGCTTACATCCAAATTTCTGGACTTTACAAGAGTTACTATCCTCATGGCCAAGAGCTGCCGGTTTTGCGCGGCATCGACCTTTCCATATTTAAAGGGGAAATTTTTGGAATCATAGGCTTTTCGGGAGCGGGAAAATCGACGCTGGCGCGCTGCATAAACCGCTTGGAAACCCCGGACGCTGGTTCGGTCTCAATTAACGGAACCGACGTTCTCGCGCTGGGCAAAAAGGACTTGCGCCTTTTCCGCCGCCGCGTGGGAATGATTTTCCAGACCTTCAACTTGTTCGAGGCAAAAACCGTTTGGAAAAACATCGCCTACCCGCTTGTGATTTCCGGAGTTCCCAAAAAAGAAATAAAGCGACGCGTGGAAGAGACGGCGGAATTGGTCGGCCTCACCGACAAGCTGGACGTTTACCCCGGAGCCTTGAGCGGCGGACAAAAACAGCGCGTGGGAATCGCGCGCGCCCTGATAAACAAGCCCGACGTTTTGTTGAGCGACGAGGCGACAAGCGCGCTTGACCCGCAGACGACCTTGCAGATTTTGGACTTGCTCAAAAAAATAAACGAAAAGACCGGCATCACGATTTTGATGATAACGCACGAACTTGAGGCGGTC
Organism: uncultured Spirochaetaceae bacterium; assembly: GCA_902792795.1. Classification (GTDB taxonomy): domain Bacteria; phylum Spirochaetota; class Spirochaetia; order Treponematales; family Treponemataceae; genus Treponema_D. Next base: position 539 of record CADBBB010000090.1, on the reverse strand, counting down.
AAATACGCCTGCCAAAGAATGGCGGTTTTGGAGGAAGGAAAGATTGTCGAAGAAGGAAGCGTCCGAAACATTTTCAACAATCCGGAAAGCCGCACAGGAGATTTGTTCGCCAAAGTTTTCTTCCGTTTGAACAAGGACAGCTTGCAGCAAAACGGAATGTATACAATTTAAAAAAGGGGGAAGGCATGAGTTTGTTGGACAACAGTTTATGGGCGGTGCTGCGCTCGTCGGTTTCCGCTGAAATATGGTCAAAGCTTTGGCCATCGATTTTTGACACGCTTTACATGACGGCGTTGGCCAGCCTGATTGCATTGGTGTTTGGTTTGGCGCTTGGAGTTTTGTTGACAGTGACAAGTCCCGACGGACTGTATCCTGTCAAAGGGCTCTACAAGGTTTTGGGATGGTTCATCAACACGCTGCGCTCTTTGCCGCAAATGGTGATGATAATCATGCTCATTCCCTTGGCGCGCTTTTTGTTTGGAAAAAGCTACGGAGCGAATCCATGCATTGTGGCCATCGCCGCAAGCTGCATTCCGATG
>CADBBB010000089.1:4825-12933 GCA_902792795.1 uncultured Spirochaetaceae bacterium | reverse complement strand
TTTGTGTAGTAAAGGATTCGCTCGGTGGTCGTGGTTTTTCCCGCGTCGATGTGGGCCATGATTCCGATATTGCGCATTTTTTCCAATGACATAATAATCTCCAAAAATAGTGGCAATTATTATAATGTAAAATAAAATGAAATTCAATTAGAGATAACAAAAAACGCTCTCGGGCGCGGTTGCGTCCGACAAAGAACGGGGCAGTCGCGGACTCTGTAGGCGGGTCCCAGCGACGGCAAAAAAGATTCGGCGCTTCCCGCCCTTCGCTCCCGGCTTGAGGCCTGCGGCCAAGCCGTCCGCTGGCGGGCCCCTCCAAACTTTTCTTGCCTGCGTCCCGCCCCGCTTTGTCCGCGCCTGCCCCTTTATTCCAACCCCCTCGCGCGTTTTTTATTCTTAACCTTAAATGTTCGCTTTTACCACCCGCTTTTGGGGAAGGACCTAAATCTCAATCGAGCCCTTGGGGGCGGAACTTTTGGGGAGGATTAGGACGCTCTTGGAAGAAGCGCGGCTGGCCTTTAGCATTCGGCGGGCGGCGGCTTGCAAGTCTTCCGCCGTAATCGAAAGCAAAATTTTTGTCCGCTCGACCACTTCCTTTGAGTCAAGCAAATAAAGCTGGCGCAAAAAGGCCGTGTTTCCCCTAGCCTTTGGAGTCTTTGGCGTTATCAGGCTGGAATAAGTTCCGGCGACGGCTTTTTCCACCGTCTCGGAATCAAAGCCGTTTTTGGCGGCGGCCTCCAAACAGCGCTCAAACGCGTCGAGGCTTTTTTCCGGCGTGGGATCGCGGTAGGTTGAAAGCGTGAAAGTCTTGTTGACGGAATCCACGCCGGCAAAGGCGCCGTAAGCTCCGCCGACAGTCCTGATTTTTTCCCACAAGGCGCCGCTGGACAAAAGGTGCGACAAAACTTTTTCGGCCACCGCCGCGCGCTCCATGTATTTTGAAGACTTGAACGAAAGCGCGGCAAAGCCGACCATTCCGTGGACGGAAAATTTTTCGGCGCTCTGGGAACCGGCGCTTGACAAGTTGGTCAAGTCGTAAAAGGCTTGGTCCGGCCGGACAAGCCTCTTGACGGGCGGCCGCAAGTCCATGTCGCGCGCGAATTTTTTGACGGCGGCCAAAGCGACCGGCATTGTGGCCTTGTCGGCGGTCACGTGAAGGACAGCGCCCGCGCCAAAAATTTTTGACGCGATGAATTTCATTTTTTCTATGGTTCCGTCAAGGTCGGACAAAATTTTTCGCATCGTGAATATTTGGCAAAAGCCGCCCCAAATTTCATCCACGGCGCTGGACTTGTTGGCCCTGCATTCCGCGCGTCCCGCAGCAAAGCTGTGGCCGTTTGGCAAAACGGAACTTTCCAAGTCGCTCAAAACTTCTTCGGCCAAAGTCTTGACGCGCTTTTTGTCGTCGTAGCGCGCGCCCAAAAGACAGTCGCGAACCAAGTCCATCGACTCTTGAATTTTTTCATCAAGCGCCTTGACCTTGCAAAAGAGCCATTGGCGGCCGACAAAAGAGCGGTTGGACTTTAGCAAGGCGCGCGCGCCGGGACTGTCGGGACACGCGCTGGAAAAAGCCGTCGTGCTGAAGCCGCCGCAAGTTTTTGCGATCAAAAGCGCGGTCTTGTCCCAGCGCAATTCCCCCCAGCCAAGCTCGTTCAATATGTAGGCGAAAAACGGAAGGTATGGATAAAGTTCCGGCTCAAAAACGTCCATCGGAAAGGCGGCGGTGACGTAAGCGATTCCGTTTGTGTTTTCCAAACTCTTAAAAAGCGGAACGCTCCCCTTTTTGGCCGGAATGTCGTCGCGGACAATCTTGAGCTTTTCGTCGATGACCTTAAGGTCGCGCGGGCGTATGTGGGGAAGGCAGGCCTTGTCCTCTTCCTTGTCCGGCGTTTCCTGAAATTTATGAAGCGCCTCGGCCTGCCGCGCTATCTCGTCCTTGGCGATTCCCTTGGACAAGGCCGCGGCGATTTTTTTCTCCGCCGCCGCGCGGTCCGTCAAATATTTTTTGTCGGGAGTGACGACCGTCCAAGCGCAATGCTTGTTGTCGATCAAATATTTTTTTATCAAGCCCTTTATGAAGTTTGGGTCGGCCTTAATCTTTTTCTTTAGGCGCTCAAAGGCGTCGCGGACAAAAAGGCAGTTTCCCGGAAGGCCGCCGTAATTCCAAGAGCGCAGGGCGCGGCGCATCAACACAAGCGAAAACGGTTCGTGAAAGCGCTTTATCTCGCGGTTGTCGAAGTCAATCGAATTGAAGGTGGACTCAATGTTGTCGTCGGAAATTCCGTTTTTGCAAACTGCTTGAATTTGGTCAAGGACAAGCGCCTTGACTTTTTCTTCGTTTCCTTTTTTTACGCCGCGCAAGCCCACGGAAAAAGTTATCTGGCGCTCGGAGGCGTCTATTCCGTTGGCCACGCTCAAGTCTTTTCCCAAGCCGCTTTTGAGCAAGGCGGCGGAAAACGGAGAGCCGTCGTGGGCGCACAAGAGGTTCCCCAAAAAAACGCCCTCCGCGTAATCGTCCATGTTGTCGGAATTTCCCCAAAGCCAAGAAAGCAGCGCGGTGGAATCTTTGTCGCCCGGACTTACAGGACCAATTTCCCGCGCGGAGTTCATCTTTTTAAAAGGCTTTTGCGTTTCCGAGCGCAAAGTGGCTTCCAAAAATTTCTTTTGCAGGCGCGCGTCAAATTTTCTTCCGCTTAGCTCAACGCAATCCAAAACATTTTTTTGCAAAAAATCCAATTGCTTTTCAGTGGGAATGTTCCCGTACAAAAAGACAAGGCAGTTTTGCGGCGAGTAATATTTTTTGTGGAAGCCCTTGAATTCCTTGTAAGTGAGCGCCGCGATTTCAAGCGGGTCGCCGCCAGAATCCTTTGCGTAAACCGTGTCAGGAAGAAGGGCGCGGTCAATCGCGTCGCCTACCGCGCCGGCAAAGGAAGAATAGGCTCCCTTCATTTCGTTGAAGACAACGCCGACAATTTTTGGATTTCCCTTTGCGTCCAACTCAAGACGGCGGCCTTCCTGCAAAAAAGTTTCGCGGCTCAAGGTTGGAAAGAAAACGGCGTCCGCGTAGACGCTCATAAGGTTAAAGTAGTCGGCCTCCAAAATGGAGCTGGCCGGATAAACCGTTTTGTCGGGAAACGTGAGCGCGTTCATAAAAGTTTGCACGCTCTGGTTTTCCAAAGCCGCGAAGGGGTCTTTTAGCGGATATTTTTTTGAGCCGCAAAAAACGGAATGCTCGACGATGTGCGCCGCGCCGTTTGACTTTTTGTTGGGCGTGCGGAAGGCGAAGGCAAAGAGATTTTCCTTGTCGTCGTTAAGAAGGTGGTAAACTTCAAGGCCGGTTTTTCTATGGCGCAAATAAATTCCCTTGCTTGAGCAGTCGGGAACGTCCTGAACGTTTATAAGGTCAAAGCCCTTGTACGATTTTGAAATCATTGAACGTAAACCTCGTCGTCGTCGCGGCCAAACACGCGCAGGTCGCCTTTTTCCCAAGCGGCGCGCAGTTGCGCCACAAAAGTTTTTGTAATCGCGTCGACGTCTTTTTTGAGCATGGGCTTGGCGGCTTCCTGCTCTTCCATAATAATCGCGGCGCGGGATACGGAAACGCAGCTTAGAATCTTGCGCTCAAACTCCGGCTCCTTGGCGGCGATCAAATAGGCGATGTCCTTGTCGCTCATGGCGGCCAATTTTTTTTGCAGGAATTTTTCGTCGGCGTGAAGAACGTCTTCCAATGTAAAAAGCTTTTGCTGCAAGTCGCGGCTAAGCTCCGGGTCGGTCCGGCCAAGATTGTCCAAAATTTCCTGCTCGGCGCCCATGTCCATGCGCTTCAATATTTGCGCCAAGGCGCCGCGGCCGTCGATGTAAAGGGAATCGTCCTTGACTTGCTTGGAGGCCTTTTCTTGAATCGTCTTGTCAATCGCCTGGATTACGTCGGGCGAAACTTTTTGCATTTTTGCCAAACGGAGGACGACCTCTTTTTTTTGCGCGGCTTCCATGACGTTGATGGCCGCGGCCGCTTGCTTGGGCTCAAGGTAGCTCAGGACGATGGCGGCCACTTGCGCGCTTTCGCCCTTGAGAAGCGCGAGAATTTCTTCGCTGGTCTTTTCTTTTAGGTATTTAAATGGATGGGCCGCGTCGATTTGCGCCTCGACTTTTTTCATCAAGTTTCCGGCCTTGCCCGCTCCAAAAGCTTTTTCCAAAATGTTAAAGGCTGTGGCCTCCCCGCCGCCTTCTTTTTTTGTCTCAACAAGCGAATGGAATTCTTCAAATATCGCCGCGGCCTCTTCCTGGCCCACAGAGCGGATTGTTGAAATTTCGGGAATGATTTTTTCCACGTCGCTTTGCGGAAGAAATTTTAAAAGTTGGGCCGCTTGGTCGCTTCCGACCAAAAGCAAAAATTTGGCCACGCGGCGGTAAACGGAGTCGCCCTTTTGCGCGCCCTTGCTTTCTTCCAGCGGAACTTTGAGCAAGCCGCCGCTCTTTAACGCGGAAACGCTCGCCGAAAGCTGGACGGAAACCTCGCCGTCGTCCGCTTTTTTGTCATAGTTATGAGCCTGCGCGGCGTAGGCCCGCAAGCGCCAGTCGTTTTTGTTCATAATGGGAATTTCATTCTATCACACCCGCCGCAAATTTTCAACCGCCGCGCAAGAGCCTTGCAAGGGTCGGCTTGGACGGCTATAATGGCAGAATGAAAAAGATTTTTGCCGCAATCGCTTTTATCCTCGCCATGTCCGCCCTGGCCGCGCAAAACGCAGCCATAAAGGAACGCGTCGCGTCGATGACCGCGCGGCAAAAAATCGGCGCCCTTTGCGTGATGAACTTCCGCTTTTGGACGGACAAGCCGGGGCCGCGCGAATTTTACAACCCGGCTCTGGCGGCGGAGTCTCCCGAAATTTTCGATCCTGTCAACACAGTGAACAAGACGATTTACAAAACAATCCGCGACTACAACATAGGCTCGGTGATTTTGTTCGCGGAGAACATGGGCGACGGGGCGGCCGCAAAAAAATTTATCCGCGACCTAAACGCCGCCGCCTTGGACGGAGGCAACCTGCCGCTTTTGTTCTTTGCCGACCAAGAGGGCGGAAACGTCCTTCGCGTCTACGACTTTGCGACGCCCGGCGCGATGGCCATAGCAAAAAGCGGCGACAGGCAAAACGCGTATTTGTGCGGAAAAGCCAACGGCGAGCTTTTGCTTGACTACGGAATAAACGTCGACTTGGCGCCTGTTTGCGACGTGGCCTCAAATCCGCACAACCCGGTGATAGGAATCAGAAGCTTTTCCAGCGACCCAAAAGAGGCGGCGGAATGCTCTCTCGCCTTTAGCCAAGGTCTTATGGACGCGGGCGTTCTTCCTTGCGCAAAGCACTTTCCAGGCCACGGCGACACTTCGCTGGACTCCCACAAGGCGCTTCCCGCGATTCACGCAAACCTTTCCAAGTGGAAAAAGCTGGAGGCCGTTCCATTTAAAGAAAACATAGCGGGAGGCGTTCCCCTGATAATGACCGCGCACATCCAATGCCCCCGCCTGGACAAGACGCGGATAAAAAGCGGCGACGGAAAGAAGGAAATTGTCGCGCCCGCCACGCTTTCAAAAAAAATCCTCACAAAAATTTTGCGCGGCTCGCTCGGCTACAAGGGCGCGGTCATAAGCGACGCGATGGACATGGCCGCCATTTACGCAAACTGGACCAGCGACCAAAGCTTTGTTCTGGCCGTAAACGCGGGCTGCGACTTGATAATAAACCCGATAAACGTTTACTCGCGCAAAGACTTGGATTTTTTGGAAGACTTTTTTTGCAAAGTGGAGCAAGCGCTGGAAAACGGCGCGCTTGACAAAAAGGCGCTCGACGCGGCGGTCGCGCGGGTCTTGGAACTAAAGGAAAAGGCCGGCCTAATTACAATCCAGGACAAAAAAATCTCCGCGCTTCCGCAAAAAATAGTTCCGATGCCAAAAGAAAAAAAGCTGGAGGCCGCGCTTCTTTCAAACAAAATTCAAACGCAAGCCGCCCGCGCCTCCGCCTCAAACTTGAGCCTGCCCCTGCGCGCCCGCTCAAAAAAAGTTTTGGCCTTTGTTCCCTACGACGACAAAATTGAAACTTTGCAAAAAAATTTTGAGGCGCGCGGCTTTCAAAACGTCCAACTGATTTGCTACGAAGCGCGCAAGAGCCCTTCGCGGCCGGACTTGCAAAAGGCAAAGGACGCGGACTTGATTTTGATTTTTACCCAGCTTACCGGAAACGGAGCGCGCGACAAAAAGTTGTGGGAGGCCTCCTACCCCGCCGCGCTCGCCAAAGAATTAAAGAAAGCCCAAAAAGCCGCGCGGACTGTGGCCGTGAGCATGAACCTTCCTTACGACAAAAAGAATTTTCCGCAAGAGGACGGCTTTGGCTGGATGCCGCTCTACAACTACACGCAAATCGGATACGCGCGCGCAGTCCAAGCGCTGTTTGACTGAGCGAGCGCAATAACAAAAAATAAAAACGCTCCCAGTCAAAAACTGCGCTCTTACTCACGGCTGAGGCGAGTTTTGCTTGCAAAACTCGTTAAACAAAATAAAAAAGCTGTCCCGCAGGGCAGCTTTTTTATTTTGTTTGGCCCATATGTGAATCGAACACACAACCTGCCGCTTAGGAGGCGGCCGCTCTATCCAGTTGAGCTAATGGACCTAAAATTCAAACTAAAAATTGTAGTAAACGCCCCGCTTGGCAAAACCCGCGAAGCCGTCAGCCGTAACGTCCTTGGCCAACAAAGTGTCGTCGCAATGGCACAAGTAAATTTTTTTCTTCACGTCGGCGGGCAAGGCCTTGAGTTCCCCGTAGCTTGCGTGAACTTCGTTCTTGAACCAGCACGCGTCGTGAAAAATCCACTCGATGTCAAAGTCGGACAAAATGCCTTCGAGCTTTTTGCGGTCAAACTTTGTGTCGCCGGTAAAAACAATCCGGTCGTCAACGACAACGCCGCAGGAATGGAAAATTCTTCCGCGAACGTCGCGCGCGTTTGAGTGCGACGTCTCAAAAATCTTTATGTCGATTCCGCCCTCGCCGCCAATCACGGCGCGCTTGTAATAGTTTTTTCCGCAGCGGACTGTCGCGGGCTTGAGCTGCTCAAAGTAATCGTCAAATCCGGCCGTCCGTCCGTCAAAGGTTTTGCTGTATCCCAAGCCGCCGCTCAGCGACTGGCTCCACAAAACTTTCTTGTACTTGTCGTCAATCACAACGACAGGCCGCGGCTTTTTCATGTAGTAGCTGGTAAAAGCAACCTCTTCCATTCCGCCGATGTGGTCCGCGTGTGAATGCGTCAAGAAAAAATTTTTTATGTCGGAAATTTGAATTCCGTATTTTGTCACGGCGAGGGGGCACAAAGTTCCGCAATCTATAAGAATGTGGTTTTTGCCCTTTATGAAAAGAACGTTGTTTTGAAAATTTTCTTTAGCGAAGGCGCTTCCGGTTCCAACAAAGAACATTGAAAGTCCGCCCGAATTTTTAAGCTCAAGCTTTCCCTGAACTTTCGTAATTTTCATAAATTCCTCGAACCATCATTATAACAAACTTTTCAAACTTTGTCCACAAGCGGCGGCAACAATTCCGGCAAATTGTACACGTCTTCCACCCCGCGGACCAAAACTCCGCCCATGCCAAGCTCCAAGGCGGGCGCGATGTCCAAGTCGTAGCGGTCGCCAACGCTGATTATGTTTTTTGGGAAAACGCCGGCCTTTTTCGCGGCCAACAAAAAGGGCTCTTTGGCGGGCTTTGAAAGGTTGCAGGTATCCAGGCCCACCAAAACTTCTATCAACTTTTCCACGCCCAGCGCCGCCAAAGTTTTTTGGGCCGGCAAAATCGGATTGTTGGTCACGCACAAAAGCTTGTATTTTTTTTTAAGCTGAACTAGCGCATCTTGCAGCTTGGAATCCACGCCCAAAAAATCGGCTGGTTCAATCAATTCGCGCCGCCACTGGACGCTTTGCTCTATGCTGATCCCAAAAGAGCGCAAAGTGTTTGAAAGCGAAACTTTTTTTCCGCCGTTTTCCGCCGCGTATTTTTTGCGGTAGTCAGCAATCATCTTGCGCGCTTCTTCGTTTGTGATTCCGCGCAGGGCTGCGAAGCGGCGCGCTT
>CADBBB010000089.1:0-4757 GCA_902792795.1 uncultured Spirochaetaceae bacterium | reverse complement strand
GTCCACTTGCTCAAAGGCGTAGGCCGCGTTTGTGTATAGCGTTGAGTCTATGTCAAAGATTATCGCGCGCATGTCTTGCGGAACGGAGTAAAAACGCGGAAAATCGTCTCCAGTTTGCGGCGCGTCGATCCGCGCAAGCCTAAAAGCGGCTTCCTCCAGGCTGGAATATTTTCCAAGCCTAAAAAATGCGGCCGCCGCGGAGCCCAACAGCTCGGCGTCGGGGATTTGGGCCGTCGTTATTGTCGCGCCCGAAACTTCTTCTTTGGCCTTAAGCAAATCTTTGTCGCGAGCCTGGCCTCCTGTCACGACCACCCTGCCCCCAAACGGAACGCCGTTTGCGGCGGCCGCCTCCTTTAGGGCGTTGAAAGCCTTTTGGAAATTTTGGACTTTCTCTTCTTGGCTGGAACCGGGGTCGGCGATCAAGTACGAGACGTTCCAAAAGCCCTTCGCCGGCGACGGCATTGTCCTAAGGCCCGGAGATTCAAAAAATTTTGGGGAACATAAATTGAGCCCTTCGCTGGAACCCGCGCGGTCGCAAAGGCGGCCGGGTGACAAAGTTCCTGTTCCGACAAGAGCCGCGACAAAATCCGGGCCCGAGTCAAAGACAGAAACGCCCGGCGCAAGGCCTAGCGCGGCGGCGTTTTTTTGAATCCAGTCGCAGAGCCATTGGGTCGAAGTGTAAAGTCGGGGGCTTTGTTCCCATTCGCGCGGAAAAAGTTCCTTAAAGGCCGCCAGCCGCGGCTCGTAGATTTTTTTTTGCTCTTCGGTTATGTCGATTTTGGAAAAAAGTCCGGCCGCAGTTTTTGGCTTGCAAGCAGTTTCCGCGCCGTCCGCCCCCCACGGCAGCGTGGTTCCGTCTGAGGCGACGATTGTGGGACCGTTTCCCGAAACGGAAACCGCCGCGCACTGCCCCGCAAGCCGGCTGGGAAAAAACTCGCGCAAGGCGGCGGTCCAGACGGCCGCGCGGTTACGGTCTTGCGAACAATTATCGCCACGCTGCGATGTTTGCGAAGCAAACTCGCGGGTTGCGTCAGCAACCCAATACTCTATTCTTTTAAAATCAAAAACTTCCCCCGCCGCGCTTACAAAGGCGGCCTTGAGGGAAGTAGTTCCGATGTCAATCGCAAGAACAAGCGCGCCGCTTGAAGGCGCGCGTTCCGCATTATTGCTCGTCATCGTCGCTAACGCTTGCGTCCTGTTTGACAAGTTTTTCGATGATGTTGCGGTTGTCCAAAAGGTCGCTCAACGACTGGTTGTGGTGCACGCGAGTGATTACGTTGGCAAAAAGGCCGCTGACGTTGGTGTTGATGTACCACTCCTTGTCCTTGAGCGCCTCGTGGTAAACGGCGTTGGTTCCGATGACGCGGTAAAAAAGGCCCTTGTGGTAGGCTTCGTCAAAAAGCTCGATGGCGTTTCCAGTGAAGAACGGAAGAGAAATCGCCGCGATGACTTTTGTGGCGCCCTGCTCCTTGAGGAACTGCATGGCCTTGAGAAGCGTTCCGCCCGTGCCAAGCATGTCGTCGGCAAGGAAGGCCACCTTTCCGCTTACGTCGCCCAAAAGCTTTATCGCCTTGATGTTGGTGGAATGCGCGTCCTGAGTTACGATTGAATAGTCGCGCTCCTTGTAAATCATGGCAAGCGGAAGCTTGAGGCCTGACGCGTAGAACTTGTTTCTGTCAATCGCGCCGGTGTCGGGAGACACGACGACCAAGTCTTCGGTCTTTCCTGTCAAATCGACAATCTTTGCAAGCTCGCGTATGATTTGGTATGAGGCGTGCAAGTTTTCCAAAGAGATTGTGCTGAAGGCGTTTATGATTTCGCGCGAGTGGATGTCCAGCGTGATGATTCTTTTTACGCCGAGCATTTCGTAGATGTGTCCAAGCATGCTGGCGGTCAAGCCCTCGCGGCCCTTCTTTTTGTGCTGGCGGCTGTATGGATAGGCCGGAACGACGAGCGTGATGTTGGCCGCGCCCGCCTGGCGAACGCAGTCAATCGTGACCAAAAGCGACATCACGTGGTCGTTGACGGAGAGCGAAAGCTTGTTCTTTCCGTCGTTCAAAGAAAGGACTTCGTGGTTCTCGACGTCTTGGAAAATGAAAACGTCCTTTCCGCGGACGCATTCCAAAAGCTCCGTCTTGAATTCGCCGTTCATAAAATATGTGAAGCGGGCTTTTACCTTAAAGACCGGCGGCCTGTACTTGTCGGTCGCGCCCTTCATGCAAATGTCGGAAGTGTTTATGTCGCTGCCAAAATTGATTTGCTTGATAAGCTCGGTTTTGTCAAGTTGGTAGCGTTTTGAAATGACATCGTTCTTCAATGTGAAGCGATGCTTGTACATGTGGCGAAGGTGCGTTATGACTTCATCGGCAAAAACTTCCCCGCCCGGGCAGGCTACAATCGCAAGGTTTGTAGGTTCGGAATACGGCATATTTTCCTCTGTTTGTCCGCAAAGCCATGCTCCTGGCATCTGGTCATCGCGGCGAATTCTGTCGAAAAGCATACTAGCGCAAAGAGGGTCTTTGGTCAATGCCGCTGGAGCTTTTCGCTTGCAAAAAGGCGCCGTTTGCGCGACAATGTCCGCATGACTCTTACGATTTTGGGAAGCGGAACAAGCCACGGAGTTCCGGTCGTGGCCTGCAACTGCGCGGTGTGCAAGTCCAGCGACCCGCGCGACAAGCGCTACCGGGCGAGCGCGCTTTTGGAAAACGACTTTGAAGGAAAGACTTGGCGCGTTTTGATTGACATCGGCCCCGACTTTAGAAGCCAGGCGCTCGCAATTGGCCTTCCGTCCTTGGACGTGCTTTTAATCACGCACGGCCACGCAGACCACTTGCACGGCTTGGACGACATCCGCATTTTCAGCCATACAAAAGTTCCCAACGCGATTTCCAAATACACGGACGCGGACGGAACTGTCCACGGTTCCAACGAATTTACAAAGCCCATGCCGATTTACGCCGACAAGGAAACGACAAAAATCATCCGTTCGCACTTTGACTACATTTTCAAGCGCACGCAAATCGGCGGCGGAAAGCCCTTGGTCCAACTTGAAAAGGCGGAAAAGCTCACGCCCAAAAATCCGCTCAAAATCGGCGGCATGGAAATTTTCTCTGTTCCGATGAAACATGGAAAAATCCCCACGACCGGCTACTTGATTTCCACAAGCGGAACGGACGGAAAAAAGAAAAGTCTGGCCTACCTTACCGACTGCAACTACATCAGCCCCGCCTCGATTGAATTGATAAAGGAAAACTGCGGAACGCTGGTCCACGCGGTAATCGACGGCCTTAGAAAAGAAGTCCACACGACGCACTTTAGCTTTGAGCAAGCTTTGGGCATTGCGGAACAAATCCAGAGCCGCCACACGTGGACAACCCACATGACGCACGATTTTGGCCATCAAGAAATAGCGGACTATTTTGCTGAAATTTTGCCCGATTACCCTGGGCTAAAAAAAATCGTCGCAGGCGGCGGCAGCGTTTTGCCGGCCCACGACGGTCTTAGATTGGAAGTTTAGTTCCAAGCGTTGTCATTGCCCTAAAAAGCGGGCAACGGCGCTTAGTTGGCGGCCGGAGCGGCAGCCTGGTTTTCCTTGGGAACGCGAACTTTCTTTGTAACGAAGCCGCTCTTGAGACACTGGGTGCAAATCTTGATTGTGCGGGCTCCGCCGTCGCCAAAGTCAGCCTTTACGCTTACAAGGTTGGGCTTCCAAACGTGGCGTGTGTGATGGTAAGTCTTGCTTACTCTGTTTCCGTGCATCGGAGATTTTCCGCAAACTGCGCATGTTCTTGACATAATATTTCACCTGCCTTTAATATTCAATCGTGAGTTTTAACATTTTATAGAAAAACGCCATTTGTGTCAAGAGCGCAAGGAAAATATTGACAATAAAAACGCTCCCAGTGCGTCGCTTACGCTCCGCTTTGTTATAGGAAATTTATTCAACTGCGCTCTAACGAGCGCGAACAATCGCGACTGCGCAAGCTGATTGCCCGCTCGCGTGAGCGAGCAAGTAAATAATTTCCTCATGCAAAACGGCGGGCTTGCCCGACGTAGTGTTTTCGCCAGCCGCCCCGCTCCTTCGCGCGTTTTTCCTGCCAATAATTCATTACTTCCCGTACGTTTTTTCACGACATTGATTTTGACTCAGACAGCAATATGGTTTTCATCAGTGGGTTTGCACAAAAAAACAATAATGCCACATCAATGTACACTTATGCGAACACACTTTTGTCTATGGAACGAAATGATGCTTTCGTGCTCTCGCTAGACAAAAGCACTGGCACCTATCAATCATGTTCCGTTATTCCGTCGCTATCCTCTTCCAATCTTGGCACCTTGGAAAGCAGAGGAAACCTATCAGCCAAGAACAACCGCATACTGATACAAAACCAGTATTATGCAGGTATTCAATTCCCAAATCAGACAATCCATGCTCAAGACAATAATCCGGGACTGTGTTTGACGATGTTCGACTACTCCGGCCATCTTATCTCAGGCATCGACTATAACTCATTCCATCTGCGAAACCGTCCAGGCTCCATTTCAATGACAGATAGTGTCCTCTACCTGTCAAATCTCTTGTGTACCGATGCGACGTTTGGTGACATCTCCGTATCTGAACAAGGATATTTTTCATGTGTAGCAAGGTATGTTGATACCTCCTTTATGACACCTTACGTCCACACAGAGGAACCAGGCGAGGTGAGCATCACGCTGGTGGAGGATGGCGCGGCGCTGGTGGCCTACCCCAACCC
>CADBBB010000088.1:16189-19912 GCA_902792795.1 uncultured Spirochaetaceae bacterium | reverse complement strand
CGTCGCATATCTTCGTCGCGTCTCTGTCCGTCGCCAGATGGAACACGTCGGGGATTGAGTCGGAAAGGTCGTAGTAGTAATACGCGCTCTGGAGCGTCACGACGGCGCGGGGGTATCTCGCCAGCATCACTTCGATGTCCGACCACTCCGCCTTGTCACTGTAGAGGCCTGGGGCGACCTTGTGCAGTTCACCCATGCGGATCAGCTTGTCTGTCCGATACCGCCCGCCGTATTTCTCACAGCAATCTGAGAAGTTCATCACCATATCAGCACCCTCCGCATTTTTTAGATTTTGCGGAGAACGGTGTATATTGTACCATGCCGTCTTCAGCGTGTCAACGGCCTCCCATCGAACATCGACGCATGGTCTGGGTCAATGTGGAACATCAACGCCCGGATGGCGGCATCGACTGCGCCCCTGCGGGCGAGGCGCGATCGGCCCATCGACTCCGCGCCGGCCATGAGGAAGTCGATCCCGCCGCATTCGATGAGACGCGCCGTCACGTCGTCGGCCGACACGCCGCTTTCGGCGGCCAGCTGCTTCACGACCTCCCCGACAAGCCATGCGGGCGTGTGGCGGTTCTTCGCCGCCTGCCGCTTCTCCCACTCCGCCCACTGCGCGGGCGTCCACTTCGCCTGCGCCGCCGCAAGCGCCTCGGCCCGCTTCCGCCGACGGTACTCGCGGTTGTACGCCATCTGCTTGTCGTGCCGTCGCTTCTGACGCTCCAGCTGCTCGGCTGACGGCTCGGCCTTGCCCTCGGACACGAGCCGCCGGTGTTCGCGTCTCTTTGCCCTGGCCGCCTTGTCGAGGTCCCTGCGCATCCGCCCGACGAGCCAGTCGTCAAACTCCTTGCGGCTTTCGCGGAGGTAGAGGCTCCATCGTTTGCGCTCCTCCGGCGTCCACTTGCGCTTCTTCGTGGGAAGCCCCATGCTCCGCCGCGCCCTTTCCAAGCCGTTCTTGTAGGTGGTCACCTTGTACGCGAACTTCTCATACGCCTGTTTGAGCAGCGTCTCCCGCTCGGCGGCTTCCGCCTTGCGCGCCTCCTGCTTGGCCTGTTTCGCGGCCTGACGCTCCGCCGCCTTCGCCTTGCGCAACGCCTCGCGCTCCGCTTCCTTGGCCTTGCGCGCGGCCTGTTCCGCCTCCTCGCGCATCCGCCGCTCCCAGTCGTCGTCGTCCTCGCCGCCGGTTCCGATCTTGCCACCTGGCGGCTCGACGGGCGGGATGATGAACGACGGCGAACGCGGCACCGCCGCCCGTTCCCCATTCCCCATTCCCCGTTCCCCTCGCTCCGCCTTGGCGGCGAGATACGCCGCCCGGTTCGCCTCGCGTTCGGCGGCGAAAGGCTCGCGGGCGTTGCGCATTTCCGCAACGCGGGCGGCTTGCGCCTCTTCGCGTTCGCGGATGCGTTTTTCGCGGACGGTCCGTGCGGCCTCGCGCTTCCGACGCTCCGCCTCCTCGCGCTTCTTCTTGCGCCTCGCCCTCTGCTCGGAGCATTTCTCCCGCGCCACGGTGAGCCAGTACAGGTTCTGCGCCTTGCGCTCCTCCGCCGTGCGCGGCTTTGCATCGATGTCGCAGCCGAACCGTTCAAGCGCGTCCCGGCGTCGTCTCTCCCGCTCCAGGCGTTTCGCCTCCTCCCGCAGCTCCCCCTGTCGCTCTCTGGCCTTGGCGAGCGCGGCGAGACACTTCTCGCGCCGGGCAGCGGCGGCTTCGCGTTTCCGCTTCGCGGCCTCCTTCGTTCGCTGGTAGCTCTGACGGCGGAGTTCGCGCACCCTCTCGGCGTGTGCCTTGCGCCACTCCCTGCTGCATTCGTTTTCGTACCGCTTCCGCGCCTCCGCCTCTTCCAGCGACATCTCCATCGGCATGGTTCCGAGCGTGAGCGGGTGGGGCGCGGGTGGGCGCGGGTGGGATGCGGGTGGGGCGCCGCCGTGCGCATTGGGATTTGGAAACAACCATGACAACTTTCAACAACAACTTTATCCTTCGGGCACACCTTGAACTGGCCAAGTGAAAAAATAGTGGTTGGTGGTTTGTGATTCGTGGTTGGTGGCAAATGGGCGCGGGCGAGTTAGCCCGCGCGCATAAGTAAGTTGTTTTCAAATGGTTGTTTCCATTCAAAAAGCGGCGGTGGGCGCGGGTGGGATGCGGGTGGGGCGCCGCCGCGCATTGGGATTTGGAAACAACCATGACAACTTTCAACAACAACTTTATCCTTCGGGCGAGCCTTGAACAGTTCAATGGCAAAACTAGTGGTTGGTGGTTCGGGGTTGGTGGTTCGTTTTCACCCAAGAGACGATATGAATGCGACGATGTCCGCAGTCGCTTCCTCCACCGGTACGTCGAGCCATGCACTGGTCGGATTCGCCAAGCTGCGCATAAAAGCCCTGTTGCCGAAGATGCGCCCAAGGCGGCGAAGGATGTCCGGCACGCCGTTTTCCCGCATCTTGGCATCGTCAAATATGTACGCCTTTATAAGTTTCTTTATCGCCGTACGCCTTACGCGCCGCGAGAGGTAGTATATGTCAAAGATGTCCTTGAACCTCGTGGTGGCGCTGCCGAAGCGCAGAAGGCTCTTCAGCTTCTCGACAAGTATCTGTTCGTTTGGATTGACCAGCAGGGAAACCTTGCTGTCATCCACGATGACTTTGAAGGATCGATCAGACTGTTCAACGTCTAATCTTGTATGAACGCCAAAGTCGATCTTCGTCTCGATGGAAAGGCCTGTCTCGTCCGTCAGCGAAATGAGAATCCTCTTCCCCTTGTACTCCTGCTGTCGCAACGTCTCGATCTTGCCGACGACGCGAATCTTGCACGGCGCGACGCGGTTCATTCCCGACACGAACCTGCGTATGGCAGCGTTTGCCAGCGGATAGCTTAGAAAATCAAGATCCATGTCCATCGTCGCTCTTCTCACGACATCGGTAATTGAACTCATCACGACTCCGCCTTTGACGGTCAAGTTGTCGTGGAACCCCGAGTCCCTTATGGCCTTCAACACGATGTCATGCGCTATCTTGGCGTATGCGACGTCATCCGTGTATCCTTCTGCGACAAGTCTGTCTTTGAACACCGTGAAATCCATCACAAAACCTCCCTCTTTATCACGTCAAATATGATTTCACGTTTCGGAAACGCATCGAGGTAGTCCTCCATTTTTGCCGGATAGAGCGTATCTGCATCCCTGCGGTAGCTGCTGACCACCTCATGATAAAGGTCAAGGGGCATTTTGGTTCGCATTCTGACGGTTTCTATCAGCAGGCGTTCTTTGTCGAAGATGCGAAGCGCCATGCCATGGAGTTCCGCGTTGACTACGCCAATGCTTCCCGTCCCCTTGGGAACGAAATACTCCACTACGTTCGCGTCCCTAATCTTTGTGCCGTCCCTTTCGACCGCAAGGTGTATCTTGTCGGGAACATTGTCTGTGAGGCCGTAGTAGTAATACGCGCTGAGCATGGTGACTACCGACGTTGGGTATTTCTTGAGCAGCATTTCGACATCCCTGTGGCGCCGGGTGTCGGAATAGACGCCGCGGGCAACTTTATAAAGTTCCCCCCTGCGAACCGCCTGTGCGATCCGATAGAAGCTTTCGTACTTTGCCAGGCATTCTGATGTCGTCATCAACATTTTATCTTCAATCCTCAAATCTCTACTTTTGTGGGTTTGCGCTAAAATTATACCATGCCCGTGAACGTGATGTCAAGGAGGTATCCCGCTGGACATGACGT
>CADBBB010000088.1:1417-16182 GCA_902792795.1 uncultured Spirochaetaceae bacterium | reverse complement strand
TTGGGATTTGGAAACAACCATGACAACTTTCAACAACAACTTTATCCTTCGGGCGAGCCTTGAACTGGCCGATGGCAAAACTAGTGGTTGGTGGTTCGGGGTGTGTGGTTTTAGCCACAAAGATCGCAAAGGACACAAAGAATGGGGAATGGGGAATGGTGTGGATTTTAACACAGAGGCACTGAGACACGGAGTCACAGAGGCGCGGCAACTTCTCCGTGCCTTTGTGCCTCTGTGTTTAATTTCCCGCCTCGCGGCCGAGGTTCGTGGCGAGTGGCGAGTGGTTCGTAGTCAAAGGTAGCATTGGCTTGCTTGGCATGTCGTCGAATCCTCAAAAAAAGAATCCTCACCGATAGAATGACCCGCCGAAGCAGGTTCACCCGGTGAGGCGCATGGAAGTAGTGTATCAAATATCGGATGGCGGCGTAAGGGGTATGTGTTTTTGCGCTAGAGTTCGTTTAGGATGCGCGTACGTTGGATGGCGTGTTCCTCTTCGGTGATCAGTCCTTGTTTGAGGAGGTTGGCCAGCCGTCGGAGGCGGGTGGGGATGGGGGATGGCGGCGCGCTCGGTGATCGCGCCCTACCGGTGGTGGCGTCGGAGGACTGCGGCGCGCTCGGCGAGCGCGCCCTACCGGTGGACGCGTCGGGGGACGGCGACCATTCCCCGTTCCCCGTTCCCCGTTCCCCATTCCCCATTCCCCGTTCCCCGAGCACCGGAATGGCGGCGACGGCTTTGCGGAGATTTTCCTCGTTCTCGTGGTAGTAGTGGCGGGTCATGGCGGTCGAGCAATGTCCGACGATTGACTGTACGACCGGAAGCGGTACACCCGCGTTGGCCGAGAGCGAGACGAACGTGTGCCGCAGGCTGTGGAACGACGCGACGACGCTCTTGCGGGTGCGCCCTTCCATGCGGACGCTCATCGTGATGTTCGCCGCCTTGAAGATGCGCGAGAGTTCGGCGTCCAGCCGCCAGTTTTCGTTGAGGTAGAGGTTGGCGATGGTGGGGTTGATGTAGGGGGACGTGGCCGCGTCGGGGGACGGCGGCGCGCTCGGTGATCGCGCCCTACCGGTCAATTCCTTTAGCAGTTCTGGATGAATGGGGATCGTCACGGGGCGGCCGTGCATGTGCTTCTTAGTCTTTTCCGGGATGACCTGGATCACCTGGCGTTCGAGGTTGACGTTGTCCCATGTGAGGCGGCAGCAGTCGCCGAGGCGGAGTCCCGTGTAGGTGCCGGTCATGAAGAGGAGCTTCCACTCCGCGCCCGCCTTCGACGCCGCGGCGTGGAGACGCCCCAGCTCGTCGATGGTGAGTTCGCGGCGGCTCACCGAGTCGTCGGCGAGGAGGCACACACCCGCCCAGGGGTCGTACGCGACGCCCGCCTTGTCGGCAAGGAGACGGAACACCTCGCGGAGTGCGCAGACGTGGTTGTTGTATGTCGTGGCGGAGTGGTGGCAGCGGAACTGCGTGAGGTACTCCGCCACCGCCTCGTCCGTCACTTCGGCGAGGTGTCCGATCTCGACGTGGAACTTCTCCATCCACCGCGAGAACGACATCCACACGGCGCGTTTCGAGTCGAGCGTGACCTTGGCGATGTCGCGCCGGTTGGGCGACATCTCGTAGCGTTGCCAGGCGTCCGCCAGCGGAAGGCGCGTCGCGCCGAGTCCGAGCGGCGCGATGAAGCGCTCCAGCGCCCGCTCCGCCTTTTCGCGGTCCGTCGTTCCCGTGGAGCGGCTGTAGCGCCGTCCGTTGATGCCTACGCGGAGCGTGTAGCGTCCGCTTTTCTCTTTTTGCAGGTTTCCCCTGCCTTTTTCTCGTGCCATTTCTGGTTTCCTTTCCATGTTGTTTCTGGAAAGGAAAAGGACAGAAGACAGAGGACAGAAGACAAAGGATGGCTTTTCTCCCCTTTGTCTTTTGTCCTCTGTCCTTTGTCCTCACAAAGGGAATGGGGGCTAGTCGCCAGATTCGGGCATGGGGACGAGGCGGATGCCCATGTTGCGGAGTTCGGCGTTGCCGGACTTCCACTTGGCCTCGACTTCCGCGTCGGGGAGTCCGCTTTTCGCGGCGGACGCGATCTCCTCCTTGACGCGGCGGTAGTAGGAAAGCTCCTGTTCCTGTCGCTCGACGAGGCGTTCGCCGTACTTCGCAATCGTGCCGCCCTTGGACAGGTAGGCGCGAAGCTCGTCCTTCATGCCCTCGACCATCGACTTGATCTGCTTCGCCTCCATCGAATCGTCGGGCTGGATCGCAACCGTCCGCTTGAGCGCCTTCTCCAACTCGGCTACGTTGGTGGTGCGCACGCCCGCCGGGACGCCGGGGATGGCGAAGGACGCGAGGAACCGCTCTCCCTCCTCCGGGAACACGTCGCTCCAGCCGTTCTTCATGCCGGCCTCGATCACGGCGGTGTCGCCGATGATCTGCCGCCGCGTCTTTGCGAGGAACACCGACTCCTCGACGACGGGGACTTCTGCTTCCTTTTCGCGAAGCTGCGCGGATTCACGGAGGTACGCGACCAGAAGAACGACCGCAATCACCACCAGCACCACGAAAGCAGCCAGCCGCCAGCCGAGGAGGCCGGACAGGCGGTTGAAGAAGCCGGGGGCGGGCTCCACGCCGAAAGCCTTGATGCCCTTGGCGCGAAGTTCGTCATACACGGCCTCGCGGGAGCGGGCGGCATGTACGCCGGAATGCCGCACGCCGTCGCTCGTCTTGTACTGGTAGGTGAACTTCAAACCTAAACGATTCCTTTTGTAAAACCGCTGCATATTCTACCAAAAATCCGATGCCATGTGAAGAGCGCGGATTTTAGCCACAAAGAACGCAAAGATCACAAAGAGGGACAGGGAGTGATGGATGACGTTGCTCACAACACCGAAATCCGCCCCTGTGCGGGCTTCCGCGCCACGGGGCGGCCGTGTTGCGCGGAACGCGCCAGCGGGGCGGAAATCGGGCTTTACGCGCACAAGCGGAACTACATCTTCTCCATCAGCCTACGGAGCTGCTCCTTCAGCAGCTCCAGCTCTTCCCAGTCCTGCTGTTCTTCGGCGTAGGCGATCAAGCCCTCCAGCCGTCGTATCTGCGCGATGTAGTTGTCTCTCTGCGGCATAGCCATGGGAACTCTCCAATTGCGCCGCAAGTTCCGCTACTCGGTTTGTGCCGTCAACCTTCAGACCGTCCTTTTCATAGGCGGCAAACATCCGCTTCTCGATCTCGCGCTCGATCCGCGCAATGTCGTTTTTGTGCTTGCTGACGTCCTTCCCATAGGCATGGGAGTCGCCACGCTCCTTCTTCACGGTCAAGTCGAGCCACGCCACAGCCTTCAAGATGATCAGCGCAAGCGGTTCAAGCACTGTCACGCCTTCAATCTCGCGGCGGTTCGACATGACGAAGTCATAGTAGGTCTGGTCGAGCAGTATGCCAGACAAGCTGGACGCCTCCTCACCCGCCGGGATCGGCGTAAGATGTCCTTCCGGGTTCTCCGGCAGGAAGTCCGCTTTCCTTGCGAACAGTTCCAGCATCGCGGGATAGCCTGATTCCGTCGGCGCGGTGAATCGGTAGAACTGCCTGTGCCCGTCCGATTTCTGTCTGTGAACATATCCGCCGGCGCGGATGAACTCCCAGAAGCGGTTGAAGAACGCTGGCGTCAAAGCCTCGACGCAGAGGATCATGTCAAGGTCGTGCGTCACCCTGAACGGGATATCCTGATCGGAGAAATACACGTCGCAGGCACTTCCGCCGATGAGTACGTAGCAGTCTCGGTAGTCGGCGAAGAAGTCTTTGAATATATCCAGCCCTCTTACCATTTGAACTCCCCCAATATCCTGTCGATTTCAATCTGCACACGGTCATCGCGCTCGTCGGCAAGCGAAAGAACAAGAGAAAGCACGTCCATTCCCCCGTCACCGCCGAGGCGTTGCGGCGCGTATGACCACAGCTGAAGAAGATACGGCGCACCGATGGCGGAAACGACGTCGAAGCCACGCTTCGCGAACCCGTCGAAGGCAGTTGCGAATACCGTCGGCGTCTGGTCGTTGAGCCGTCCGAGCGCCGCCAGCGCGTCAACACCCGCGACGACACATCCCTCCTGCGGCTGTGCGGCAAGCCCCATGACCTTGCGGACGGGCGACGCCAGATACGGCTTCGCCTTTTCCCATAGCCCGCGTCCAGACACCGGGAACACGAATTCAAATGCGCGGGACGATTTGCGCCTGACCCTTTCCCCGATGCCAAAATACTCAAGCTCCCGAAATGAGTTCTGGACTGCGGGGATCGAATAACCGAGTAGTTCCGTCACCTCCTTTGCGCCGATGGGGGCGACGAGACGGTGTTCGAGGAACGCGAGGACAACTTGCTGCGCCACGGCAGAGAATGTCGCGCTGTTGACGACGAAATCGCGGCAGGACGTGTCTTGCATCGCCCCCGCGAACGGGAGATACGCCACCTTTCCCGGAACAACGAGTGGGACACGGAAAGCGACATAGCGGGCCTTGTGGCGGCCGGCCAGGGCGTTTGCAGGACGCCGCCCTTTAGACAGCCCCATATGAGCGCGAGCCTTGAGGGAATGGTGGGCGGCGGCCCCCAGTGCAGGCCGGGGGAAATTTCCCTTGCCCACAACGGAGTCCTCTTTTTGGACGAGGCGGCGGAATTTAAGGGAAGCGTCCTTCAAATGCTTAGGGTTCCCTTGGAAACAGGCCGGATCACCCTGAGCCGGGCGGGAAGGGCCGCCGTCTATCCCGCCAGTTTTCAGCTTTTGATGGCGGCAAATCCTTGCCCCTGCGGAAACTATGGTTCCCAAAAAAAAGTCTGCCTTTGCTCCTTGCGGTCGGTCGAACTTTATTGGAAGAAGTTTTCCGCGCCCCTCTTGGACAGGGTGGACCTGCGGGTCCGCGTGGACATTCCCGACGAGGAGGAAGGCGGCGGCCAGGCTTTTTCGGTGGCCGAGCTTAGGGTCAAAATCGCGCGGGCGGCAAAGGCGCAAAGGGAGCGGCAGGGAAAAAAGAACGCCAAGCTCAATCCGGAAGAGACCCGGCGCTTTTGCGCGCTTTCGCCGGAAGCCCAAGAATGCCTGGAGTCCGCCGTCCGCCGCCTGGACTTTTCGCCGAGAGCCGCCGCGTCATGCAAAAAAACGGCCAGAACCATAGCCGACATGGACGGTTCCGACGCGATTTTAGCCTCCCACATGGCCGAGGCGGTGGATTTTAGGCGCTTTGAGGGCATTTTGTAGCCTGCGGCGGAAAGGTGAAAATTCTTTCAAATTTTGTTTACAATTTTCATAATATGCGTTATAATATTCTATTATGGCAGATTTATTGACAGACGAACAATTTGAAAGGTTCCGCAAGACGATTTATGACGAAAGCGGAATCACCTTTTCCGCCACAAACCGCTCCGTTTTGGACAGCCGTCTAAAAGAGCGCCTGCGCGAAAAAAAGCTTGCTTCGGTTGACGATTACTACAAGCTTATAATTTCAAACCGCGAAGAAATGAAAATCATGCTGGACGCGGTCACCACCAATTTGACCCGCTTTTTCCGCAACCAGCCTCACTTTGACGCTTTGGTCAACTACGTCATTCCCCATATCCTTGAGGAAAAAAAGAAGACCGGAAATAAAGTCGTCAAAGTTTGGAGCGCGGGCTGTTCCACGGGAGAGGAGCCTTACACAATCGCTATGATTTTAAAGGACATACTTCCTTTTCCATACACTTTCCAGATAACGGCCTCCGACCTTTCGCTCAAGTCGCTTATGGTCGGAAAACAGGGCTTTTATCCCAACGCCCGCATCGGCGGAATTCCCGACAAATACTTGCAGCGCTTCTTCACAAAGACCGCCGACGGCTATCAGGCCAACAAGGATTTGATGGACACAATCCGCTTTGACTACCACAACCTTAAGAACGACAGCGGCATGCGCAACCTTGACATAATCTTTTGCCGCAATGT
This sequence comes from uncultured Spirochaetaceae bacterium, assembly GCA_902792795.1. GTDB lineage: Bacteria > Spirochaetota > Spirochaetia > Treponematales > Treponemataceae > Treponema_D. The sequence goes on along the minus strand of CADBBB010000088.1, from coordinate 10,243 downwards.
CTTGATTTACTTTGACGAGCCGGCGCAGCTGCGCGTAATCAACCATTTCTGGGACGCGCTTTCGCCGCATTCATACTTGTTCATCGGCCACTCCGAGTCACTGTTCGGAATGAAGACCAACTTTGAGTTCCTAAAGACCGACTGGGCTTGCTTCTATCAAAAACAACTTAAATAGCGAGGGTGGAAAACTATGGATGACATATCGGTACTTATTTGCGACGATTCCGCGCTCATGCGCAACTTGATAAGCCGCATCATCGACGGAACTGAGGGTATGACTGTTGTCGGCAAGGCTCCCCACGGACGGGCGGCGCTTGACATGCTTGACTCCGTAAAGCCCGACGTGATTGTCCTTGACATCGAGATGCCCATCATGAACGGCATCGAATTCCTCAAGGCGCGCAGCAGGCCTTGGAATTGGGCGCGGCCGACTTCATCACAAAGCCGGCGGGCTCAGTTTCCGCCGACATTTCGGACGTCGCCGACCAGTTGATAGACCTCTTGGCCTCTTACGGCTCTCAGTACGCTCGAACGCAGGGCAAGGTTCCCTACATACCGGAATTCTTCCAAAAGCAGCGCAAGCTTCTCAAGGCCGAATCTTTTGTTGCCAACAAAAAGGCCGACGAAAACGCGCCCGTCCAAAAGCCCAAGCTGGACAAGGCTCAAATCGCCAGCTTCAACACGGTCGAAAAGAAAGAGCCTGTCGTCGTTAAGCCTTTGCGCGACGGCGGAAAGATAGACGTGATAGCCATCGGCATTTCAACCGGCGGCCCCAACGCCTTGCGCGATGTCTTTAAGATGATCGACCCCCGCCTCAAGCAGCCGATACTGGTAGTCCAGCACATGCCAAAAGGCTTCACCAAGGCCTTTGCCGAAAGTTTGGACAAGATTTGCCCCTTGTCCGTGAAGGAAGCGGAAGAAGGCGAAAAGATAGAGGGCGGAAAGATTTACATCGCGCCCGGCGACAACCACATTACAGTTGTTGAAGACGGCTCCGAAAGAAAGATTCACTTGACCCAAGACCCGCAGCGCAATGGACACAGGCCCAGCGCCGACGTCATGTTCGAGTCGGTGGCCAAGGTTTACAAGAACCACGCGCTTGGCGTAATCATGACCGGAATGGGCCGCGACGGCGCCGCCGAGCTTGCCGAAATGCGCAAGCAGGGCGCTTGGACTCTTGGCCAGGACGAGGCTTCGAGCATCGTATACGGAATGCCGCGCGTCGGCTGGGAAATGGGCGGCGTGCAAAAGCAAGTTCCGCTTATGAAAATGGCCGACGAAATCAGCGCCTTGGCCCGCGAGCACTTGGAAAACTAGAGAATTTTTTCGATGAAGGGTTTTGACGGCCTAATCCTAAAGCGGCTCAGCGCCAATACGGCCGCGCTTGGAATCAGTATTCCCAATAAAACGCAGAGGGCCTTGAAGCCTTCGGAGCTGTCGGCCTGCCAAATGGCGCGGCTTGCGGGGCCCGACGCGAAGTAGGCCGCCACGGCGCCCGCCGCGGGGAGCAAGAGCGAAAGGACGGCCTGCGCCGCCTCCGCCGTTTTGGACGCGGCTATCAAGACCAAGTCTCCTTGCTTTATTGGAAGCGACGCCTTGTTGAGCGCTGCGAACGGGCTTCCCCTGCGGCCGCAATGTTCCTTGCACGAGATGCAGGACGCGGTGACGATGGGGCATACCAAGGCTTCTTTTTTGTCGTCAGACACTGACATGACTTCCGCGCTTTGCGTCATAGGCTTTCTTTAGGCTCCTTTAGCTTTGAGAGGCGCTCTTGGCAGTCGGCGGCGCCTGTCTTGTTTCCCAATTCCGAATAAGAGTCGCGCAAGTTGTAGAGCGCGTCGTAGTAGTATGGGTTGATGGAAACCGCGCGCTCAAAGGATTCGGCGGCCATCTCGTAGTCCTCTTGGTTGAAGAATATGACGCCAAGCGTGTTCCACAAATGCGCGTTGGCCGGATTTTCGTTAAGGCCGGCCTGGCAGTATTCCACCGCTTCCAAAAATTCCTTGCGGTCAAGGCATACGATGGCAAGCTGTTCGATTGATTCCGGGTCGCAAGGATCCAGCTCGTAGGCGGTTCGGAGGCTGCGCTTGGCGCCATGCAAGTCTCCCTTTTTATGATATGTTATTCCAAGGTTGAACCAAAGCAAGGCGTTGTCGCGGTCTATCGTAAGCGCCCGCTTGTAGCACGCGATGGCTTCGGCGAAATTTCCCTTGTTGGTCAATTCTATCGCTTGGTTGTTTAAAAAGTCCGCCGATTCGAGCATCGTTCCTCCCAAAAAACGCGCGGTCACCGCTGGATTTTTGCGAACAAGTCCAAGACCATTCGCGCCGCGCCTGAGCCATTGTCGCGCAAAAGGGAAGTTAGTTCAAGCGCCTTTTCCTTTGCGAAGGCGTTTCCAAATTCGTAGGCCTTTTGTATTGAGCCGGAACTTTGCAAAAGCGCTATCGCTTCTTCCACCGCCGGACTTTGGATTCCTTCTTGGGCGGCGCGGGCGAAGATCGCGGCGAGCTTTTCTTTGTCCTTTGGATTTTCTTGGACATGGAGCAGAACGGGAAGGGATTTTTTTCCTTCTATGATGTCGTCGCCGCGCTTTTTTCCGGGGTTTCCGCTTGTGAGGTTTTGGACGTCGTCAAGGACTTGAAAGCCCATTCCGATTCCGGCGGCGACAAGCCCTGCCTTGTGGATAAGGCTTTGGTCCGCGCCCGCCGCCAAAAAGCCCAGGCGCGCCGCCATGCAAGAAAGCGTGCCGGTCTTTAGCTGGACCATTTGCTTGTATTTGTCCACTGTCGGAAAAATGTCAGGCGCGCGGTGCCATGCAATGTCCATCGCTTGGCCCAAGTGAAGGCGGCGCAGTTCCGTCTCGTAAAGCTCGTGGCACAAAAGTTTTTTGTCGTCGCCAAGCGCGGCGGCCTTTATGCATGAGGCTGCCTTAAAGTAAAGCCAGGCGCCCGCGTTGAGAGCCGTGTCCAGGCCGTAAGTTATGTATGCGCAAGGAGCTCCCCGCCGCTCGTCGGCCTTGTCCTCTATGTCGTCGTGAATGAGGCTGGCCGTGTGGACAAATTCCAAAAGGGGGCAGAGGTCGTAGGCCGCCTGAATTTTTTGTTCGTCGTCCGTGGCCATCATGGCGCACAAGACCATAAAGAGCGGCCGCCAGCGCTTTCCGCCTTGGGCCACCAGGGAGCGCGTCGGTTCCAAAAGGCTTTGGAGGCCTTGGCCTTCAAGCGCCTCTTGCGCCGCGCCTTCTCCAAAATTATCTTCCAGCCAGCGCCCGCCGGGCGTTTGGGGCAGCTCCGCGTCCAAAATTTTTTCTATCTTTGCTTTTATTTGGTCAAAATTTTCTTGCATAGCGGCATTATATATTAAAAATCAATTGTGGGCAATTGCGGTAATTGAAAAGATTAAAAAAAAACGCGCATTTGCCGAAAATCATTGTATGAGCCAAAACAGTTACGAAAAGCCCGACTATTGGTCAAAAAAAGCCTTCTCGGAAGGATATCCGGCGCGCTCTGTTTACAAGCTGGCGGAGATTGACGAAAAGTTCGGCTTCATAAAAAAGAATTCGACTGTCTTGGACTTGGGAAGCGCGCCCGGAAGCTGGACGACATTCCTCTTGCGCAAATTGGACGGGGCTGGCAAAGTCGTTTCCTGCGACTTGAATCCGCTTTCAAATTCCGTTCACGGAGAAAACCTTGTGTTTTTTCAGGGCGACCTTAATTCCAAGGAAATCCGCGAAAAGATAAAGGAGCAAGGCCCCTACGACTTGGTCGTTTGCGACGCCGCCCCTTTGACCACGGGAAACCGCGTCGTGGACGCCGCCCGTTCCGAAGGCTTGGTTGAAATGGCGATATGGTACGCCCAAAGCATGCTCAAAAGCGGCGGAAATTTCGCGGTGAAAATATTCCAAAACGGCGCGCAAGGAGAGCTTCTTAAAAAAATGAGGGAATGCTTTGAGAGCGCCAAGGGCTTCAAGCCGGAAGCCTGCCGCAAGGAAAGTTTTGAAACCTATTTGATAGGCTTGAACAAAAAATAAAGCTCTTGAAAACAATTGAAAAATGGGGTATAATATGTTAAAGGGAAGATTTGCCGTGTTTGTAAGAAGGAGTCTTTTGCAGCTTGGTCTCACTTTTGGCGTTGGCTTTTTTGTGGCCGCCGCCGTATGCTTTATTGTCGGAAATGTTCCCAAAAACGGCCGCGGCGGCTACGAAACGCCCGTGATGCCCCAATACAACGAGGAATTTGAAAAGGCCGAGGCGGAGCAGAACGCCGAGCTTTTGGCCCAAGCGGAAGCCGCCGAAAACCAGGAGCCTGAGCTCAAGCCTTTGACTTACTGGACATACCGCATCCGTCCGGGCGACATGATCGGCCTCATCGCCGAAAAATACGACATAAGCCAGGACACCCTCATCAGCGTGAACAATATCCGCGCCAGCCGCTTGATCCAGCCCGGCCAGTACATAAAAATTCCGTCGGAAGAGGGAATTTTGTACACCGTAAAAAAAGACGGCGAGACTCCGGCCACAATTTCGCAAAAATATGACGTTGACGCGGTCAAGTGCGCCTTTGTAAACAAAATGGGCGTGGACGAAGCCCTCAAGGCCGGATCGGCCATTTTTGTGCCGGGCGCGGAGATGGACAGCATCACCTTGAGCGAAATAAACGGAGACTTGTTCCGAAAGCCTCTTCACAGCTGGTACCGCCTTACTTCCTACTTTGGCTGGAGGCCCAGCCCCTTTACCGGAAGGCGCAGCTGGCACGGCGGCCTTGACATGGCCTGCCCGCAAGGAACGAGAATTTACGCCGGAATGGACGGCCGCGTGGCTGAGACCGGCTACAACAACACTTACGGAAATTACGTGATCATAAACCACGGAAACGGCTACAAGACCCTCTACGGCCACATGTCAAAAATCGACTGCGTCAAAGGCCAGTGGGTCAACACCAACACAGTCATAGGCCGCGTGGGAAGCACCGGCGCCAGCACCGGCCCCCACTTGCACTTTACGGTCTTTAAGCGCGGAAAGATGGTCAACCCGCTGAGCCTTTTGGGCTAGCGCGGCCTCATGAACGGAATTGCGGCTTGGCCAAAAGGCTGGCCGCTTTTTTTTGCGCCGGTCATTTTCTTCGCGCCTTCGTGTCAATTTTCTTTACAAAAAAGTCCATGTTGCTCCGAATGAAAAGCGCGCAGTAGGCCGTTATCAGCGCGGCCAGCTCTATGTATGTGTAGACGGTGAGCGGGTGGTTGGAGCCGGGCTTTTCAAAAACGCTGAAAACGATGAAGAGAACGACCATCGCCGCCCCGCCTATAATCCACTTTGAAAGCGAAATCGGATTTTTCTTTCCGTTGTTTTTGGCGGAGATTTTGTTCATCACGGCAAGAATCGCCGCGTCGTCCAGCGCCGTTTGCTTGCAGGAGTCGGGAACGGACGAGCGCTCGGCGCTGCGCAAAAGGCGCGCCTGCGTCCTGCAATTTTTGCAAGTCAAAAAGTGCAGGGTGACTTTTAGCGGCACGCGCTCGCCTTTGTCGAGGCCAAGGTATTCTTCCATCACTTTGTTGCAGTCATTCATATTCCACCAATCCTTTTGCGATGATTTTGTCTCTCAGCAGCTTTTTGGCGCGGAAAATGTGCGATTTGACCGTGTTTTCGGCCAGAGACGTTATTTCGCTTATTTCCGCGTACGAGTTGTCGTAAAAAAAGTACAAGTCCAATACGATTTTGTATTTGTCGGGAAGTTCCTTCAAGCATTCGCGCACTGTTTCCATCGTGAGCGACTTGAGCTCCTTTTCTTCCGGGGTAAGTCCGTTGTCGGGGAGCAGGGATTCGTCCGCGATTGAAACGTATTCCGCCCGGCGGTTCACCGCGTTGATGGCCGTGTTGTAGGCCATTCGCGTGAGCCAGGTGGAAAAGAGGGATTCGCCCCTAAATGAGTCGAGCTTTGTGTAGGCTTTAAAAAAAACGTCCTGGGCAAAGTCTTCCGCGTCGGCGGCGTTCTTGAAAAAACTCATGCCCAAAGATTCCACGCGCTTTTTGTAGAGCGACATCAATTCGGCAAAGGCCGACGAGTCTCCCGACAAAACTTCGCGGACAAGCTTTGAGTCTCGTTTGTACGCCGTCTCGCGCTCTTTGTCCGAGGCCCTTTGCCTGTTCATTTTTTGTCGCGGAAGTCTGGATTGATTTTATAAAAAATCAAGAGGCATATTCCGACAGAAAGCGGAACCAAGCCTCCAAGCAGGGCGTAGGAAAAGCCGTCGATCAGCGCGAAGAGCGCCGAAAGGGTGATTCCCACGCCGATTAGCAAAAGTCCGGCCAAAAGGGAGAATGTCTTTAGGTCGAACTCCGGCTCCTTGTAAGAGCCTGTGCGGATTCTAAGCTTTGTCTCGTGGTGCGTCCACAAAAGGTAAAAGAACAAAATCACGCCGCCAATCGCGATTCCAACAATGGGAATTACGGCCACCACAACCTGCGCGCTCTGCGACATCGCTTCTGAATTCATATCGCCTCCTATGCGTTCTTAGTCCAAAAAAATGTAGTCGTCAAAGTAGAGCGCGCTTATTTTTCCGAGCGAAAGCTGGCCGTTCATGCGCTCCAACAAGGCGCGCTTGGCTTCTTTTTCGCCCGCGGAAAGAAGGGCGTTCTTTGACTTTGTGGAAAAGTATTCCATTATGTAAGAGGAAAGCAAGCGCTTTTTGGCCACCAGCTCCTCGTAAAAGGCCGAGTCTCCGCCGTCGTAGGAAAGCCAGGGCGTGACCACCAGGACCGCGGCCGGCTCCTTGGAATCTTCGTCGGGCAAAAGGCGGATTCTCAAAGTTCCAAATTCCTTGAATTCCTTTTGATTAGCGGCGCCGCCCCTAATGTCCGTAACGCTCGCTGGGTCGCTGCGCCTGTAGTCCATGCCCGGCCGCTTTCCCGCAATGAGCGCGGCCACAGTTCCCAAAAAGATTATGCCCGCAAGCGCCACCGCAGCAATTGGAAGAATCTTGTTTATGTCAATGGTGGATGAAGGCCGCGCGCTCATTCTTTTATTCTAGCAAAAATCGCCGGCTCTTGCAAGGCGGCGGACCAGGACAACCGAAAATATAAGAAATAAAAAAAACGCGGCTCCCAGTCGCGGGCGGCATCGCGGAACCGCTCGATATCGTCGCTACACGCTGGCCGCGCCTTGAAACTATTTACGCTGCCGCTGTCGCGGCAGGCGCTGCCAGAGTGTTTCCGCAATGCCGCCCCGCTTCTTCGCTCCGCTTTTTGCTTACTTTTACTGTTTCGGTTGTCCGGGCAACCGGCAAAGAAGCAATTAAAACGCGTAGGGAGAAGGCGGACGGCCGCTTGCTTTGCGGCTGCCAATTTCGCGAAGCGAAAATGGTGTAAATGTACATCTTTCCTAACAGCCGCAACCGCAAGAAAGGCCGTTCGATTCTCCCGAGAGCGTTTTGTTTTGACTATAATGCGGTTGCCCGAAGCGGCGGAGCGCTTGCTTGAGCTTGTCCAAGCCGGCGCCAGTCTTGGCGCTCGTTTCAATCGCGCCGGGAAAGTTTTCCTTTAGCTCCGCGACGCGGGCAAGGGCGCTTTTACATTCCGGTTCTGCGCCGTCGGGCACGGTCGCGCTAAAAGCTTCCGCCGCGTCAATTTTGTTCAGCGCGACAATCCGTTCCTTTTTGCCCGCGCCCACTTCTTCCAAAACTTTTAGGACTGTCTTGGCCTGCTCCGGCGCGTTTGGGTCGGACGCGTCCAAAACAATGAGGAGCGCGTCGCTTTGCGCGGCTTCTTCCAGCGTGGACTTAAAGGCGTCTATCAATTGGTGGGGAAGGTTCGAGATGAAGCCCACTGTGTCGGTCAAAAGGATTTCCGCGCCAGCCGTCTTGAGCCTTCGCGTGAGCGGGTCTAGCGTGGCGAAAAGCTTGTTCTCCACAAGCGCCTCGCTTCCGGTGAGCGCATTTAAAAGCGAAGACTTTCCGGCGTTGGTGTAGCCGCAAAGCGCCACGGTGGGCAGCGGAATTTTTTGCCGCCTTTTTCTTTGCGTCTCGCGGTTTTGGCGGACTTTTTTTAGCTCCGCCTTAAGCTGCTGAATTTTAAGGCGGGTTTGCCGGCGGTCCAGTTCCAGCTGCTTTTCGCCCGCTCCCTTGGCTCCGTAGTTTCCGCCGCGCTGGCGGGCAAGGTCTCCGTACATGTGCGCGAGGCGGGGCAGGGAATACTCCAGGCGCGCCAGCTCCACTTGCAAAACCGCTTCCCTTGTGCGCGCGCGGCTGGCGAAAATTCGTATGATGACTTCCTGTCTGTCAAAGACCGGAATGTCGGCCAGTTTTTCCCAGTTTCTCTGCTTGGTGGGATCCAGCTCCCAGTCCATGATTATGCAGTCGGCCTCCGCGATTTTTGCGGCCTCGCATATTTCGCGCGCCTTTCCGCTTCCCATTCCATAAGCGGGCTGCATGTCGAGGCGGCTCAAAATTATTTGTCCGGCCTCTTCCATTCCCAAAGTCCATACAAGGCCCTGCAGTTCCGCCAAGCCGCCCGGCGCCTCAACAAGCGGCAGGCCCACCAAAAAAGCCCGCGTCTTTTTGCTTTCTTCCGCCTGAATGTCGTAAATCTTTTTCACCCGCATATTATAGCGCAAAAGCGGCCTTGGTGAAAGCGGCTAAAATGTGGAAAAAAAGCGCTGAAAACGGCGCGAAGGAGACGGGCGGTTGGCGGAAACTCTCATTTTGCCCCTGCCGCCCTAGCGGCAGCGTAAATAGTTACAAGGGGCAAAATGTGAGTAGCGACGATATCTAGCGGTTCCGACGGCCGCCCGGCGACTGGGAGCCGTTTTCCGCGTTTTTTTTCCTTTACCTAT
>CADBBB010000088.1:0-1314 GCA_902792795.1 uncultured Spirochaetaceae bacterium | reverse complement strand
CAAAAAACGGCCTTAAGCCTTTTAATTTCTGTAATTCTCTTTGGCGCCTTTTCTTTGGCGGCCTTCGCGGGCTTGTTCTCCGCGATTGACGCGCGCTTTTACGAGCCCGCCAAAATTTCAGGAATTCGGCAAAAGCTCAAGGACATAGCCGCCGCTTCCGACGAATATTTGGCCGCCTTGGACGACCGCTTCGCGCTTGGTGAAAGTTCCTTCCTAAAGAACCAGTCGGTCAAAAGCTTTGTCGAGTCCAAGCCCGCGCAAGAGGACGTCCTTTCGCGTTCCGAACTTTTGGGCGAGCTTAGGTCGTCGACCCAAGGCTTTTTGGGTTTCCGCGTTTTGGACAAAAATCAAAATTCAATCCACTTTTCAACTTTCCGTTCGGACATTTTGCGCCGCGACGAAAAGAACAATTTGACGGCCTACAAAAATTACTTGGACTGTCTTTCGCCGTCGGGAGAGCAGGAGATTCCCGCGCAAACCATTTCTTGCGCCGACACTTCCGGCGACTTGGCGGCCGGAAAGAAAATCTTTTTTGACGCGGAAGGCCGGATCGTGTTTTCGTTCCCCCTTTACGACAAGTATTCTGTCTTTAGAGGAACGGCGCTCTTTTACGTAAACGCCTTGGATTTTTCAAACTTGCTGTTAAAGCGCGCCCTTGTTTCTATAGGCGAGGGTTCCGTTTTCTTGTCCAACGGACTTGAAGGCGAGGATTCCCTTTGCGGCTATGTCTTTGGAATTCCGTCTGTAGGCCAAGCTGGTCAGGCGGAATTTGAAAAAGGCCTTTTGGACGCTTGGAAGGACGCGGCCGGCGGAGTTCGCAGGCTTTTTGCGATTGACGAAAAAAGCGCGAATTATTGGGTGGCCTTGAGCGAGCGCGGCCAGTCCGGCGTTTTTGCCAGCGGCGTTTACAACGACGAAATATTTTCGCTTTCTTTTTCGGCTCGCGCCTTGATTTTGTCTTGCGTCTTTGTGTCGCTCTTTTTAATTTGCTTTTTGCTGCTCAACTTGCGTCGCGACGACGAGACTGTCATCCGCGAGCGCATAAAGAGCCTGCAGCTTGGAGTGGTGGACGAATACCTTTCCAAAAAAGAGGCGCTTGACTGGGAAACAATCAGCGGCCGCCGCGACGCCGTCACAAAGGAAATCATTCACAGCCTTGGCCGCCGCGCCAAAAAAAGGCCGGAGCAAGTCGAGGCGCTCATAAACCGCAGCTGGGACGAATTGTTCTCCGCGATGAATTTGCGGCCAAAGGGATCGAACGAAGGCGGCGGCTTGGAGAACGCCCAAGAAATTAAGGCCATGCTCCAAGAAATT
>CADBBB010000087.1 GCA_902792795.1 uncultured Spirochaetaceae bacterium | reverse complement strand
GCTCAAAGGCTTGCGGCGGAAAGGCGCCGTCTTCCTTGGCGCGCTTCATTCGCAAAAAGTCGTCGGTCTCGGGATTGCCTTTTTCAAGGACAATCAAAATTTTCTTGGCCGCGTCCTGGGCCGCCTTGACCGCCGCTTGGCGGGTGGGCGCGACGGCCACGACGTTTCCGCACTTCTCCACGTTGTTGCGGGGAAACACCACCCGGTCTCCAGCCTTTACCCGGCTGAACACGTCGCGCGCTCCTGGAACTTTGGCCGCCTCGTCCAAACCCAAAACTTCCTTGACGCGGCCCGGTATTGAAATCCAGGCGCGCTCGGCGGAAGAGCGCTCGCAGTCGTAGGCGAACATTTTAAACGGAGCGCCGTCAACGTCGAGCGGAAAGCGGTAGGCCTCAAGCGCGGCGGGCTTGCGTCCGAGCGCGATTTCTATCGCTTGTTCCGTCAAATTAAGGTCGCTGGCGTACGGAAAAGTCCAGCCGGACATGTAGCCGCCGGAAAGGCGCGCGGCTATCTCGCCGATGACCGGGCCGTCTTTTGACCACTTTATGTCAGCCTTGGCCGCGCCGCAAGAAAGGCCAAGCGACTTGGCTCCAAGCGCGAAAGTTCGGACAAGCTGGACATAGCGCTCGTAGGGAATGTTGGTCGGCATCGTGTGGCCCATTTCCACAAAATACGGATCGAATTTTATATGGCGGTCCGCGAAACCTGTGACCGTGAAAGTTCCGTCATAAATGAGGGCGTCGATTGAATATTCAGGGCCTTCGACATATTCCTCCAGGAGAGCCCTTCCGCTTCTGGAAAATTTAAGGGCTTCCTCGACAGCCAAAAAAAGCTCGTCGCGGTTTCGCGCCATGCGGCAGCCTCGGGCGCCCATGTTGTCGACGGGCTTGACCACGTAAGGAAATTTAAGGCTGGAAACTACGCTCGCGGTAAGCGTGTTGGCCACATATTTTTTTTCAAGCAAAATGAAGTTGGGGCTTGGAACGCGGGCGTTGCGAAAGCACTGGCGCATGAGGGCCTTGTCGCTCGCGTTGACGCAAGCCTCGTAGCTGTGACTCGCGAACCCGCGCTGGCAGGCGGCGTAGGCCGCGTTGGCGCTGAAGTCCGTTCCGGCGGTGAAGACGGCCTTTAGGTTCATGCGCTCGGAAAGGCCTTTGGCGCATTCGGCGATTTCGTCGCGGTTCTTGAGGTCGATTTTGGCAAAGTGGTCCGCGTCGGAGACGCAGGGCGCGTTTGGATTTCCGTCTATGACATAAGTTTCAAGGCCGAGCTTTTTGGCGGCCAAAATCGCCGGCCGCTGCATCACTCCCGCGCCTAAAATTAAAATCGAATCCTTCATCGCGCCTCCCTGACTTTTTCGCAACAAAGCTCAAAGGTGTCGCCCAAGACGAACCATTTGAATAATACCGAAAGAAGGCCAAAAATAAAAGGCTTTTGCGAGATTTTTTTTAGGAATTTGACCCGCTCCGGGTGGAGTCCGGTGGGAACAAGCCTCACGACTTTAAAGCCGAAGCGCCGCAAAATCTTGTCTGCCCGTCTTGGCTCCCAAAGGCTGTAGTGGTCGCGGGGGCTTTGCTCAAAGAAGCGAGCGCGGTTGAAGCGGCCGCTCGCGCCCGACGCGCTTGGAGTTGAAAAGGCGAAGGCGCCGCCAATTTTTAAAAGGCCGTTCACGCGGCGCAAGAGCGCGGCGAGGTCTTGGCAATGCTCTATCACATACCACATCGTCACCGCGTCAAAGCGTTCCACTCCAAAAACTTGGCGCGGGTCAAAATCCGCGAACGAAGAAAGGACGCAGTCAAAGCCGAGCGTCCGCTTTACATAGGAAAGCGCGCTTTTTGAAATGTCCGTTCCGTACGGAACAAAGCCGGCCTCCTTGGCGGCGGCCAAAAAAGGCCCGTAGGCGCAGCCGATGTCCAAGAGCGCGGCGGAACTGGAAGTTTTGGCAAGGCCAAGAAGGCGGCGGATTTGGGCGGCCCGCCTTGTTCCTTGAGCCTTTATCGAATCAAAGTCTTCCAAATAAGAACGGCCGTACTGAGCCTTGTATTCGCTTCCAAAATAGTCGGCCTCGTAGTTGACGCGGCTGTCCGTGGAAAAGGAAAGGTAAAGCATGCCGCATTTTGAGCAGCGGCGGAAGGTGTGGGCGCGAGTCCTGGCCGCAACTTTGTCCCCGCCGCGCCTTCCAGCGCCAAGAGCCGCCGCGCCGCAAACCGGGCAGGAAAATTTTTGCGCGGCGCGAAGTTCGCCGACAAAATCAGAAAGATTTTCCTGACAAAGAGGCGCGGCGGATTTTTGGCCAGGAACAAAATCTTTTTCCAGGCCAAAGAGCGCGGGGCGCAAGACGGCGGGCTCTTTTAAAAGCGCGGCCAATTTTTTTTGCGAAAGTTTCTTTATGTCCAAGCAAAAAAAGCCGTATCTCTTTGAAAGCCGGTTGTGGAGGCCGCTTGTGGCCAGCGTCAAGACGGCGCAGCCTGCCGCCGCCGCTTCAAAGGCGGTGAGGCCGTAATGGGTGACGACCAAATCATATTCGCAAAGCCGCTCGCGCAAGTTGGCCACAGGATTTTTTGACGACACTTCCTTGACAAAAACGCCAAGCGCTTCAAGGGCTTGGACGGCGGAGGCGGAAACGTCGGCCCTTGTCTCTCCGCTGACGCAAACCAAAGCGCTTTTTATTTCTTTGGGAAAGGCGGCGCGGCGATTCTTTGGCAAGTCCAAAAACGCCGGGCTAAAAAAATTCGCTTTCAAGGCTTGGCGGCCAAAAGCGCCAAAAAGCCCGTTTTTTCTCGGCATGGAAGGAATTATGTCCAAAAGATAGTCCGCGCCGCCGCAAAAGGAGCCGCCGTCGTCCATCGAGCATACGGGGCCCAGCTTGGAAAAAAACGCGGCTTCTTCTTTTGTGGAACGGAACAAGTCCAGGACGACCAAATCCCAGCCGCCGCCCAATTCTTGCAAGGGCGCGTCGATTATTTGAAAGTCCTTGAGGCCGTCCAAAAGCGCCTCTTGGACAAGCGCGGCGGCTTCTTTTAAATCCGCGTTCTTGGGAACATAGACAAAAGAGCGCGTCTTCTTTGCTAGCGAAAGGGCTCGGCGCAAATGGCCGGTTCCCCTGCCCGCCTTGACGCTTGGAACGAACAAAACAGTTTTTTGCAGGCAAACATCCTTGAGCGCGTCCAAAATTTTTTGGCAAGAAAAAGGCGGCTCGCTTCCATCCGAGCGCAAAAAGTCAAAGAGCCTTTGCGCGCGCTTGTAGTCCGCCAAGGTGTCCACGGTCGTACGCAAGCCCGGCGCGTAAAACTCTTTTGGCGCGTCCTTAAAGACGCATTTGTATTTTTCCTTATGCAAGTAAAGAGCGGGGCCCACATGCTCGCGCTCGTAGGCCGACGGAGAATTTTTTCGCGCGGACAAAACGGCGGCGGCCTTAAAAAGTTCCACCCCGCTTCCGTGCGGAAGGCCGCTAAAGGTAAAGTAGTCCGCGTCAAAATAATTTTCTTGGAATTCCTTTATCGAAAGTTCCGCCGCTTCGTAAAACAAAAAGGGGTTGTCGCCGGTGGCGCGGACAATCAAGTCGCATTGCGGGAAGCGTTCCTCTATCAAGGAGCAAAAGCGGCCCAAGACGTCGTCGCGGTCTCCGGCAAAAATTTCCCAGCCGCATTTTTTTGCGACCGGCTCCAAGCCTTCTTTTGAATCGCGGTCGCAAGCCAAAAAATGGCGCGCGGCGGAAACTTTTTTCATGGCAAAAAGCGTTCTCGCCACGCACTCCTCGCCGCCCAAATCCTTAAGGGCCTTTTGCGGAAGGCGCGTCGAGGAAAGGCGGCACTGGACCACGACCGCGACATTTTTAAAAACGCCGGCCGCCATTTATTCCAGCCCCCATTCCGAAATGAGCTTAAAGGCGTCCATCTTAAAACGGCAGCGATTTTTTCTTACCCATGTCCGCGCGGCCGAAAATTGCCTGAAGGCTTCAAAAAGGCCGCAGGAAGACCGCGCCTTGTAGCCCCAAAAATTCCCGGCAGGAATTTCCGCCCGCTCGTTTTTGTAAACCGGCGCCATGTTCTTTAAGAAAAATCGCAAGGAGGACAAGTCCGGCGTTGAGTCTTGGGCGGCGATTTCTTCCGCGTAAGTGACCGTGAACGAAGTTGAAAGCGCGATCCGTTCGCCCCAAAGCCAAGCCCTAAAGGCCAAGTCAAGATTTTGCCAATATGAATTTTTTATCGCGCCGTCGTAGCCGCCCAAGTCCTTGAATTTTTGCGTGTCGTAAAAGCCAAAAAAATTAAAGGGATACAGGGTCGGAACTCCGTCAAGGATTTGCGACGATGAGTCAATCTTTAAAATCGACTTCTTGGCGCTGGGCGCGAAGCGGACGGGAAAGGCCTGCGCCGCCCTTGAAAAGACCCTCGGAGCCACGCAAAAAATTTTTTGGGCGGCAAGACGTTCGGCCAGCGGCTGCGACAAAAGGCCCTGCGAAATGTTGAGGCTGTCGCGTAAAATTACAAAATGAGCGGAAGAAATTTCCGAGGCCGCCAAATTCACCAAGTCGCCGTCAGCCGCTTGCTCCAAAGGAATGATAAATTTTACGTGCGGAAATTTTTGCGCGAAATCTTCGATGTTGTAATTTTTGGAATCGCTTTCTATCGAAATTATTTTTTCAAAGCCGCGCTGGCTCAAAGCCTCCAAATTTTGCGCGCGCAAGTGGCTGTTCCCCTTGTTGAGCAAAATCGCGGACACCTTTAAGGTGGGCTCTTTGTCGGGGTGGCGGCCGCCCAAAATCACGCAGTTGAGCTGCTTGTCGTTAAAAATTGAAGGTATGCCATTCATCGCAATTTCCGCAAGAATTCCTGTATTCCTTTTTAACGTGCTCCGCCAAAAGCGCGTCCTTGTTTTTCCAAATGTCGCGAAGATCGTCTTCAAACGCGTTTCCGAGCGGCTCGCCCAAAAAGAGGTCGCGGCACATGGGAACGGAGCCGTCAAGCAAAATGTCCATGTCGCGGCGCAAATGCCAGCAAGGCTCGCGGTCTATCGGAGCCAAGTCCGCCGTCTTTTCCTGCGGCAAGAGGCCGCAAAAATAATCGTATTTTTGGACAATAATCTTTCCGTTGGACGGAGAATTTTTGTCCGACCAAAAACGGAAGAAAGCCTCAAGCTCGTCCTCATTTTTTTGGACGCGGACAAGCTGCGGATATGTTTCGGGAAATTCGGCGGACAAGGCCTTGACGGCGGCGCAAGCGGCCTCCAAATCGCCTTGGTGAAATTCCTCGAAAGTTTTTTGCGAGGCCGCGTCAAGGCAAACGGCGAAATAAATTTTTTTGCGGGCTTCAAAGTCCAAAGCCGAGCAAATGTTTTTATAGGCCTGGCCTTGCAAAAATTCCGGCAAGAGGCCGCCGTCGATTTCCACAAAAACGCCAAAACCGGCGCCCGCCGCGCAAAGCAAAAACTTGTCAAAGTCGGGATGCAGCGCCGCCTCGCCAAAAAGCGAAAGGGAAAGAACCGCCTGTCCGGAAAAGGCCTTGGCTTTTTGCGCAAGCGCCTCAAATTTTTCAAAGGACATGCGCTCTTCGCACGGCTTGTAAGGCGAAAAAGATTTTTTGCAAAAAACGCGGCCCTCTATCTGAATGTTGTAGAAAGCTGGAACGGTCTTTAGGACGCAAGTCTCCCGCGCGGCCGCCTCGCATATTGCCAAGACATTTTCTTCGCCGAGCTTTTCCTTGTCCAATTCCAAAAGGCCTTGCTTTCCATCCGCCGCCAATTTTTTGGCCAAAGATTCGGCGGCGAGCGCGTTTAGATTGGACGAGCACAAAAAGTCCAGGCGCAAAAGCCTGTAGTCCGCGCCCGCGATTTCGGTTTCTATTTCAAAAGAATTTACGTCGCCCTTTATTATGTCAAAAACGCTGTCCTTGCAAACAGGCTTCTTGGCGCTCTCGGCGCTCGCCGTCTTGCAAAGCTGGGCCATGATCGCCGCCGCGCCCGAGTCGATTATTTCAGGAGCGAAGCCGGCCGGATATCCGTCGGCAAAAGTGTATTCGGCCTTGAATTCGATATGGTCTTGAATCAATTTTTTTGAAAGGGGCAAGTCCAAGAAGGCGGCGGAAGCTTGGGCGTAAACGACAAAGTTGGCGGCGGCCGCTTTTGTTTTGTCTTGAAATTCGTTTTTGTCGGAAAACAAAAGGACAAGGAACTTCATCGCGCGCCTCCCCTACCTTTTCCACCAAGGCGTCTTCTTTTTCTTTTCGGCCTCTTTCTTGGCCCTCTTGTCTTCGTATTGCGAGCTGTCCGCGGAATTGAGCAAATCCTCGATGTCGTCCTTGGCGGCGCTGAACTCCGAGCAGCCGACGCTTATGGAAAGCGTGAAAGGCTCAAGACTTCCGGAATTTATTTTGTCGCACTCCGCCATCAAGGCGCGCTTGACGCGGGGAAAATCCTTGAGCTTCATGTCGCAGGCAAGGACCGCGAACTCGTCTCCGCCAAGGCGGCCCGATATGTCGGTGGAACGAAACACGCTGCGCAAAACCTGCGCCTCGTACTTTATCGCGCGGTCGCCGACGTCGTGTCCGTAAGTGTCGTTGATTTTCTTAAGGCCGTCCATGTCGCAATAAATGACAAGGCCGTTGCGTCCCGCGGCGAGCGCCGCCGTTATCTGCCTGCGCGCGTACTCAAGGAAGCCGCGCCTGTTCAAAAGGCCGGTCATCTCGTCTGTGAACGAAAGCCTGTGCATTTTTTCGGAATACTGTTCAAGCGTGACGTTTTGGTTCTTGAGAGAATTCTTCTCCGCCTGCTCGCCGGTGATTTTTATCGAAGTCACGATTTCCTTTGAAATCAGTTCAAAGACCAGCTGGTAAAAAATGCGCTCGTAGCGGCCCATCTTTATGAAAATGTAGCCGTATTGGAAACATTCCGCGAAGACCGGGAAAATAATGTAGCCGCCGTCCATCTTTCCTTCAATCTCCGGCGGAAGCATGGCCGCGTTGGGATTGAACTGAATGTCCGGACGCTCAAAAGTCTGCTCATTGAAAAAAGTCATCGCCACGCGCGCCTCGTGGGGCCGCTTGAATTCCGTTCCTTTTTCGTAATAAACCGAATGATTGTAAAGGACCAAGACCATGCCCTGCACGTCAAAAAGGCAAAGGCTGTAATGCAGGCGCGTGAACAAATTGTCCAGAGGAACCGGCGTCTGCGTTTCCATCAAAAAGTAATGCAGCATGTAAAGCTGGTTTCCGCCCAAACGGTAAAGCTTGTACCTTAGCCGCAAATTTGTGGAAAAGTCCATCTCGGCCTTGTCGGGCGCGCATTCGCAACCGCAAGAGTGGCGAATGACATTGGCGGCCGGAACAAGCTGCAAGGGCTCGACCTTTTGGCCGTCTATCATCGCGTCCACAGTTTTCATCGCGGCGTACGAAAAATCCTCGATGCGCTGGTCGATCGTGCTTATGCTCAGCTCGCTGGCGGAAGTTTCAAAGACATTGTCAAAGCCGGTTATCTTGACCTGATCGGGAACCTTGTAGCCCCGGTCGACGAGGCAGTTCATCACGCCAATTGCCATCGAGTCATTGAGACAAATCACGGCGTCAAATTCCGCGCCCTCGCTCCTCTTCAAGAAATTGGACATGGAGGTGTACGCGTTGTCAAAGATGAAGTTTCCGTTCAAAATCCATTGGGGATCGACGCTTATGCCCCGCTCCCTGAGGGCGGACAAGACGCAGTTCTCGCGCTCGACGCTTTCGTAGTTGGCCGCGTCGCAGCGCATGATGACAAATTTTTTGCAGCCGTGCTCGTCCACCAAGTGAAGGACCAAATCCTTGAGCGACTGTTTTGAGTCAATCTTGATTGTGGGAACGCCTTCAATCTCCAAGCCCACCGACACCTTGGGAATGGGCGGAAGCATCTTGATGGCCTCGATCAAGCGGGGCAGCTCGGACTTGAAGTTGTTGGCCAGCGTCGCCGAAGCGAACACAAGGCCGTCCAAGTTGTTCTTGCTCAAAAAAGAAATCAGAGTGTCGCAATGGTAGTCGTAAATTCCGGAATTTTTTCCGTGCTCAAGCGGAAACAAATAGTAAGCGAAATCGTGTTCCTCGCAATAGCGGTCGATTCCCTTCATGAAGGAAATCGAATACTCAGAGTAAATTGTATTGACCAGAACTCCCACTCTTTTTTTTGCCATTATCTAAACGCCGCTTCGTTGATTTGCATTATTTGGTCGTATATCGCCTTTCCGCCCGGAACCATCGGAAGCACAAGCTCGTCGATGTCAACCTTTGCGTCGATGACGCAAGCCTTCTTTGACTTGAAGGCCTTGGCGAATACGTCCGCGAATTCCTTGGCGTTCTTGGCCTTGTAGGCGTCGATGCCGTAGGCGGCGGCAAGCTTTGACCAGTCGGGGCCAAAGTCAAGCGTCGTGGCAGAATAGCGCTTTCCGTAAAAAAGCTTTTGCCAAAGGCGCACGTTTCCGAGCGTGCCGTTGTTTATGACTACGATTACAATCGGAAGGTTGTAGTGCTGGATTGTCGCAAGCTCGTTGCAGTTCATTCTAAAGGAGCCGTCGCCCGCTATAGCCACGACGCGGCCTTTTGGGTTTGCGAACTGCGTTCCGATCGCGGCGCCGGTGCCGAAGCCCATAGTTCCCAAGCCGCCTGAAGTGATGAAGGTCCTGGGCTTTGCGAAGGGATAGAACTGCGCGGTCCACATCTGGTGCTCGCCAACTTCGGTCGTGATGAAGGCCGAGTCTCCGGCGACGCGGTGAATTTCCTCGCAAATGAATTTTGGATTGATTGAGTCCTTGGGTTCCTTTAAGTATGTCGGCGGAACTTCCTTCTTCCAAGCGGCGATTTTTTTGAGCCAATCCTTGCGCGGCTTTTCTTCCACAAGCGGAATCAAGCGCGACAAGACGGCCTTAAGGTCGCCGACCAAGTGCAAGTCGGTCGAAACGTTCTTTCCGATTTCGGCCGGGTCGATGTCAATGTGAAGAATCTTGGCTCCCTTGGCAAACTTTGAGGCGTCCGACAAAACGCGGTCGCTGAAGCGAGCTCCGAGCGTTATCAAAAGGTCGCATTCGGTGACGGCCATGTTTGAGGCCTTGGTTCCGTGCATTCCGACCATCCATGTACAAAGCGGATTGCTTGACGGAAACGCCGCGCGCGCCATAAGGCTTTCGCTAACGGGAATGTTGGCCTTTGTGGCAAAGTCAAAAAGCTCCTTGCAGGCGCCCGCGATTGTGACGCCGCCGCCCGCGTAAATCACCGGGCGCGCGCTTGAGTTTATCAATTTCGCCGCCGCCTTGATTTCCGAGTCGGAGGGCTTTGCCACGTTAAAGACGCGCTTAAGGTTGGGGGCGAATTTTTCCAAAAGTTTTTTGGAGTCGTCCAATTTTTTAAGCGGCTTGAAGTCTATCAAATTTTTGGGGTCGGTGACTTCCTTGGGAATGTCGATGAGAACCGGGCCCGGGCGGCCGCTCTTGGCTATAAGGAAGGCGGCGCGGATTGTGTCGGCCAAGTCCTCGATTTTTTTGACCATAAAGTTGTGCTTTGTGATAGGCATCGTGACGCCGCAAATGTCAATTTCCTGGAAAGAGTCTTTTCCCAAAAGGCTTGTGGCGACGTTGCAAGTGATGGCGACAATCGGGCTTGAGTCCATGTAGGCCGTCGCGATTCCGGTGACAAGGTTTGTGGCGCCGGGGCCGCTTGTGGCCATGCAAACGCCCACTTTTCCGGTGGAACGCGCGTATCCGTCGGCCGCGTGCGCGGCGGCCTGTTCGTGCGCAGTCAAAATGTGGCGGATGCGCTTGGAGTTTTTGTAAAGCTCGTCGTAAATGTTGAGAATCGCGCCGCCGGGATATCCGAATATTGTGTCAACGCCCTGCTCGACAAGGCATTCGATTACAACTTGAGAACCTGAGATTTTCATTTCCACACCCTATTAGAAAGTTGATGAATTATAATACAAAAATTGAATAAATTCAATACCAAAATAAAAACACGCGGACGGCCCGGCGGGTCCCAGCGACGAAAAAAAAAGCCTCAGTTACCCCCGTCCTTCACTTGCGGCTTTACGCCTTCGGCCAAGCCGCTTCGCTGACAGGGCCCCACTAAGTCTTTTTTTTCTGCGTCCCACCGTTCCGTCCGCTCTTCTTAAGACTTAGATTTTATGTCAACTACAAAAAGCGCTATTCCAGTATGGCGCCTTTGTCGGCGGAGCTAACGAGCTTGGCGTAGCGAGCGAGGTAGCCGGTCTTGACCTTGGGCTCGGGGGCCTTCCAGGCCTTGCGGCGCTTTTCCAATTCGGCGTCGCTGACTTCAAGGTGAATCTTGTAGTTGTTGATGTCGAGCGTAATCATGTCGCCTTCCTTTACAAGCGCGATGGGGCCGCCTTCCGCAGCCTCGGGGGAACAGTGGCCGAGCGACGCGCCTCTTGTGGCTCCCGAGAAGCGGCCGTCGGTAATGAGGGCCACTTGCTTGTCCAAGCCCTGCCCCGCAAGAGCTGCAGTCACGGCAAGCATTTCGCGCATGCCAGGGCCTCCCTTGGGGCCTTCGTAGCGGATAACGACAACGTCGCCGGGCTTTATTTTGCGGGCCTGGACGGCCTTCATCGCCTGGCTTTCGTCGTTAAAGACGCGCGCGGGGCCGGTATGCTTCATAAGCTCCTTGGCGCAGGCGCTTCTCTTTACGACAGTTCCGCGCGGGGCCAGGTTTCCGAACAAGATGGCGATGCCGCCGTTGTCGGAATACGGCTTTTCGATCGGACGCAAAATCTCGGGGTTGCGGTTTACCACGCCCTTGATGTTTTGCGCGATTGTCTTTCCAGTCGCGGTGATGAGGCTTGTCTTGATTAAATTCTTTTTGGCAAGTTCCGCCAAAACCGCCTGCACTCCGCCCGCGTCGTCAAGCTCGCACATAAAGGTGTGGCCGGCCGGCGCCAAGTGGCAAAGGTTTGGCGTTCGCTCGCTGATTTCGTTAATCATGTGGAGGTCAAGCGGAACGCCGGCTTCGTGCGCGATGGCGGGAACGTGCAAAATCGTGTTTGACGAGCAGCCAAGCGCCATGTCGGCTGTCAAGGCGTTCCTAAAGGAATCCTTAGTCATCATCGCGCGCGCGGTGATTCCCCTTCTATACAATTCCATAACCTGCATGCCGGCATGCTTTGCAAGCGCCAAGCGGCGGCCCTGCACGGCGGGAATCGTTCCGTTTCCGGGAAGGCCCAAGCCCAAAACTTCGGTCAAGCAGTTCATGCTGTTGGCGGTGAACATGCCGGAGCAAGCGCCGCAGCCCGGGCAAGCGACTTGTTCAAGCTCGCGCAACTGGGCCGCGTTGATTTTTCCGGCGGAAAGGCCACCCACCGCCTCAAACATGTCGGAAAGCGAAAGGTTCTTTCCTGAATATGGATTTGTAGCGTCATGCCCCGGAAGGTGGCCGGGCATCATCGGGCCGCCCGAACAGAAGACTGTCGGCAAGTCCAAGCGCGCGGCGGCAATCAACATTCCCGGAACGATTTTGTCGCAGTTGGGAATCATTACAAGCGCGTCAAACTGGTGGGCCTTTGCCACGCACTCGACGCTGTCGGCGATAAGCTCTCGGGTTACGAGCGAGTACTTCATTCCCTCGTGGCCCATCGCGATTCCGTCGCAAACGCCGATGGCGGGGAACTCGATCGGGGTGCCGCCGGCCATGCGGATTCCGGCCTTGACGGCTTCGGCGATTTTGTCCAGCTCAAAGTGGCCGGGAATTATTTCGTTTTTGGCGCAGCAAACGCCGACCAGCGGGCGGTCAAGCTCTTCGTCGGTGTAGCCCATCGCGTAAAAAAGGCTTCTGTGGGGAGCGCGGGCGGCGCCTTTTGTGGCGCTGTCGCTTTTCTTTCCTTTGGGGGCGGCGCCTTTCGCCGCGGCTTTCTTTGTCTCTTTTGTAGCTGCCATATTTTTCTCCTCTAAAATCATTCGCTGCAAATTGAATTATTTATAAAGATTTTAAGTATTAGTAAACAAGCGCATTCTAGCGCGGCGGCCCTTCCGTGTCAAGCGAGCCCTATTTTTCAAACTTCTTCCGCAACGCTTCCTGCACGACAGGCGGAACCATTTTGCTCACGTCGCCGCCAAAGCCCGCCAGCTCCTTGATGGCGCTTGAGCGGACCGAAAAATACTTGGGGTCTGTCGGAATGAACACGGTTTCCACGCCGTCGTTTAGGGAACGGTTGACAAGCGCCAAGTCGAACTCGTAGGAAAAGTCGTTGGCGTTTCGGATGCCGCGCAAAAGGGCCTTGGCGCCGACCTTGCGCGCGTATTCCACGACAAGCGTTCCGCAGGAATGAACCTGCACGTTCTTGAAATTCTTGGTGAGTTCCTTTAAGAGGGAGACGCGCTCCTCCGCCGAAAAAAGGGAGGACTTTCCCGGGTTGACGGAAACCAAAACGTCAATAGTGTCAAAAAGAGCCGCCGCGCGCTCAATCACGTTCAAGTGCCCGTAAGTGGGCGGATCAAAGGAGCCCGGAAAAACTGCGCTAACCATGCCGCCATATTAGCGCAATCCCGCCCATTAGGCAAGCGCGAAGGACGCGGCCGCAACAGCCTAGTCGCAACAGCCTAGTCGCAACAGCCTAGTCGCAACAGCCTAGCCCGCGCAGTCTTGGGCTCGCCAAGAATTGCGGCCTATTCCCTTACCAAAACATAGTTTTTTAGCTCGGCAATGTATTTGGCGGCAGTCAAATCGCTGGAGGAAACAGCAGCGCCGCTTAAATCGGTTTTATGCCAGCCATCTGTTTTGCTAAACATGAGCGCGCCGACCCATCCGCTATCAAAAGGAAGGCCGTACTTCCCGATTTTTTTTACGCTCGCGGGAATGGTAACGCTCGTCAAGTAAATCGCAAAAGAAAAAGCGAATGTTCCGATTTCCGTCACTGTGTCAGGAATTGTATAATTTATTGTTGATGGTATTCCTCCAATAGTCTCAGGCCCTGCCTTGTTGCCTGGCCAAAAGAGAATCTTTTTTTCGTCCTTGCTAAATAGAACGCCGTCTTTTGAAACAAGATTTTCGTTGTTTGACGGCGCGACTAAATTGCCGACTTTATTAAGCGAAATATGAGCGCTCTCTATTCCGGCCCAAGCCTCCCCAAAAGACGGGCTTATGATTACTGTTTCAAATGGCTGGAGTCTAGGCGAAGCCGCCATTTCGTTCCATTCCGTGCCATCGAGCTGTGTGGCTTGCGAAAGGTCAAGCGTGGAAGCCGGGCCAACTTGATCGCCGCTGGAAACAAATAAGTTATACAAAAAGTTTTTGAACATATCTGGCGTAACGTCAGGTCCGATGACAAGATGGCATTCGGCATTCGGAGCGGTAAAGCTGTCTATGTTTTCGTTTGTAAGCACAGTGGACTTCTTTAGCTTTCCGTCGCCGCTGACTATCCATGTTTGCACGTCGCCGCTGACTATCGACCTTTGCGGCGTCACGTCAAACTTGTAGGCTTCGTTTGCCAAGCTTGTGTCCGTCACGCCGCTGGCAAGCTTGAGGACCACGCGCCTATACATATTGTCATAATCGTCTGAAGTAGGCGTAAGCCTTGCGATTTTTCCGCTTCCAGTAAGCTTTCCCTCAATCGTCAATGCGGGATGTATCCAATAACCGGCGCCGGTACTGCTATATTTTTTCAACACAATGTCGTTCTTTAGCGCGCCGTTGCTAGGAATGGAAACAGAGCCCTTCAGATATATGTTTGAGGTGTCACCTGTAGTTGATGGCCCCTGAACGCAAATCGCGCCGCCCAAGGCCCCTTCTCCGTAACATTCGTTCCCGATGATTGAACAATCTTCAAGATGGAGATCGGCATTGTGGCTAAAACAAAACGCTCCGCCGTGGCCCCCAGACGTTCCGCCGGCTCCGTTGTATTGTATTTTAGCGTTTTTCACGGTCATATTGCAGCCGTCCAAATAAATTGCGCCGCCGTTATCTTGCGCGCAATTGTACGCTATGGTTCCGCCTAAGAGGTATATATCAAGATTGCCGCTGCCATCTCCAGAAGAAATAATGGCACCTCCCAGTTTCGCAGCGTTGGAATATGGGGACACCCTTGCGTCATCGCCGCATTTTGCGGCCTGGCTTATACTTGTGGAATCGTCCCCTATCACGCCGCCAGTCATAGTGAAGGTTCCATACCCCATATTAAGCGCTCCGCCGCTAGTTGCCGCCGTGTTCCCCCTTATGTGTCCGCCCGACATCGTGATTACAGCTTTTTTATCAGAAGTGGATTTACAAAATATTCCGCCCCCTGCGCCATCCGATTCGTTGTTTTCTATGACGGCTCCGTCTAAAATGTTCAGCCTGCATGCTGGATATAAACAAATTCCCGCGCCTCTGCCTTTATTCGTTGCGCTTTCTGCTTTTGCCCGGTTCTCAGACACATAGGCGCCGCTTGCAAGCGTAAGCGAGCCGCCTTCGGCTTTAAGACAAATTCCGCCTCCCATACTAAGCGCGCCATCAACAGTGCCCGTTCCGCCTGTAATCCTTAGATTTTTTATCGTTACGGGAACTGTCGTCGCTATTGAGGGTAAGGGACTTGGCGCTTATCGTGGCTGGAATCGTTTGGGCGCCCTTCACAATTCCCTTTATGTGAATCGTGTAGTCGGCGCTTGCGTTCTGCAGCATGCCGACGGCGGCGGCAAAAGTTTTCTTGGGATGCATAAAGGAGCCGCTGCCGCTGTCGTCTAGGGCGTCGGGGTCTACGTAGATATCCGGAAGACCAAAGCCAGTGACCATAGCGTCCGTGATTTTGCAAGCGATGTTTCCTGACGAGTCGGGCGTAAGCCAGGGCTCGGCGCCGTTTTTTACCCATTTGTTTGTTGTCATGCCGTCAAAGATGTTCACGGCCTCGGGAAAAGAATACAGGAGATTTCCGCCGCAGTCCGCTTCTGAATAAAAATTAAAGGTCATAAGATAGGCGCCGGACGCAAGGCCGCTTTCTGGATCCGGCTCGTCTTCGTCGTCTATTCCTACGCTAAACGTCAGCGTGTTTCCGCCGAGGCCGAACTCGCCGTCGATCGTTTTTTGGCTTCCGTCGCTTGGATCAATGTAAACCGCCCTTGCGCTGGAAATGCCCGCGCCCTGCACATTCACAGTCAGCTGAACGCAGCCCTTTTTGCCGCTAGTTTGGGTGGCGGCAAGGGTTATGTTGGCGTCCGTCACAAAAGAACTTTCACCGCTTGGAGCCTCAATGACTTTAGCGCTTTGTCCAGAAAGAACCGTAATTCCGCCGTTCTTGACTTCGGCAAAAACATTATACTTTTTTCCAGTCAAGACAGGGATTCCAACCGTGTAGCTTTTTTTGTCCACCGCGACAGTTCCCTCGTAACGCAAGGGCGTGTCAGTGGAGCCGGAGGGCAATATCTGCAAGGCGTAAACCGTG
>CADBBB010000086.1 GCA_902792795.1 uncultured Spirochaetaceae bacterium | reverse complement strand
CGAGATAGAAGGCATTCGCGGCGTGAGCGCCGACAACATGATTCGCCTTTTGGTCGAGCGCAATCTCATTAAGGAAGTAGGAAAGAAGGACGTTCCCGGAAAACCCGTCCAATTTGGAACCACAAAGGAATTCCTAAAATTCTTCCGCCTAAATTCCATCGCGGATTTGCCCAAGCTGGACGAAGAAGAAGAGCAGAGGTTCGAGCTTGCAAGATAACCAAGAACGTTTGCAGGCCTTCCTTGCCCACGCGGGAGTGGCCAGCCGCCGCGCCAGCGAAAAAATCATTTTGGAAGGCCGAGTTTCTGTCAACGGGGCGACAGTCACCGAGCTTGGAACAAAAGTCGGCGCGGGCGACAAGGTTTGCGTTGACGGAAAGCAAGTCTTTGCCGAGGCCGCCAAGCGCTATGTTTTGCTCAACAAGCCCGTGGGCTACGTTTGCTCGATGGCCGACGAAAAAGGCCGCCCCGTCGCCGCCGATTTGCTCAAGGACAAGTATTCCGAGCGCCTTTACAACGTGGGCCGCCTGGACATGTTCAGCTGCGGCCTCATAATTTTTACCAACGACGGCGACTTTGCCAAAATTCTTTCGCACCCCAGCGCGGAAATAGAAAAGGAATATGTGGTTGACACAAGCCTCCCTTTGCCGCGCGGCTTGGACGAGGATTTTGCAAAGGGCCTGCGGGTGGACGGCGTTTTTTACAAGGCCAAAAGCGCGCGCGAGCTCAACTCGCATAGGATGGCCGTGGTTTTGGTGGAAGGAAAGAACCGCGAAATTCGCCGCGTCTTTGAGTCGCGCGAGGCGGCCATAAAGCGCCTTTGCCGCGTCCGCATAGGAAACATAAACATAAACGAGATGGCGCCCGGAGAGTCGCGCGACCTTGAGCCCTTTGAGGTTCAGGAACTGCTCGACTTGGCGACCACAAAGGAACTTTAGCGGTAGGAGGAACAAAAAAATGATAATCGCAATTGACGGGCCGGCCGGAACCGGAAAAAGCACCATCGCGGGAATAATCGCAAAAAAGCTTGGAATCACTTACCTTAATTCAGGAAGCTTTTACCGCGCGATAACGCTCGCTTGCTTGGAAAATTCAATAGACATAAGCGACGCGGACGCTGTCATAAAATTTGCCCAGACGCTTACCCTGGACTACAAGGACTCGCATTTGATTCTAAACGGCGTTGACGTGGAAGACCGCCTGCACGAAGACAAGGTTTCCGCCAACACCTCGCAGGTGAGCGCGATTCCCCAAATCCGAAAAATCGCCGACGCCCGCATGCATGAAATAACCAAAAGCCAAAGCATAGTCTGCGAGGGCCGCGACATGACCACCGTCGTTTTTCCCAACGCGGAACACAAGTTCTACCTTGACGCGTCGCTCGACGTTCAGGCCCAGCGCCGCTTTGACCAAGGCGTTAGCGGAATGACCCTGGAAGAGATAAAGGAAGCGATAAAAAAGCGCGACGAGCTGGACAAGGCCAAGGCAGTGGGCGCCCTAAAGCGCGCTCCCGACGCGACTTATATTGACACGAGCCGCTTGACTATAGAAGAGGTTTGTGATAAAATACTTAGCAAAATTCACTAGTGAAAGGATAAAAAATGGAAAAGATGGAAGTGGAACAGGACGAAGCCTTGAATTCAAAGGACTCAATCCAAACACAATTAGAGGAGTCTCTCAACAATCTCAAGCCTCTTGAAGACGGCCAGCTTGTTGACGGATCAGTTATCGCTGTAACGGACGAATTTGTGTTCATTGACATTGGATACAAATCCGAGGGAAAGATTCCCGTGTCGGAATTTGCGGGCGACTTGCCCAAGACCGGGGATGTGGTAACAGTAGTTCTCATCAGAAAAGACGGAAGAAACGGTCCCGAAGTTTCAAAGGCAAAGGCCGACGCCAAGCAAATGTGGAAAGACGTTCGCAAGGCTTTTGAAGAAAAGACTGCGATTGACGGAACGATTGAAAAGGTTGTCAAGGGCGGATTTGAAGTGGCCCTCGGCGGCGACATTCACGCGTTCTTGCCGATCAGCCAGTCGGACAGCCAGAAGGTCGAAAAGCCTGAAAGCCTGCTTGGAACAAAGGGCAAATTTTATATAGAGCGCCTCTACTCGGACAACAAGGCCAACGTGGTGGTAAACCGCCGCCGCTACCTTGAGGAACAGATGAACGGAGCGCGCGACAAGTTCTTCGCCGAGACTCAAATCGGCGACAGCGTCAAGGGCGTGGTAAAGAGCTTCACAAGCTTCGGCGCTTTCATTGACTTGGGCGGCTTTGACGGCTTGCTCCACATCAACGACATGAGCTGGGGCCACGTGACCCGCCCCAAGGACTTCGTAAAGAAGGGACAGGAAATCGAGCTCAAGGTGATTCGCCTTGACCCGGAAGAAAAGCGCATCAACCTTTCTCTCAAGCACTTTGCCGAAGACCCCTGGGTTCACTTTGAGGAAAAATACCATGTCAACGACATCGTTGACGGAAAGGTTACAAAGCTCACCGACTTTGGCGCCTTCATCGAGTTGGAGGAAGGAATCGAGGGCTTGGCCCACATTTCCGAATTCAGCTGGACAAAGAAGGTCAACAAGCCTTCGGACGTTCTCAAGATTGGCGACGACATCAAGTGCATGATTTTGGGCTACGACATTCAGGCCGGCCGCGTTTCTTTGGGCCTCAAGCAGGTCACTGAGAATCCTTGGGATTCAATCGCCGAAAAGTATCCGGTCGGAACTAAGATTCATGGAAAGGTCGTCAAGATTACAAACTCAGGCGCCTTCATTTCAATAGAAGAGGGAATCGACGGCTTCTTGCACGGAGACGACATTTCTTGGACAAAGAAAGTCAAGCATCCGGGCAGCGAGCTCAAGGTTGACCAGGAAGTTGACGCCGTTGTAATTGAAAACGATCCCGAGCAGCGTCGCATCAAGGTTGGCCTCAAGCAGTTGACGGACGATCCTTGGCAGAAGTTTGCCGAAGAGTACCAGCCCGGCTCAACCTTGGAAGGCGAAATCACTTCCATC
Source organism: uncultured Spirochaetaceae bacterium (assembly GCA_902792795.1). Classification (GTDB taxonomy): domain Bacteria; phylum Spirochaetota; class Spirochaetia; order Treponematales; family Treponemataceae; genus Treponema_D. The sequence continues at coordinate 11,274 of CADBBB010000086.1, read as the reverse complement.
ACCGATTTTGGCGTGTTCGTCAAGACTCCGGTTGGAATCGAAGGCCTCATCAACAAGTCCAACCTCAGCGAAGACCGCGAGACTCCCTTTGAGGAAGCCGTCAAGAAATACAAGGTCGGCGACAAAATCAACGTTTACGTTGTCGACGTCAAGAAGGACAAGGAGCAGGTCGCTTTCAGCGTTCGTGAATTCAAGAAGAAGCAGCAGCGCGACGAAATCAGCCAGTACATGAGCTCTTCTTCCAACGACGACGACGGCGCCTACACTTTGGGCGACGCGCTCAATGCAAAGAAGGACAACTAGCTTAGGCTGATGGACGGGCTTGTCGGAAAAAGCCAGGCTATTCTTGACTTGGAGCGGGTCGCCAACGCGGCCGCCCAAACCGCCTCGCCCGTATTGATTCAGGGCGAAAGCGGAGTCGGAAAGGCGATGTTCGCGAGCCGGATCCATTCGCTTGGCCCAAGGCGCGACAAGCGCTTTGTGAGGCTTAATTGCGCCGTTTTGCAAAATCCCGCGGCCGGCCTTGAAGAAGCCGCCGGGGGAACGCTTTTTTTGGACGGGCTTTGCGCCCTCGCGCCCGGCGCGCAGGGAGCTCTTTTTGAAGTCCTTCAAGAAAAAAAGACGGACGGAGCGAGGCTGCTTTGTTCCGCGAGCGCGGATTTGGAGCGCATGGTCAAGGAAGGAAAATTTCTTGGCCCCTTGTTCCACAGGCTGAATGTCGTTGCCGTCAGGATTCCTCCTTTGAGGGAACGCAAGGACGACATAATGCCTTTGGCGGAGTTCTTTTTGAAGAAATTTTCCGCCGAAACTAAAAAGAATTTTACGGGATTTTCCGACGACGCCAAGGCCGCGCTTGAAGCCTGTCCTTGGCCGGGCAATGTCCGCGAGTTGGAAAATGTCATAGAAAGGGCTTGCATTTTGGGGCGGCCGCCGCTTGTGGGCGCGCAAGACTTTCCTTTTGAAAGTTCTGCGGCCCGAGCCGGCTATGTCCCGCAAAGCGGGCTTTCGCTAAAGGACGCTATGAACGGATTTAAAAAATATTACGTCGAGCGCGCCTTGCGGACTGTGGGCGGAAATCAGGCTGATGTGGCTGCCTCTTTGGGCATCCAGCGCACATACCTTTCGCGCCTTTTGGTCGAATTGGGAATCAGACAGTAAAAAAGATTTTTGGAGAATTATTATGGACGGAAATGTTGTTAAGATGAAAGGCGCCAAGACGGAAAAAAAGAACCTTACCGGCGAGCAGAAGCTTGGCGAGTTTTTGGGCAAGAACCGCAAGGCGCTTCTAGGCCTTTTGATCGCGGCCGTCGCCGCCATCGCCGGCTACGTGATTTTCTTTAACGTTTCAACTTCCATCGTAAAGAAAAGCCTTGACAAAATCGAGGTCATCGAGTATTCGCTCACAAAGGACGCGGCCGCTCTTGACGAAAGCGCGCTTGAGTCCAGGCGCGACACAGCCTTGGCCAACCTTGGCCCTTACTTGGACAAGGGCGGAATCGTGGGCGCCAGGGCCAACATGCTTGCCGCCGACATTTACGGACAAAAGAAAAACTGGCAGTCTTCCAAGGACGCTTGGCTCAAGGCCGCCTCAAAGCGCAAGGGCTCTTACATCGAATCTTTGTGCAACTTTAACGCGGCCGCTTCTTGTGAAGAGTTGGGCCAGGCTGACGAGGCTCTTGCCCTTTACGAGAAAGTCGCCGCCGACAAAAACTTTGTCAACCGCAGCCGCGCCTGCTTTGCCGCCGGCCGCATCAAGGAAGGCAAGGGCGACTTTGAGGGAGCCAAGGCTTCTTACGAGCAAATCGCGTCCTTTGGCCTTTCCAACGACGAATGGAACGACCTTGCCAAGACCCGTATTTTGGAATTGAAGAAAAACGGCAGCGTGAAATAAAAGTTTTTCGACAGCGGCCTTTTAAAACGAGCGCGGCTTCCGGAGGAATGGAATGAAAAAAACATCTTTTCTTTTTGTTCCCTTTGTCCTTGCGGCCGCGCTTTTTCTTTCTACTTGCGGCTTGGACACCATTCCGATCGTTCCTTCGCCCACAAGCGTGACGCACGAGCCGATTTACACAAGCGCTGACTTTGACTCAAATTACTTTTCGTTCACGGCGCCTACGGTTGACACCGTTCCTGAGTTGACCTTTTTGGGAACGGCGGTTTACTACCGCATTTACGCAAGTTCCGCCACAATGCTAAGCAAGCAAAGTTCCATAAGCTCGGTGAACACGGAGACCGATTCTTCCGCGGCCGCCAGCCGAATGATAAGCTACGGCTACCAGCAGTTGAACACTTCCGAGGGAGAAATTCAGCCCTTGATAGACAAGACCGGCGGCCTTGTCACCATCAGGCTTACAAATTACGGCGACGGAAACGATCCCAACAACGAGTACCGCGCGCAAATAAGTCCGCTGGCAAAAATTCCGCGCCGCTCCGTTGGAACAAACAAGACCTTTGACTTTGGCCGCCACGACAACAACAAATACACTCCCAGCGAAAATTACGCCTTGCCCGCTAGCGGCGACGAAGACTTTGAAAACGGAACGGTTGAAAACAACAAGTATTATGTCGACATGTACGCTGTTTGCGTGGGCCGCGACGCCCCCTACACGCGGCACTTTAGCCAAGTGCTTCACCTCGGCTCGGTTCCGATAGACGCGGACGCCGAAAACAACTAGCCGTTCCGAAGGGAGCGTCAGAGCGCGTGAGCGTGCGGTAAAATAATTTCCTTAATGCAAACCCGAAAAAAATAAGGCCGCAAAACGCGGCCTTATTTTTTTCGGGATGACAGGATTTGAACCTGCGACATTCTGCTCCCAAAGCAGACGCGCTACCAGCTGCGCTACATCCCGTAAATGTGAAAGCCACTATAACAGAAATTAAAAAAAATTGCAAGCCGCGCTTGTGGAAAATGTTTTTTTGCGCGAAAATGGCTTTATGTTTAAAATCGATTTGCGCGACGCGGCGTGTTTTGGCGTGGCGGGAAATTTTACAGGACACTTGGAGCAGGCGGGCGAGGCCGAAAATTTTAAGGAGCTGCGCGTGACGGACGCTGCGGCTCCAAAGGCGCTCTTTCCTACATACATTCCGATCAAAGAAGGCGAGGGCGCTTCTTGCGTTCCAGCCTTTTTGAACGTGTTCCCCTTTGACCCGCAAAAAATCGTGTTTCCCAAGGGCGAGCAAAAATTGCAGATAGAGCCTGAGATGGCCCTTGTCTTTGACGCCGCGTGGAAGGACGGCGAGCTTGTCGGTTTGGAGCCGCGCTTTTTTGGCGCGTCCAACGACGTTTCGATTCGCAAAGAGGGCGCGCTAAAAATCAGCGTCAAGAAAAACTGGGGGCCCAGCAGCAAGGGCTTTGGCGAACAGGCGATAAAAGTTGAGCCCGGAATTTTTGACCGCTACAGAATCGCCTCGTACTTGGCGCGCGGCGGAAAGCTTTTTGAGTACGGCGAGAACAGTCCCGTGAACGGCTATTCTTATTTTGGAAAGCGGCTCAACGACTGGCTTTTGGAAAAGTTCAACAGGCAGCAAGACTTGGGGCCGGCGGAAGACGTCCATTCGTATTTGGCGGCCGCGGGATTTCCGACAAAAATTTTTGTGAGCGTCGGCGCCACTAGATATTCAGACTTTGGAAAGGAAAACTTTTTGCAGGGCGGAGACGATTCGATTGTCGCGCTTTACCCTGATTCGTATTCAAAAGAAAAAATAGAAGAAATGATTTTGCGCGGAGTTCCCGCCGAGGGCGTCTCTCTTTTGCGCCAGCGGGTCGTTGTTTGAACGGCAATCGGTAGACGGGAGTCGGACCCCCTCCAGTCGCGCTCCTCCTTGAGCGCTCCTTCCGGGCGACTTCGCTCGCTTCCGGCGGCGTCCTGCCGCCTCTTCCTCGCGCCTGCTCGGCGCTCGCTGCGGCGGGTCCTCTACTGTTTTGAATAAAATATAAGGCTTTGTATTACAATTATTGGCGGGCTGGTTCTAAGCGGTAGACGGGAGTCGGACCCGCGTGTCGGGCTTGGGAAGCGCGCATACTACCGTTGTATTACTACCGCAAGTATGACCCATGGCAGAATCGAACTGCCGACAACCTGCTTAGAAGGCAGGTGCTCTATCCAGCTGAGCTAAAGGGCCAAAAAACACAATCATTATAACGAGAATCGAAAATAATGGCAATAGGGGGCGGAATCCCGCATTGTGGGCAAGCCGAAAAGCTCCCGCCTTCTTCGCGCGTTTGGCGGATAAAACAAAAAATTCATAAGTTTTTTTCAAATTTTTTCCAAAAACAGGTCAATTTTTCAAAAAAAAGTGTATCTCTAGGGCAGGAGACGCGCAGTGAAAAAATTGACTTTAAAAATGGCCGCGATTTTCGCGCTGGCCTTTTACGTTCCGTCGGTTCTTTTTGCGGGCCAATATGGAAGGGCCTTGCAAGAGGGACGGCGGCGCTTTGACTCGTATTTGGAACGGGCCAAGATTGAGACCGACCAAAGCCGCTTTGAAAAAATCGCGGCGGACGGAATAGGGGCGGCCATCTTTGAATGGGAGCGGGCCGCGGAAGAGTTGGGCCTTTGCGAAAGCGAGGAATGGAAGGCTCAAAGGCAGGCCTTTGAGCGGGAGCTGGGAGAGGCCGCGGCCGAAGCGTTTGACCAATGGCTTTTGGAAAAAAAGTCGTTCGCCGAGTCGGCCGCAAAAAAGAGCGCTCTTTACGCGGAACTGCAAAAGGCGGCCGATGAATTTTTTTTTCGGGACCAAGACGGCGGCGAGACAAGAATTGTTTCTGAGGAAAAAATTCAGAAGGCGCGGGAACAGTGGGAGATCGAGGCGCAAAAGATTGTCCAAAAATATTTGGAGCAAAATTTTTCGGAGACGGAAAGACAGGACTTTTATTTTGCGGAGGAAAAAGCTTGCAACGCGCTCGTAAACGAACTTTTGTATGACCACGATTCCTTAAAAAGAATTAGCGGCGCTCAGGAGGCCTTGGCGCTGGCGTCTTCTTTGGCGGGAGAAATCGAGGCCCAAAGCGGACGCGCGGTTGAAAAGCTTTTTGATTCGCTTCAAAAAGACGCGCAAGGAGTCGCTGCGGGGGAAGCGGCTCTTGTTCAAGAGGAAAATTGGTTGGCCCAGTTTGAGCGGGAACTGAAGCGCGGCTTGGAAAAATGGGAAGAGGCGGAGGACGAATTCTTGACCGCGCGCGCCGAATGGGAAAAAAGCGCGGAGAACCTTTACGCGCAAGAAAGCCAAAAATGGCAGGAGGCTTATAATGAATTGCAGGAAAGAAAAAAATGTTGGTCAGAAAAAATCGCGGAACAAATTCAAGAGGGCGAGCGGGAATGGCAAAAAAAATTCGGCGCGCTTGACGAAGAAATCTCAACTTCCCTCGACGATTTTCAAAAGGCCCTCGCCTTGGAGCTTGACCAAAAAGAGCGGATTGCCCAAGCGCAGGTTTCTTCTTACGAGCAATGCCGCGCGATTTTGCAAACAGCCCGCGCCGGAATTGAAAATTGGAGCGCGCTTTGGGCGCCCGCGGCCGCCGCGGGCGGGGAAAACGGAGGACGCCGATTTTTGGGAGCCTGCGGTCGCGGGCGGAGCGGCCACAAGCGATTTAAGAAAAGCTGTTCAAAACTGGAAGCGCGGCTTTGCGGCCAGCGTCCGGCAAATTTTTTCAGAAGCGCTCGTTGCGGCGGGCGCATGTTCCGATCCAAACAAAAAAGACTTTGACGACCGTTCCCAAAAAATAATGTCGCTTTCGGAATTTTCCTCGTCGGATGAAATTTATTCTGAATGCCGCTGGCTTTATTTGCGCAAGGAAAAGCTGGGCGCGCTTTTGGGCGACAATATGCCGGCCGACGCGTATTTTGACGTTCTTTGCAACGCCGAAACTTTGTGGACGGCCTTTTTGGACTTGCAGGAATGGCTCGACTTGTTCGACAAGTTTTCAAAAAAGGCCGGCGGCTTTTTGTCGGCCTTTTGCGGAGACTGCCTTTTGGACTTTGAAATTTGCGACGACTTTGACGTTGAAAAAAGCAAGGCCTCCGCTCTTTTGGATTCTTGGGAGGAACGGGTCGAAATCGCGCAGGCGGTTTACGAATATTCCAAAAACAATTTTAGCGATGTTGAAAGCGCCGCCCAAAGCGAAGCGAATTTGAAGGAAGCCGAGGCCCTTTATGACCAAGCCAAGGCCGAATACCAGCGGCTTGTTGAATTGGCGCCGCAAAAGGAGGCTGCCGTTGAGAGCGCGCGCGAGGAATGCGTTTTGGCGATGCAAAGGGTTGATCTTGCCATTGAAGCGCTTGACGCGGCGCGAAAAGCCTACGATGAACTTTATGACGAGCGCGGCTCCTTTTACGCGTCCTATTCCGAGTCCGCGCTTTGCGAGCTTTGCGGCCGCCTTGAAAGCCTGAATTTCTTAAAAGAGGATTTTTGCAAAAGCCTTGCCGCCTTGGCCCAAAAAATTTATGAGGCGGCCGAAAAAGAATTTTTGGAGCGCGCGCAAGAGGCGAGGGAAATAGCGCTAAACGGTTCCGGCCAAATGTCTTATGAGGCGCCGCAATTGGACGGCTTTGACCTTGGCCAAGAATTTGAAAGCGCCCGGCAAAGCCTTTTGGATTTGGACGGACAAAGCGGCCGCGCTTTGTCTATGGAACGGCTCTTGGAAATTCAAGAGGCGCTTGAAGACGCTGCGGCTCAAGAGAGCCTTGGTAACGGCGCCCTTGACAGTTTTTTGGACGACTTGGAAGTTCTGGACCAAGCCGCCGCTGGCCGCCTTGCGGAAAAACTTGGGGCGCTGGAAACAGCCGGCGCGGACCAAAACGGAGGCCAAGACCAAAGCGAGGCCGAAAGCCTTTTAGGCGAAATCAAGGAAATCCTTGAAAATTTTCGCGGTCTTTGCGAAAGGGACTTGCAAAACCGGGAGGCGGCCTTGCTTTTGCTTGACGGAAGCGCGGATGAAATCCACGATTTTTTTGACGGAAACGAGCGCTTTTTGCAAGTTTATCAAAATTACGCGTCCTATTCCGCCGCGCTTTTAAAGGAAGCTCAAAAGGCCGCCGGAGAGCGTCTTGCGGAGGCGATATCTTCTGCCGGCCGCGAGAGCCTTTCCGCGTATTTTGACGCGCTTGACCAGGCGGCCCAGGGCTTGGACGAAGGCGGCCTTAAGGTTTTGAAATTGTACAAAAGCGCCTTGAGCGAACAGGCGGCTTGCGCTGAAAGGGAAGAAGCCTTGCGAAAGCGGGTGGAAGGCTTGGATTTTAAGAGCTGCGAGCTTTCTGAGATTGACTATTTTATTGACGTTTTTGAAAATTATTTTCTTGAAAAAAAAGTCGCCGCGGATTTTTCAGACTATGGCGAGGCAGAACTTTTGGCCGGAATTGAGGCCGTCATTTTTGGAAGGGCGAAAATTTTGGATGAGATAAAGGAGTTTGCCGACTATGCGGAAAATCCGTCAAAGATGGCGCGCGCCCTTTCTAAAAAACTTGCGGAGCAAGAGCGCGCGGTTAAGGCCGCCCAAAAAGAGTACGAGGAGGCTTTGGCCGCGCTTGAAGGCTCTGGCGGCGGAAAGGCCATGCGCTCTTATTCCGCCTTGTGCGACCAATACAACGCTTTTCTTGACGAATGCTCCGCGTCCTATCAAAAGCTTTTGGCGGCGCGCAAAGAACGCCGATTGGCGCAAGAAATTTATTTTTACGGACAAAATGAATACCTTCGCTTGTCCTATGACGCGGAGAAAGAATTGGAGGCCGCCAAGGAAAAGCGCGACGCTTTTGCGGCCGCTCTTTGCGCCCTCGACGCCATTGAGCGGAACGTTCCCTTGGAAGAGCTTGACGGATACAAGCAAAGTTATGTCCAATACTACAAGGCGCGCGCCTTGCGCGTAAAATATGAAAGGGAGCTTGCGGTCCAAAAGGAGCGGGTTTTTCAAGCGCAAGCCCAAGAAAGAAAGGCGCTCGAAAAGGTCGTCAAGGAAGTTGGAACCGGCGATTCCGGCGCGAAAATTCCGGCCGCCGCGCGCGACTTGGTTTTTGTCAAAAAATTGGCGGACGGAAGCTATTCGATAAAGTTGGACGCGGCCGCGAAAAATTCCGCCGGAAACGAGGCGCGCATAAAGGAGTATTATTCCGATTTGAGCGTCGTAAGAAAGGACGTTTATCAAAACGAATTTTATTATAGCCGCGCCTTCGCCGACGCGGAGGAATTTTTGGATTCTTTGGATTCAAAAGAATACAGCTTGGCCGACTTGGCGCTTGCCGCGATGTATTTTGAGTCGCGCTTCGACGTTTCTTCGCGCGCGGCTTGGTTCGCTCCGGGCCAAGACCCGCAAATTGACGGCTATTATAAAATCGGAGATTTGCCGGACAACGTTCACGGCGTGGATTTGGCGGGAAGCTATCATGACGGAAGAATGGCCGTGATGGCGGAGGCTTACGCGCGCGTATTGTCTTTGGGCGGAAAGGACGACATTGCCAAATACATCTTGTTTTCGGAGACGAATTTTTCGTCGCGCCTTATGACGGACGAAATTAGGCAAAACGCGTTGAAGGCGGCGGCCTTGAACGCGCCGATGAGGGACGTGAAAAGCGCCGCGGACGACTGGGACACAGCCGCGACCGTCAATTTTTGCTTGGCCGCTTCGTTCGCCGCCATCGCTTGCATTCCCTTTGTGGGATCTTGGGCGGAACCCTTGGCCGCCATGTTTCGCGCCATAGCGATTCCCTTGCGCATCGTCGCGGACAAGCTCTACGAAACTTTTTACGATGTCGTCGCGGTTCAGGCCGGCTGCTCAAAAAATTTAAGCGCGGCGCTGGAAAGCCAGTCCGCCGCTTTGGGGGCCTTGAAAGACGCGCGCGACAAAGTCAAAAAAGAAAGCGACAGGCTGAATGTCCTTATTGGCTCGGCGGGCTCTTCTGGCGGCCAAGTAATTTCCTGGAAAGACTTTTCAAAGGCCATCGACGGCGCTCTTGAAAATGAGAAGGGCGGCGGAATCAGAGATTATTTTTATTCCATTTGCGATTCGGCGGCCGGCCAAAAGTCGCTCAAGGACTTGTTCGAGCGGCTTTCGAGCGAAGAAAAATTTATGGACGTTGGAAGCGCCCTTGAAAAAATTTCTTTGGTTTTGGACCAACGCCGGGAGCAAAAGAAAGACGAGCTGGCCCTCGCGCTTGGCGAGCGTGAGAACAGTTTGGATTTTGACAGGGCCGCGTATTATAAGGACTTGATTTCATTTTACGCAAAGGACGTGATTAAAAATCTTCCGGTTTGCTTGGGGCAGGAGATGGAAGACTTTCAGGCGGAAGTCTTTGGCGACGCTTTGGAAGCGCGCGACGAATGCCTTTTGCGTTCCCAATCCAACAAGCTGGCAAAAAAAGAGGCGCTTTATTCTGTCCTCAGGCAGTCTTTGCAAGACGAATATTCCGCCTGGGCGCGGAAGAACCAATTGATATTGCAGGCGGCCGCCGAGGAATGGAACGCCGCCGGACAAAAATTGCAGGACGCCTATAACTTTTGGCAAAGCGACTGGAACAGCCGATACAAGAGCGCCAACGACGAATGGACAGGCGGCTATTCTGAATTTTTGGCGGACAAGCAAAGTTGGATTTACGGCCAATACTTGGGCTCCCAAGCGGCGGCCGCTCCAAGCGTCTTGGCCGGGGAAGCGGCTTGCGACCGAGCCAACTGGCGAGTCGCGGCGGCAAAGGACAAGGCTTCTTCTCTTTTGAATGAAAGTTCTTTTGCGGAACAAAGCGCAAAAAGTCTTTTTGATTCCCAAAAATTCGACCGTCTTGGCGAGCTTTGCAAAGATCTTTCGGCCTTTGCAAAAAACGACTCGTACGTCCAAAGCCTTTTTTCGCTGGAAAAAATTGACGGCTCCCTTTTGGCCGCCCTTGATTCCTCCGCGAAAGTCCGGCGCCAGCTGCAAGAGGAAATGCAAAGCGCCGCCGCCAAGCTTGCCTTGCAGGAACTCAAGGCGGACGTTGAAAAGGCTTTGGACGAATATTTTGAGCGGCTGGAAGAGCGAAACCTTGCCTTTGAAAACTGGGAGCTGAACTTGGTCCGTTCAAGCGGCTATTCTGTCGACCCCTTGATTCACCGCGACGCTGTCATCGGCTCAAGCTTGCTCAGCGTAAAAAGGGAGACGCAATGGGTCCACCGCTACGAATGGTTTTTTGCGGAACGGCCGGACTTGGCGTTTGACGCTTCCTCGTACGCCGGAAACTCAAGCCGCTGCCTTATGAGGCAAGCCGAGGCGACAAGGACCGCGCTCCAGTCGTGGGCGGAAGAAATTTTTGGAAGTTTTGAAAAGCACATAGGAACCGCGCCCACATTCCGGGAAAAGATTGACGCGCGCAATTCCCGCGACCGAAACGTGGCGAGCTTTGGTTCCGGCGAGCTAGGCTTGATCATGCTTGACTATCAATGGAATTCCATAAAAAATTCCCAAGGCTATTCGGAGCTTTCAAAGGCCATTTACGACCAGCAGTTCTTTGACACTGGAATTGACGGCCTGGTTCTTCCGACGTTCCGCGACGTCGTAGGCGTGATGTTTGACGCCGTCTCAAGCGTTCCGGCCCTTTACTTTGTCAAGTTCATAGACGACGCTTTTTTTGACGCGATTGATTTGGGAATGGGCTTTAAGTCTTGGGAAGACGTTCTTAAAGACGCTTTAAAGCAAGGAGTTTGCGCGGCCGCTTCCTTTGGAATCGGACAAATTGTCGGCTCCGTGGGAAACGCGCTGCAAAGAACTTTTTCCGTTTTAAGGACCGGAGCGTCGGGCCAGCTCTTTGACGCGGCCCAAAAGGCGGCGGCCGCCCATCCGGAAGGCCTGGAGGCGCTGACACAGGAAGAATTTTCCTCTTATCTGGTCACCGCCGGAATTCCGGATCCGGACCTGCTGATCCGGACGTCCGGGGAACAGCGGATTTCCAATTATCTGCTTTGGCAGTGCGCCTATACGGAGTTCCTTTTTACAGACGTTTTGTGGCCGGATTTCCGGAAGGAGGAGTTCCGTTCCGCCCTTCGGGAGTACGCAAAGCGGGACCGGCGGTTCGGAAAAGTGAAATAAAAGAGTTATCTTTGCAGGATAATGCATAAATTGATGGACATACGACGCATTCTTTTCGTGTCCGTTCTGCTCCTGGCAGGGGTCTCCCTCCGGGCGCAGACCGCTCGCGATGAGATTGAGATAGATTACGGCCGTCCGCAGAAATACATCATCGGCGGCATCGGTGTGGAAGGGAACCACTATTTCAGCGAGAACCAGATCGTCCAGTTGACCGGTGTCCGTCCCGGTAT
>CADBBB010000085.1 GCA_902792795.1 uncultured Spirochaetaceae bacterium | reverse complement strand
TTCCTGCTCAATCAAAGGAAAAAAAATCAAGACCGACATCGACTTTTACAACCCGCTCGCGCCCGGCGACACGGTTGAGATTGAGGAAGATTCCCTTTCCGAAGACAAGGGGCAAATCTTGGGCGTTGGCGAGCGCAAGAATATTTTTTTGCGTTGGAACGTCAAGGGGCAAAAACCGCAGATTTTGGCGGCCAACTTGGACTATTTGATTTTGGTCACCACGCCGGAAGAGCCGCCCTTCCGCCCCCGCTTCATCGACCGCTGCTTGATTCAGGCTGAAGAGCAAAAAATCGAGCCGATAATTTTGATAAATAAATTTGACCTTCCCGCCGCGAGCGACCCCGACTTTGAGGCGCGCGTCAAAAATTGGGAGGAGCTGGGCTACACGGTTCAAAAAGTTTCGGCCAAGACTGGCGAAGGCCTCATGGACTTGGTGGAACTCTTGCGCGAAAAGCGAAGCGCCTTTGTGGGTCAGTCTGGAGTGGGAAAGTCCAGCCTGATAAACCGCCTGAACAACGACGTGATTCTAAAGACCGGAAGCCTTTCCAAAAAATACGGACGCGGCGCGCACACGACCACAAAGGGAACGTTGCTTCACATAAATTTGAACGAAGCCTTTACCGGCGGCCTTCAAGGCGTGACCGCGGAAATTATCGACACTCCCGGAATACGCCGCTTTATGCTCAACGAAATTCCCGCCGACAATGTGGCGCTTTACTTTAGGGAATTCAAGCCCCTTTTGGGAAAGTGCAAGTTCGGCGCGTCGTGCTCGCACACCACCGAGCCGGGCTGCAAAATTTTGGAGGCGGTCTACTCAGGCGCGATTAGCGAAGACCGCTATGAAAGCTACAAGAACATCACCGAAGAGCTCAAGACCGGCGACTGGCGGGACTAGCGTTCCATATGGACCAAAAAACTTTATCAGAACTTGACTATTATAGAATCCGCGAAAAAATCGCGGGCCTTTGCAAAAGCGAGGAAGGCAAGGCCAGCCTTTTGGCGCGCGAGCCTTTTTCGCGCGAGGCCGAATGCGAGGCGCTCAAAAATCTTAGCCGCGAGTGGAGCGTTTGCTTTTCTTCCAGCCGCGACATTAGCCTAAAGGCTTGGCCGCCGGTCGCGCCGCTTTTTTCAATCCTTAAAGCGGCGGGCGCCCGCCTTGAGCTGGACGGCCTTTACGCGCTGGGTCTTTTTTGCCAAAACGCTCGCGAGGTTAAAGAAAAAATCTCCGCCGCAAAAGACGAGCTTGGCCTAAAGCGCCTTTGCGAGAGCGCGCAAAAAATTCCTGACCTTTCCGCCGCCGAAGCGGAGATTTTTAAGGTCGTCGACAAGGACGGCTCGCTAAAGGATTTGCCTGTCTTGCGCGAAATAAAAGGCGCGATGCAAAAAATTCGCCGCGAGATAGAAGGCTCGTTTAAAAAAATAATTTCAGACCCGGCGCTTTCGCGCTCGCTTGAATCCACGCTCCCTGTTGTCCGAAACGACAGGCAAGTTTTGGCCGTCAAGTCCAGCGAGCGCTCCAAGATCAAGGGCATCGTCCACGAGCTTTCAAACAGCGGCCAAACTGTCTTCATCGAGCCGGAAGAGGCGGTGCGCCTTAACAACGATTTTGTTCAAAAAGAATTTGAGCTTGAAAGCGCCGTCCGAAAAATTTTGGAAGAAACCACCGCCCGCCTTGCCCAAAGCGCCGCGCTTTTTGAGCAAGCGCTTCCGACAATGGTTCGCTTGGACACGACGCAGGCGGCCGCGCGCTGGGGAATGGAAAACTCTTGCGTTTACGCTCTGGGCGCGAAGGAGGGCGAACCTCCCTTGCTCGCGCAAGCCCGCCATCCGCTTTTAAAGGACAAGGCGGTTCCGATTGACATTCGCTTTATGGACGCAAAGCGCGTCCTTATAATCACCGGCGCCAACACCGGCGGTAAAACTGTGGCCATAAAAACCTTCGCGCTTTTTTGCATGATGAACCAAGCGGGCTTTCCGATTCCGGCCGCCGAGGGGAGCCGCCTTCCTTGCTTTGATTCGGTTTACGCCGACATCGGCGACGAGCAATCTATTGACGCCTCGCTTTCCACATTCAGCGCCCATATGAAAAACATCGCGCGGGCGGTTAACGAGGCGACAGAAAAAAGCCTTGTTCTTCTTGACGAATTGGGAAGCGGAACCGACCCGCTTGAAGGGAGCGCGATCGCGATGGCCGTCCTTGACCGCTTGATTGAGCGCGGCTCCTTTGTCTTGGTCACGACCCACCACGGCGTCCTTAAAAATTACGGTTGGACAAATCCCGTTTGCTCCAACGCCAGCGTCGAGTTTGACGCGGAATCCTTGCGGCCCACCTACCGCCTTGTGATGGGAATTCCAGGAGAGAGCCACGCGCTCGAAATCGCCGAACGTTCCGGCATGGCGGCGGACCTTGTGCAAAAGGCGCGGGGCTACATCCAAAGCCAGGCGGCGGATGTGAGCGCCTTGATCAAGGGCTTGAACCAAAAGCACTTGGAGCTTGACCGTCTTATGCAGGAACAAAAAGCACGCGAGGAGCGTTTGGAAGCCGTCGCGCTAAAGAACGAAGAAAAGGAAATAAAGCTCCGCCGCCGCGAGCACGACTTTAAGGCCGCCCAGTCAAAAGAAGAGGCCGCCTTTTTGCGCGAGTCGCGCCGCAAGCTGGAAAACCTTATCCGCGAGCTAAAGGAAGGCGAGGTTACCCGCGAAAAAACTTTGGCAGCAAAGAAGTTTAAGGAAGAGCTCGCGGCGGCGGAAAAAGTTCATTCTGAAATTTTAGAGGCAGAAGAAGCCAACCTTTTGCGCGACGAAGAGAAATTTGAAAAGAAAAAGAATTCCCACAAGAGCAACAAGCCAACAAAGGCGCGGACAAAAAATTCCGAGGCGCTAAAGACTGCCACTCCCACTCTCGCCGCGCGAAAAGTTTTGGAAGAAGCCGCGCCCGTTTTTGAGGAAGGCGCGAAGGTTCATTCTTTGGCCACCGGAGCGGAAGGCGTTTTGCTGCGCAAGGAAAAGGGCGGCGAATGGCTTGTCCAGTTTGGCGCGCTTAAAATCAAGGCTAAAGAAAAAGAGCTGCGCTTGGACCAAAACGCCGCCGCCGCGCGACAAATTCCTTCTTGGCAATACGTCGCTGGCGGAACTGCTTCAAGCCCAAAAACGGGCGCGGCCGGATCGATGGAAAGGCCCGCCTACGAGTTGCGCTTGCTTGGAATGCGCGCCGACGAGGCTGTAAAGGCGCTTGAGCGCCAAATCGACTTGTGCGTCCTTAACGGCTTGGACCACTTTAGCGTCATCCATGGAAAGGGAACAGGCGCGCTAAAGGACGCCGTCCAAAAGTACCTAAAGGCCGCGCCCGCCGTCCAAGACTTCTCCTTCGCTCCCGCCGAAGACGGCGGCGAGGGCAAGACCTACGTTAAATTGTAGAATGAGCCGAGGGCTTAAAAGGCGGGACGCAGAAAAAAAACTTGGTGGGGTCCCCGTCAGCGACGCGGCTTGGCCGCAGGCGTAAAGCCGCAAGCGAAGGACGGGGGGAACCAATGTTTTTTTTCGTCGCTGGGATTGTCCGCGCTCGTGAGAGCGCAGTTGTATCATTTCTTATAACAAAACGACGGCTTGTCCGTCGTACCCGCCTTTTTAGCCCTCGCGCTTTTTGTATTGATTTTACGCTAAAAAAGTTGTATTCTATTGTTATGAAAACATCGAACAAGTTTACGCTCGCGCGCATAATCGCCGCTCCGATACTTTTTGTCCTTTACTTTTTGCCGCGTTGGCTGGGCCTTTTGGACGGCTCTGTCGGCGCTTGGATTTTGTCCGCGGCGATAATTCCCATTTTGGCGGCGGTTGAGCTGACCGACTACTTTGACGGCCACTACGCTCGCACGCACGGCGAGGTGAGCGACTTTGGAAAAATGTTCGACCCATTCGCCGACGTGTTCTTGCACTTGTCGATGTTCACTTGCTTTGTCTTTAGCGGCTTTATGCACCCGGTTTTGTTCGTCTTGATTTTGTACCGCGAATTCAGCCAAAACTTTTTGCGCATGGTCGCGGCCAAAAGCGGAACCGCCATCGCCGCAAAAAAAGGCGGCAAGCTTAAGACCGTCTTTTACATCACAGCCTGCTTTGTGGTTCTTGTCCAGAATTTTCTTTTGCGTTCAAACCTTGCCGCCGTCTGGGGAACGGACGTCACCGCGATGAACATTGCGGGCAACGTCGTGTTCGCGCTGTGCGTCATTCTTTCTTACGCGAGCTTCGCGGATTACCTAAAGTCTTTTGGCGGCGTGTTGAAAGACGCGGCGAATTAAATGAACCCCAACATAAGCGAATACAAAAAAGTCCAAGCGATCGCTAAAAGCGTTTTGCAGGACATTAAGCCTTTTATCACGGCGGAACGTTCGGAAAAGGAAATCGCGGAGCGCTGCGCGTCTCTTATGAAGGAGCGGGGAGCGGAAAAGACTTGGTACTACGAGTGCCCGGCCTTGGTCTTGCTTGGAAGCCGCAGCTGCCTTTCGATTTCCGGAAAGGACTACGTTCCTTCCGATGAAAAAGTGGGAAGCGAAAACCTTGTGACGATAGACCTATCGCCGCTGGTCGGCCAAACATGGGGCGACTGCTCGCGCTCCTTTGTCGTGGAAGAAGGCCGCGTCCGGGAAGAGGCCGTAATAAAAAGCGCGGAATTTTTGCAAGGCCTAAAAGCCGAGCGGCTTTTGCATGACCGCTTTATTGAATCAGCCGCTCCCGGAAAAACTTTTGAAGAAATCTTTTTGGAAATGAACGCGCTGATAAAGTCGCTCGGTTTTGAAAACCTGGACTTTTTGGGAAACGTAGGCCACACGATTGAGGTTGACAAAAACGACAGACTTTACTTTGAAAAAGGAAACGCCGCCGCGCTGGATGAGGATACGCTCTTTACTTTTGAGCCGCACATTAGAATGGAGGGCGGCCGCTGGGGCTTTAAACTGGAAAACATTTACTATTTTGAAAACGGCGTTGTCAAAGAGTTATAAAAAAAACGGCGGGGATGCCCGCCGTTTTTTGTCGGTAACCAGTCTTCGCTAGTTTAATCGTTCCGCAATCCTATCGATGAATTCCCACGAATCGACAATGCGCTTGGCGGCGGGGGAGGCAAGGCGGGCAAGGTCGCCGGTCATGACACCGTCCTCGATAAGTCCAAGAGTCGCGTCTTCCAATTTTTTTGCAAAGGCCGCAAGCTCGGGCGTGTCGTCCTTTTCGGCGCGCTTGGAAAGAGCTCCCGTCCAGGCGAAAATCAAGGCGACCGGGTTGGTAGAAGTTTTTTCGCCCTTTTGCCAGCGGTAGTAGTGCTTTTGCACGGTTCCGTGGCTGGCTTCGTACTCAAACTCGCCGGTGGGGCTTACCAAAACGCTTGTCATCATCGCAAGGCTTCCGCAGGCGCTGGCTATCATGTCGCTCATTACGTCGCCGTCGTAGTTTTTGCAAGCCCACAAAATTCCTCCGTCGCACTTCATTATGCGCGCCACGGCGTCGTCAATCAGCGTGTAAAAGTATTCGATTCCGGCGGCGTCAAACTTGGCCTTGAATTCCGCGTCAAAAATCCGCTGGAAAATCTCTTTAAAGTTTCCGTCGTAGGTTTTGCTGATTGTGTCCTTTGTGGCGAACCATACGCTGATTTTTTGGTCAAGCGCGTACATAAAGCAGCAGCGGGCAAAGTTTTCTATTGATGAGTCAAGGTTGTGGATTCCTTGGATGATTCCGGGGCCGGGCATTTCCTTGATGAGCTTTCGGATTTCCTTTCCGTCGGAACCGGTGAAAACCAATTCCGCTTTGCCCGCGCAGGGCGTTTTGATTTCGCAGTTTTTGTAAACGTCGCCGTAAGCATGGCGGCCAAGAATTATCGGCTTTGTCCAGCTCTTTACGTTGCAGTGGACGTTCTTGACAAAAATCGGGGCGCGGAAAACCGTTCCGTCCAACTCGCCGCGGATGATTCCGTTGGGGCTGGGCGTCAGCTGCTTTAGGTTGTATTCCTTTACGCGCGCGGCGTTGCTCGTGATTGTGGCGCACTTTACGCCCACTCCCAAGCGCTTTATTGCGGCGGCGGCTTCGTATGTGATTTTGTCGTCGCTGTCGTCGCGGGCTTTTAGGCCCAAGTCGTAGTATTCAGTCTTTAAGTCAACAAAAGGAAGAAGAAGCTTGTCTTTAATGACAGCCCAAAGAACGCGGGTCATTTCGTCGCCGTCAAGTTCGGCGATCGGATTTTTCATTTGAATTTTACTCATAATGGAAGAAAGTATAGCGAAAATCCGCCGCCCTTTCAATAGCGCGAAAAAATTTGACTTTTGGCAAAAATGGCCTTATAATTGGAACGTTATATTTTTTGGAGGAAATATGAGAAGATTATTTTCAGCCTTGTTGGTTTCCGCTTTTGTTTTAGGCGGAACCATGTTCATGTCTTGCGAATCTGGTTCGGACTCGCCGATTGGTCCTTACCTAAATTATCAGGAGAAGGTCATAAACCCAAATTCCGCAAAAACTGCGACGGATATTGAGCTTTTCGCGGACCTTAGCGTAAGCAAGGCGGCGGACTTTTCCGCTGTCAACGTGACCGTAATTCCTTCCGACGCAAAGGTCAAAGTTTCTTGCGACACCGACGTTGTTTCTCTTATAGAGAGCCCGGATGAAGTTGACGACTCTTGGGTTGTAAAGTTCAAGCCAAAAAAGCAGGGAACATTTAAAGTCACCGCCGAGTCTGGAAGCGTAAAAAAGACGATAGAGATAAAGGTGACCTCAAAAATTGAGTCGATTGAAGTCACAGGAAAGACCGACCCCATCGACAAGGGCTCGACAGTTCAGCTTAAAGCGGAAAAAAATCCAAGCGACTCTCCGGCAACGGTCACGTGGGCGTCTTCCGACACAAATGTGGCCACGGTCAACCAGAGCGGACTTGTAACCGCCGTGGGCCCAGGTGTTGCCGTTATTACCGCCACCGCGACTGACGAGGAAACGGACACCTATTACGGAGCCGATGTCGTCGCGGGATATTTTGACGTAACCGTAAAGGGCTTTTACCTGAGCGACACAATCTTCTTCCTTGGCGGCAAGGAAGAGGCTAAAAATGAAATCGTTGAGGCAAAGATTGTCGGAATTGAGGGTGGAACTGTGGAATGGACGCCTGACGAGTCGGGCGTGTATGCTGTGACGCCGGACCCCGACGACGACAAAAAGGTCACGCTGTCTTATGTTCCCGGAAAAAAAGGCGAAGGAACCGTTAAGGCCACATTGACCGCTTCCGACGGAAAGATTTATGAGGCCACCGCGAAAGTTCTTGTCGCTGAATACTTTATGCTGGCTCTTGGCGACAGCATCGCGGCAGGCTACGCTCCCAAGGCGATGGGCGGGAAGGTTGATGACAAGAACTTGGAGGAGAGCGATTTTGTCGCCGCCTACAAAAAGTACATGGACAGGCGCAAGGACCAGACCGTTGACCCCAATTATGTAAATGAGTTCTGCTATTCTTATCTTCTCTATAAGAAGTATAAGGACGCTGGCTCGAACATGAGACTTAACAGCTACGCGATGTCGGGCGACAACACTCAGATGCTGCTTGACAAATTAAAGGACACTTACTGCGACGGAACAATCGCGACAAAGCAAGGCGAAATCTTAGAGGCTGTCAAGGATGCGGACTGCATAACCCTTTGCATTGGAGCCAACGACATTTTGCTGAAAGTCTTTGGAACGGATCTTATTACCCGGGACGCCTCGTGGTTTGAAAAGGCCTTTAAAGATGAGTTGCCTAAGTTCAAGGAAAGGTATGACCAAATCATCGAGACGTTGACCGCTAATGGCCAGCATGTTTACGCAATGTCGATTTTCAGCCCCTACAAGCATTTTACCAGCACCCCCGACCATTACATTCCGGCCGCCCAATTTAACGGCTCGATGAAGTTTTGGATAAACAAGATTGTAAAGATAAACGAGTACGCGGAACCTGTTATTAAGGATATAAACAAATACATCAAGGAAAAGGCCGAGTCCATGCCAACCAAGATGACTTATGTAGAAGTCGCTGACATCTTTGACAACATGGATAATGCAGAACATAAAACATACCTTAATCCAGTTCCGGAAAAGCTGGACTTTGCTAAGATTATATACGGCTTTGGCAAAGAGATTCCGATTTGGTTTGACCCGCATCCCAGAAAGGCGGGCGCGCAAAAAATCGCGGATGCGTTCAAATCCGCTATGGAAGGCTAATCGAAACAAAAAAAATCCCGCCTTGCGCGGGATTTTTTTTTACAAATGATTTTGGCCTGTGTCACGCGCAAACCAACTCGCGCTCCAGCGTGATGAACGACGTGTTTGTAAGCGCGTCGTACTCGCGGTCAACCACTGACCACCCATCTTCAAGCGAATCTTCAAGTTCGTCAATGCAACCAGAGAAGTAATCGTTGTCCATCGAAATAAGAACGTTTTTCGTTTCCATCATTTGTCTCCAATGATAGTAATATTTTCGGCGTTGTTCAATAAAAATTTTATGAAAAATTTGTTATTCGCGATTTATAATGTTTTTTTAATAATTAGCCAAAAAGCCGCAAAAACTTGCGTTCCGCGCGTTTTGGGTTTATAATATTCAACATGGTAGATTACACAGAAGGTTCAGGAAAACAGTATCACACAGGCGTTGGTCCAGCCGACATTGGTAAATATGTTATCATGCCGGGCGACC
>CADBBB010000084.1 GCA_902792795.1 uncultured Spirochaetaceae bacterium | reverse complement strand
AGCCAGTACTACAACAAATTTTCGTTTCCCTTTGTAGCGCTCATCGTGGCATTTTTGTCAATCGGAATTTCGGGAAAGAGCCAGCGCAACGTTTTTGTAATAAGCCTCACGCTGTCGTTGGGAATGGCGGTCTTGTTCTACATCACCCAAATGATAACGATGCTGATGGCAAAGTTCGGAATGCTGCCGCCTTTGGTGGGCGCGTGGGCTCCGGTCATAATATTTATCGGAATAAGCATGGTCTTGTTAAAATACACGCACACTTGACCTTGTTTTGGGCGGAATATGAATTCGATTTTTAAGATAAAGACAAAATGCTCAAAGACGCGCGCCAGGACCGGCGAACTTTATTTGCCGCACGGAACCGTTCAAACGCCGGTCTTTATGCCGGTTGGAACAAACGGCAGCGTCAAGGCGATTAGCAAGGATGACCTTGAGAAAATTGGCTTTGAAATAATTTTGGCCAACACCTACCATATGTACTTGCGGCCCGGAAGCCCCCTGGTTCGCCAGGCCGGCGGCTTGCATGGCTTTACCGGCTGGAAGCGGAATTTTTTGACCGACTCGGGCGGCTTCCAAGTTTTCAGCCTTTCCAAAATCCGAAAAATCATGGAGGAGGGCGTCCGCTTCCAAAGCACCGTGGACGGCTCCTACCATTTGTTCACGCCCGAAAGCGTCGTCCGCACGCAGGCCGACTTTGCCAGCGACATACAAATGCAGCTGGACGTTTGCGCCGCCTACGGGGTGGAGCGCAAGGAAGCGGAGGACGCGCTTGGAGTGACCAGCCGCTGGCTTTTGCGCGCGGTCAATGAATGGAAAAAGGTTCAGGAAAAGGAGCCTTACAAGGGGCTTTTGTTCCCAATTGTCCAAGGAAACTTTTTTGAGGACTTGCGAAAGCAAAGCGCGGAATTTGTTAGCGGCCTGGATTTGCCGGGAATCGCCATCGGCGGCCTGAGCGTTGGCGAGCCGAGCGACGTTTTCGCGCGCTTTTTGCAATACACCGTTCAGTATTTGCCGGAGGAAAAGCCCAAGTACGTCATGGGAATCGGAACGCCCGAATACATTTTTGAGGCGGTGGCCGACGGCGTGGACATGTTCGACTGCGTGCTTCCGACCAGAAACGCGCGCAACGGCAGCTACTTTACCCACGACGGAATGCTCAGCATCAAGCAGGAGCGCTTTACCCATGACTTTGGGCCGATCGACCCGGAGTGCGATTGCAAGGTTTGCAAAAACTACAGCCGCGCGTATTTGCGCCACATGTTCAAAAGCCAGGAAATCCTTTCTTCTATGCTCTCCAGCTATCACAACCTTTATTTTTTGCATTCCTTGATAAAAAATATCCGTAACTCAATTGAGGCCGGAAGGTTTGAAGAATATAGGAAGGAATTCCTAGACAGATTCACCCGTGGTGAGGTAAAATAAGGCGATGAAAGGGTCCGCTATTTTTGCTTTGGCGTTTTTTTGTTTTTCTCTTTGCGTTTTCGCTCAGGACGGAACTGAGGCCGCCTCCGGTTTGCAGGAAAGCCAGTCTGTTTTGGACGCGGCGGGCCAGGCCATTTTGGGAAGCGGAGACGACGGCGCGCAAGAGGCCGACGAGATTGACCAAAGCGCGGCGCAAGAAAGTTCCGCAAAAGAAATAGTTGTTGACAACCCCGATGACCTAAAGCCAAACGGCGCCGCTTCCAAAAGCGCGGACCAAAAAGAGAAGGGTGAAAAGCCAAAAATCCAGCTGGCCGGCGTTAGCGAAGTTCCGCCCGCAAAAAGGCCAAAAAAGCCCGACGCCAAAAAGGCCGCCGACGCCGCCAAAAAAGACGAGAAGGACAGCGAGCAAAAGACGCGCGACACAATCAAGTACGGAATCGAGCCCGAGCTTGCCGAGCTTGTAAAAAAATTGATCGAAAACGACGACCCGCGCTATTCGGACGAGCTTTACGACTTGTTCCAAGAGACAAGAAGCCCGGCTGTCCGCGAAAAAATTTTGGAGTACTTCACAAAATTTGAGGACCCATGCTTGGAGGACTACGCGGTCTCGATACTGAACGATCCTTACGACGAAAAAAGCTCCACGGTAGAGCGCGCCTTTAAATACATCGCCGCGCTAAAGACCAAGGCGGCGGTTCCAGCCGTGGTCACTCTTTTGGAAAGCGACAACGAAAATTATTTTACGCCCGCGCTTACGACGCTTGGCGAGCTGGGCGGCGAGGCCGAGGCCGAATACTTGGTTGACTTTCTTGACCGCTCCGACTTGACCACCGCGCAGAGGCAGGCCTTGATGAAAGTTCTTGGCAAAATCAACGCCTCGCAAACTTGGGACGCGCTTGTCGAGATAGCCAAGGACGACGGCGAAAACATTTTTGTCCGAGCCTACGCCGCCGAAGCGATTGGCGCGATGAAAAAGCCCGAGTCGGTGGAAGTGTTGGCCAAGCTCTACGAGGAGCAGGATCCCGCCTTGCGCTGCTACGCCATAAAGGGCCTTTCTTACTACGACAACAAGGACGCGGCGGGCGTGGTCGTGCAGGCCATAAAGGACAGCCAATACAAGGTCCGCCTTGACGCGATCGACGCGGCGGCCAAGATGGAATTGAAGGAATCTGTTCCGTACATAATCCACCGCGCCAAGAGCGACCCCGAGGCCGCCGTAAAAAAGAAGGCTTACGAAAAGCTCGCCGCCTTTGGAGACAGCGAGGCGGACAAATTTTTGGTCGGCCAAATTACCGACAAAAAGGCAAGCGACGCTGTAAAGCGGCAGACCGCCGAAGCGCTATTAAAATACGGCAAGGCCGGAAAGAAGGAAATAGGCGAGTGGGCGGAAGGCTTGGCCGCCGACAACACCAAGCGCGCCTTTAGAAAGGAAGTGGCAAAAATTTTGGCAAAATATCCCGATTCCGCCTTTAGCGGAGCCTGCGCCGCCTTTGTGGCCAGTTCAGACAAGGAGACAAAATTGGCCGGCCTTGACATTTACGCCGCCGGAAAATATTCGTCTTGCGAGGCCGCCGTCCGCGCCATAGCCAACGACAAAAAGGCCGAGAATTCCGTCCGCCAAAAGGCGATGAAAATTTTGGGAATAGAAGACGAGCCCAAGGACGAAAAGAAGGACGAGCCTAAAAAGCCCGAGATAAAGCCGGCCGCCTCAAACGAGCGTTAGTCGTAGAAGGCGCGGAGCTTAGAGTAGGCAAAGCCCGCCTCTTTCTTTTCTTCCGCGCCAAGATTGGCGGCGGGATCGTCCGACAAAAATTCCAGGCTGGCCACGCTCTCCGCGAGCGCGGTTGAAAATCCCCTTGAAACTTTGAACCAGTACGAGCCCTTTTGGTCTGTGTAAAGCGCCACAAAGCCAAGCTCGCGGCCTTTTGCCTTTGCCTGTGCCGTCCGCATGAGCCACTTTAGCCGCTTGCAAAGCTCGGCGGCCGCCTTTGGCCCGTCGTTAAGGTTTGCCATAAATTTTCTGTCAAATTCTTTTTCGTCAATCGGAACAAAGCCAAAAAGCTTGGCGGCTTTTAGAATGGCCACGAGCTTTTCTCCGTCCATAAGCTTTGAGCCGCCGTCGGCCAAGACGCGGCCGCGGAGACCGACCGAACGCGCCTCTAGCTCCGGCATTTCAAAGGGCTCGACCGCGGACTTGATTTCGCGGGCGGGCAGAAGAACGACCTTTTTGCCCTTGACCTTTTGAATTTCAAAGATGGATTTGCCCAGCGTCCAAGCGGCCGCTTTTTGGTCTTTCTTTTCGTCCTGGTCCGCGCCGTGCGATTTTTTGTCTTGCCAGCCGTCCCGGCCGCGCGCGTCTTTGGCTTGCTTGCCATTTTTGTCGCGGCGGTCAAAGCGGTCGTCGTCGCCGCCCTTCTTTTTGCGGGCCGCATCAAGCTTGGCCTCCAAGTCGGGGTCGATTTTGGCCAGCAATTTTTTTGTCAAAGGCGAGACGCTCATCGCGAACATTCGGCTCAGGCGGACAATCTCTCCGGCAACGATATAGAGCGGGTCGGTCCTAAAGAGCGACGAGCCGGGGTGAATCGAAATGTGGCCCGCGGTGAGCGTCCTAAAGTTTTCGCGGCCTTCGCGAATGGCGACAAACTGTATCATTCCCGAAGCGACGCAGCACAAGCAGTCGTCGTAGGAGCCGCCGCCCAATACAGGAATCTTTTGGTCGCTAACGATTTGGCTCAGCTGCTCGTAAATGTTTTGAATTTCCGCCAAAACCTTGTAGTCCAAATAATTTTTTTGCGCGAAATGTTCCTTTTCTTCTTCCGTCTGGAATTTTTCGTAAATGCGGAACAATTTTATGTAGCCCACAAAGTCGCCTTGAATGTCGTTAAAGCGGTGGTGGGCGGCGCGCGCTTCCATCTCTTCCCCCGGAGGAAGGACAAAAGGCGAGTGCGTGGACAAAAAGGACGCCACGATGATAGCTTCCTGCAAGACGTTGGGATAGCGCAAAATCGCTTCCACAATAATGCGGCTTATGCGCGGCAAGAGGGGGAACCAAACCATCATCTTTCCGATGTCGCTCAGCGTCCGGTCGGAGTTTAGCGCCTTGAGCATGTAGAGCGTTTCCATCGCGCCCATGATTCCTTCCAAAGACGGCTTTGATATGAAGTCGAATTTTTCAAAGTCCTTTATGCCAAGCTCCGCCATGCGCAGGACAACCTCGCTAAGGTCTGTGCGGAAAATTTCTTCTGTCGTGTATTCCTCGCGCGTCTCAAAGTCCCGGCGGGGGTAGAGGCGGTAGCAGGAACCGGGAGCGGTTCGGCCAGCGCGCCCGCGCCGCTGCAAGGCGCTTGCCTTGGAAATCGGCGTTTCCACAAGGCTTGAAGTGAACGTTCGCGGACTGTAAAAGTTTAGCTTTGCAAGGCCCGAGTCGATCACCGTGGTAACGCCGTCAATCGTCACGGAAGTCTCGGCGATGTTGGTGCAGACCACGACTTTTATCTTTCCCTTGGGCGCGGGCATAAAGATGCGCTCCTGCTCCTCTTTGGGAAGCCTGCCGTACAAGTGCTGGACAAAAAGGCGGCTTGAGTAGTAGCTGTGTTCCAAGCGCTTTACGCAATCGTGAATCGATTTTTCGCCGGGAAGGAAAATCAGGACGCCGCCTTCCTCGCCGTTGTCAATCACGCGCCCGATTGTGTCCTCAATTTTGGCCAGCATCGCTTCCGTGGCCGCCTCGGTCAAAGTGCTTGCCGGAAGCGCGGGCGGGTCGTACAAAACCGTCACCGGGAATACAGGCGTTTCTATCGTGACGATCGGGCAGCCGCCAAAGTATTTTGAAAAAGCCTCCGCGTTCATCGTGGCCGAAGAAACTACAATCTTTAGGTCTTTGCGAACTTCCAGGCAGCGCTTTAAAAGGCCCAAGACAAAGTCGATGTTGAGGCTCCTCTCGTGCGCCTCGTCCACCATGATGACCGAATACTTCATCATCATCGGGTCGAGCTTCATCTCCTGCAAGAGAATGCCGTCGGTCATTATTTTTATTTTTGTGGTGAGGTCCGTCTTGTCCTCAAAGCGCATTTTGTAGCCCACAAGGCCTGGATAGCTTGTTCCCAGCTGTTTGGCTATGAACTCGCTTACGCTGAGCGCGGCTATGCGGCGCGGCTGGGTCACGGCTATGACGCCGTTTTGCGAATAGCCCGCTTCATGCAATATCACGGGAATTTGAGTTGTCTTTCCGCTTCCGGTTGGGCTTTGCACGACTATGACTTGGTTTTGTTCCAAGCAGTCCAAAATTTTTTGCTTTTGTTCGTATACGGGAAGCTTTGTGTAGTCTATCGCCATGTCCAAATGTCCTTAATCTTCTTTAGCGCGGCAAGGCGCGCCTCGTAGTATCTTGAATTTTTCTTTTCGCCTTTTTCCGCCAGCGCTTTTATGAAATTGTCGTCTAGCCTTTTTATGACAGGACTCCGTTCCCCCGGCGGAGCGTACGCGGTTATGAAAGTTGTGGAACAGTTTAGCGCGAAAAAGCCTTGTTCATCAAGCGCCATCTCAAATTCCACAAGGCGGCCGTCTCCGGTGTAGTTCCAAATTTCTGTCGGGTCGTCGTAGTTTAGGACGCGGCGCTGGCCGCTGATTGTGTTTCCGTTTGCGTAGATTATCGCCTTGCGGATTTTTTTGCTTTCTTTGTCCGCGACCAGCTCCAGCGGGCGGACCACGTGCGGGTGGTTTGACACGACGATGTCCGCGCCCGCGTCCAAAAGGTCGTGGTAAAATTTTTTGACGGAGTCAAGGACTGTCAAAACGTATTCCTCTTCGCTTGTGTGGACGCTCACGATGAACAAGTCGGGCGCTAGCTCTTCCTTCATGCCCGCGATTTTTTGGACAAAGGCGGCGCGGCCCTTTTTGGTTGGCGGAACGTAATTCACTTCCTCGTAGTTTTTCCAGGTGTTCAAAAGCTCGGTGACGGCGACAAATAGTATTTTGTATTCATGCCAGTAAAATTCCGCGATGGAAAATTGGCCGTTCTCTGTCAGGCCGCTAAAGTGGACGGGCCGCGCCCGCGGGGTGTCTTTCGATTTGGCGCTTTGTTTTTGAACCCGATTTTGTGATTTCATTTCGACTTCTTTTGACCACTCGTTTGTGGCTTTGATACCCGATGAGCCCATATCGTTGGAATGGTTGTTTGCAAGCGATATAAGGTTAAAGCCCGCGTCAAAGGCGGCGGCGGGGTAGGACGGCTTCATGTTGAAGGTGGGATAGCTTTCAAAGGGCCGGTCTTCCACCACCGGCGACTCAAGGTTTGCGAACGAAAAGTCCGCCGCCGACACTTGCTCGCGAATGTCGTCCCAAATCGCGGAATAGTCGGCCATGTTAAAGTTTTGCGTGTGCGCCATGATGTCTCCGGCAAAAAGCAGGCGCAAAGTTTTGTCGCGCGATTTTTTGGCGCTTTGGCAGGAGGCGAGAAGGAGGCTTATGGACAAAAGGGCTGGAAAAACAAAAAGCGCCGCCCAAAACTTTTTTGACATCGTTCCATATTATAGCGCGCTTTTGGGCATTTTTGTTGTTTTTTTTGCCAAAAATGCGTTAAAATTGTTTGGTTTATTTACGGGGGAGTTGGTTCGAGCGGATTTCGCGCAAGCGCGGCCGTGTTCTTGCAAAATTTCGCGTTTTTTGCTATTATTCCACGATATGCAGCACGGAACTATTACCTCCGACAATCACGCGGCGCTTTGGAGCGGCCGTTTTAAGGAAGGCCCCGACGCGGCGGCCGTTGAGTTTGAAACTTCCATATATGTTGACGAGCGCATGGCCTTTGACGACATAGAGGGCTCGCTCGCGCACGCCCAGATGCTTTGCGATGTCGGCCTCATCTCAAAGGCGGAACAAGCCAAGATAAAGGCCGGACTTCTTTCCATAAAAAAGGACTTGCAAAGCGGAAAGCTAAAAATCGACTTTAGCGCCGAAGACATTCATTCCTTTATAGAAGCCACGCTCACCGACAGGATAGGCGAGGCGGGAAAAAAGCTTCACACCGGCCGCAGCCGCAACGACCAAATAGCGCTTGACGAGCGCATCCACTTGCGCCGCGTCGTTCCCCAGCTGCAAAACAAAATCCTGGAACTTATAGACACGCTCGCTTCCATCGCGGCAAAGAACACAAAGACCTTGATGCCCGGCTACACCCACATGCAGCATGCCCAGCCGGTGACGCTCGCGCAGCACTTGTGCGCCTGGGCCTGGAGCCTGGAGCGCGACTGGAGCCGCTTTGAGGACGCGCTAAAAAGAATTTCCCTTAGCCCCCTTGGAAG
Source organism: uncultured Spirochaetaceae bacterium (assembly GCA_902792795.1). GTDB lineage: Bacteria > Spirochaetota > Spirochaetia > Treponematales > Treponemataceae > Treponema_D. The sequence continues at coordinate 1,086 of CADBBB010000084.1, read as the reverse complement.
CGGCGCCTTGGCCGGAAGCGGCCTTCCTCTTGACCGAAAGTTGTCGGCCAAGCTTTTGGGCTTTGACGGCCCCACCCAAAATTCCTTGGACAGCGTCAGCGACCGCGACTACTGCATAGAATTCACGGCCGCGGCCAGCCTCTTGCAAATGCACTTGAGCCGTTTTTGCGAAGAAATTGTTTTGTGGGCCACAAGCGAGTTCAACTTCATAAACCTAAGCGAAAAATGGTCCACCGGCTCTTCTATGATGCCGCAAAAAAAGAACCCGGACTTTGCCGAGCTAATCCGCGGCCGCGCGGGAAAAGTTTACGGAGACCTCTTCAATCTTCTTACGATGATGAAGGGCCTTCCGCTTTCCTACGACCGCGACTTGCAGGAAGACAAGGCGCCGCTTTTTGACGCCTTGGACACAGTTTCTTCTTGCTTGACGGTCTTCAATTACATGATAGGCACTGCGACCTTCAACGCAAAGAAAATGGCGGCTTCCTGCGAGGGCGGCTTTCTTAACGCCACCGACTTGGCCGACTACCTTGTCAGGAAGGGAGTTCCCTTCCGCGAGGCGCACGGAATAAGCGCCCGCGCCGTCCGCATGGCGATAGAGGCGGGCGTCCGCTTGGAGGACTTGTGCCTTGAGGAATTCCAGCGCTGCTCCAAGCTGATAGGCGAGGATGTTTACGACATTCTTTCGCCCGCCGCTTGCGCCGCCGCCCGCAAAACCATTGGCGGAACGGCTCCCGAGCGCGCAAAGGAGCAAGCCGCCGCGCTTAAAAAAATTGTCTTAAAAAGAAAAAAAAATAGGAACGGTCAAGGCGCGCTTCGCTTAAAGCCTTGACTCGTTCCTTTTGTGGCGCGAATAGAATTATCGCGCCGCAATATTAGGAGGTTTAAAAAATGAAAAAACTTATCGTAACAGCAATCGCGGCGGCGCTTGTGGCCGCCACATTCGCGGGCTGCGCCAAAAAGGGCGCCAAGGGAGACAACTCTTTGGCCGACCTAAAGGCGCGCGGAGTCTTTGTCCTTGGCTTGGACGATTCGTTCCCGCCCTTGGGCTTCCGCGACGAAAAGAACGAAATCGTGGGCTTTGAC
>CADBBB010000083.1 GCA_902792795.1 uncultured Spirochaetaceae bacterium | reverse complement strand
TACTTTTTTGTTTGCTTTGAGCCTGGAACAAAAATCACCGTCCAAAACGTGGACCAACTTATCGAGCACAACCGCGAGGAAAGCGCCTTCACGCTTTTTGACGCGATGGCCGAAAGCGGAAAAAGCGCCGCGGAGCGCCTTGAAACTTCCTTGGGCATTTTGCAAAAAATCCGCCTTTCAAAAGACTCGTCAAGCGCGGCGCTGGTCGCGGGCCTTGCGTATTCCTTTAGGCGGCTATGTCTTTGGCACAACTTGGCCAAGGCCGGAAAGACCGACGACTTTAGCCTAAAGACAAACGGCTTTGCCAGCAAAAAAAGCCGCGCGCAGTGTTCGGCGGCCGCGCGCGTTTGGTCGTTGGGGCAGACGCTTGCGATACTGGCCCTGCTTTCCCGCGCCGACATGAACATACGCTCGTCGGGCCGGGGAATGGAGGACACGATTTTGCAAACGCTGGTTTATTCCATTGTGGTCAAGAAGGGCGCGTCCCTGGCCGTTTGGGAAGAAGGCTGGCCGGCTTAGTTTAGCGGAAGCGCGTTGAGGGCGTCTTTTAGCGCCTTGAGTTCCTCTTGGGTGAACGTGAGGCCCTTGCCCATTTTTTTATGGTCGGGAGACCATGAGCGCAAGTCGTATTTGGCCTCGCGCTCTCCCCAAGCCACTTTGTTCAATTCCAAATTCCAGCCGCCTTTTCCGGCAAAAATGACCGCCACGTTCTCTTCAATCTTGAATGAAAAATCGTCCATAGATTTCTCCTTTGCCCATAGAATAGCGCGCTTGCCGCGCTTTTGCTAGGGGAAGGGCGCCCGCGAAGCGCTTGTTCGCTTGTTCTTAAAAAATAAAAAAATGTTCAAAAAAAAGTTGCTTTTACTGGGAATTTGCGCTAAAATAAAATATCAATTTAAACATAAAATGGAGGGCAGAATGAAGAAAGTTTCACTGCTTTTTTGCGCGGCTCTAGTTCTTTTGTTCGCGTCGTGCAAGTCAACCCAGCAAGTTGCGGACGAAGAGCCCGCGCAGACACAGACTGTTCAAGAAGAAGAGCCCAAGAAGGATGAAAATCCGGACGGAACTCAGAACGCTTTGGAGGCGGCGGAAGCTTCAAGAAAGGCGGCCATCGACGCCGGCGCCAAAGAATATTACGGCGACGCTTTTGCGGCCGTCGACGCGGCGTTCAACGCGCTCAAGGCCCTCAACGACGGAAAAGACCACAGCGCTGAGCTTGCCGAAATAAAGGCGCGCTATGACGCTTTGGCCAACGCGGCCAAGGCCAAAAAGCTCAAGGAGCGCATAGACAGCGAAGGCTTGGCGGCGAACGCTCAGGCCGACTACGACGCGGGCGAAAAGGCCTTGTCCGAATTTGACGCCATGATTCTTGTTCCGGTCACGCCGGGCGCCGCGCTCAACAAAAAAGCCACGGAAGCTTACAACGCCTATTACGCGGTTTACTTTAAGTCTTACAAAAAATTCGCCAACGAGGCGCGCAAGGACGCCGTGGCCCAAAAGAAGGCCGCCGACGCGGTCAAGGCGCAAATCGCCCGCAAGGCCGAATACAAGGAATACGCAGACTTGATTCTCAAGGGCGACCAAAAGTATTCCACTTCAAATCCCGAAGGCGCCTACAACAACTACAAGGAAGCGGCCCAAAAATTTGAGGCGCTGGCCAAAGACGTGGCCGCCAAGCGCGCCGAAGCCCAAAAGGCCATCGACGAGGCCAAGGCCAAGGTCAAGGCTTCCGGCGAATACGCCGAAAAGGCCGACATTGAAAAGCCGCTCGGCGACGAGCCTGTGGCCGGAATTGAGGCCGAGGACACGGTTCTTTTGGAAGTTGACACTTTTGAAAATCCCGACAAAGAGATTATCGTAATTGACGAAAGCGTTCAGGGGGCTAACTAATGAAAAAGTTCGCGTTTATTTTGGCTTTGGCCGCGTCTTGCGCCGCCTTTGCCGCAAGCTACAAGAACAACACTTACCAAAAGCTGGCCGACGAATACGCCAAGAAGGCCGAGGCCGCGCTTGACGCCGGCGAATACGCTTTGAGCGAAGAATACGCCGCCAAAGCCGCCGAGAACGCCGAGCTTTCAAAGGCTTACATCGACAGAATGTTGGCCAAGAGCGAGGCGGAAAAGGCCATCGCGCAAGCCCAAAAGAAAATGGATTGGGCCAAGAGCATCGGCGCCGACAAGACATTCCCGACGGCTTATTCCGCCGGCGAGGACGCTTTGTCCAACGCCAATTCCGCTTACGAAAAGGAAGATTATTTGAGCGCCTTGCAATACGCCAAGGCCGTGAACGACGCGCTTGACGGCGTTCGCGAGGTTACTCCGCTTCCGCAGTTCTACGTCGTTCGCCCTTGGGCCGAGACAAAGGACTGCTACTGGAACATCAGCGGCCGCAAGTATGTTTACAACAATCCGCTTTTGTGGGAAAACTTGTACCAGGCCAACAAGAGCAAGATGCCGCGGCCCAACGACCCCAACTTGATTCTTCCTGGAATGAAGATGGAAATTCCCAGCATCGCCGGCGAGTTGCGCGACGGAACTTACAGCCCCAACAAGGACTACGAGCCCTTTATGGGGAAGTGAGAATACTTTGTCACTTCCCCAAACGAGCGAGTCAAGGCTTTAAGCGCAGCGCGCCTTGACCGCTCGTAACGGAAAGTAAACGCCGCGCGTTTGCTTGACAAAAAAACCGACCCAAACGGGTCGGTTTTTTTTTGCAACTAATTGAGCGCCGCCACTCCGGCGGACGGAGAGCAGGCGAAGAAGCCCGCGTCGTGGCCTATTTTTTGCGTGTAAATTTTTTGGACGTTGTCGATGAATGCGTCCGCCTTGTCCTTGTGGACAAGCGCGATCGCGCAGCCTCCAAAGCCCGCGCCTGTCATGCGCGCTCCTATGCAGCCGTCCTGCGCGTTTGCGGCGTCGGCCAGCGTGTCCAATTCTATTCCTGTCACTTCGTAGTCGTCGCGCAAGGATTTGTGCGACTGTTTTAAGAGCTCTCCCAGCTCGTCAAGCTTTCCGGCTTTGAGCGCGGCGACGGCCTTTAGGACTCGCTCGTTTTCGGTGACGACATGGCGGGCGCGGCGCAAAATCGTTTGGTCGGTTATCGCGCCTTTGACGGCCTCGAATTGCGGGGCTGTCAGCGAGCAAAGGTCGGGCAAGTCGCGCGTGTTGGAATAAGTTCCGCCCGCCGGCATGGGCAGGGCCGCTTCCTTCAATATGGCCAAAGCCTTTTCGCATTCGCCGCGCCGCTCGTTGTACTTTGAGTCGGCCAGCTGGCGCTTTTTCTTTGTGTTCATCACGACAAACCTGTAGTCGCCCAAGACCAGCGGAACGTAGTCGCATTCGATTTTTGCGCAGTCCAAAAGTTCCGCCGTGTCCTCTTTTGCCGTGGCGATTATGAATTGGTCCATGATACCGCACTGGACGTTCATGAACTCGTGCTCGCTTTGCTGGCCTATGAGCGCTATGTCCTTGCGGGAAATTCCAAAGCCAAAAAGCTCGGACACGGCGTAGGCAAAGCCGCATTCCAAGGCGCTTGACGACGAAATTCCTCCGGCCGGCGGAACGGTGGAAGTTATCAAAAGCTCAAAGCCGCCGGGAAATTTATGGCCGCGTTTTTTTATGATTGAAAGAATTCCGTTAAGGTAATTGGCGTAGTCGTTTTCTTTTTTGTAGCTAAAGTTGTCGCCCGCGTCAAACTCAAAGGAGCCGGGAAATTCAAGGTCATTGTAAAGAATTTTTGTGTCCGCGCGGCGGCGGATAGCAAAATACATGTAGCGGTCGATGGCGGCGGGAAAAACTTTTCCGCCGTTGTAGTCGATGTGCTCGCCGATGATGTTTATGCGGGCGGGGGAACGGAACAAGAGCGCTCCGTCCGCCGATCCGTAACATTTTTCAAACGCGGCCAAAAAGTCCGCGCGGTCAAAAAGTATGTCGTTGTCTTTCACGCCGTTTATTATAGCGGGAATGCGGCGAATGTCAAGGAATATCTATCGTTTTATTCTAAAACGCCTGATGTAAAAGACAGTGAAGTCTTCGATTCTGCCGATGAACTGCCGCTCGATTTCGGCGATGACAAAGGGAATGCGGGGCGCGCGCAGTCCTCCCAATGCGTAGACGTACCAGTCGCCGTTCCACTCAAAGCAGCAAATGCCGGCGACCATGTTTTCTTCTTTGACGGCCTTGAAGGAGCGCCACATAAGGGGCGTGGTGTTTTTTTGGTGGAAGAAAAATCCGTCCGCGCCCCATTCAATTTCCAGCTCGGAGTCGTAGGCCGAAAGCATGTCCATTTTTAGATGCGAGCCGATTTGAATGTAGCCCGGCCGGTCGTTGCGGTAGATCTGTTCCACCAAAGGAAAGAGGTTCCTGTTGAAGCCTTTTTTTTCGTCGGAATAGATGATTTCTTTGTAAAGGTTTATGTCCTCAAAAATCGCGACGGCCTGCTCCATTATGTCTTCGTTTCCGGCCTTGGGCATTTTGTAAATTATTTCGGCCAAGTAGTTGGCGTTGATTTTTTCGGCGACGTCGATGACCTTGTCAGCGCAGGGGTTGAGGCCTCTTTGTATGGAAATGTTCTTGCATTTTTGAATGTTGCGGATTACGATTTTGCCTTGCTGAAGGCCGAGCTTTTCGACATCCTCCCATTTAGATGCGAATGATGGCGGAAGCTCTTGCGCGTAAGAAGCGGCCAAAAACGCGGCCATAAAAATTATTTTTAAAGCGGTGATTTTTTTCATTCCATAATTATAGCGGTCCGCTCGTATTGTTGCAATAGCGTCGTATCTGTGATACAATAAACGCGCAATGGAAAAGACTGTTTACATTTTTGGACACAAGAATCCTGACACCGACGCTGTTGTGGCGGCGGCGGCCTACGCAAAGCTAAAAGAACTTTTGGGACAAAAAAAATATGTCGCCGCGCGCGCCGGCCACTTGAATCCCCAAACCGAATACATATTCAACAAATTTAAAATCAAGCCGCCGGAGTACATTGCCGAGCTAAATCCAAAGACCGCCTTTTACATGAGCGCGGGTTGCGCCACCGTAAACGAAAACACTTCCCTTTGGGAGGCGCTCAAAAAAATTGACACCGCGCAAAACCAGGTTTTGCCTGTCGTTGACGACGGCGGCTACTACAAGAGCCTTTTGCACTACAACGAGTTCGCAAAGAACGTTTTGCTCTTGATGAACCCCGAAAAGAAAACGCCCGTGACGACAAGCATCGACTTGATAATGAAGACGATGAAGGCGCAGCCGATAATTCTCAAAAATCAGGCGGAACTTTTCAAGGCTTCGATTTTGGTCGGCTCATCCGCGACCGAAAGCTTTGTCCACAAGCTGGACCAGCATAGGTCTGAGCAAATGGTCGTAATCGCGTCCAACCGCCCGGAGATTCACGAGCAGTGCATCGACGCCAAGGTTCGCCTTTTGGTTTTGACAAGCGGCCACGTTCTTTCTAAGGAACTGCGCGACAAGGCCGAAAAAAACGGCGTCAGCGTGATCATATCTCCTTACGGAACTTCCTCCACCTCCATGCTCATCGCGTATTCAACGCCGGTAATCGTAATGGCCGACCGCTCGATTCCCGCCGTACACGCGAGCGACACGATCGGCAAAATCAAGCCGCTTTTGCGCGAGTCGCCTTGCCGCTGCCTTCCTGTCGTTGACGACGAATACAAGGTTATGGGAGTCATTTCGGAAAGCGATCTTTTGCGCGAGCCTAACGTTGAATTGGTTTTGGTTGACCACAACGAGGCGAGCCAAGCGGTTGAGGGCTTTGAGCACTACAAGCTTTTGGAGGTCATCGACCATCACCGCATCGGAACGTTCGGCACAAAGAATCCGATAACATTCATCAACACACCTTGATACTAAAGTCAACGACGACGACCGACGCCGACCGCGAGGCCGCCGAGTATTTGGGCGCGATAACAAACCTTGACCCGCAAGCGCTTGGCGAAGAAATCATCCGCGCCGGAAGCGGAGTGGTTGGCCGCGCCGCCGACGAAGTGATCAAGCAGGACTTGAAGGAATACGCGGAAGGAAAGATTTCTTATTCGGTGAGCCAAATCGAAGTTGACAACACGCGCGACGTTCTTAATAGAAAGAAAGAATTTTTGGACATTTTGGAATCGACCCGCGCGGCCACAAAGCGCGCTTTTTGCGCCCTGCTTGTGACCGACATAACAAAGCTTGACTCAATCATGCTTCTTGCGGCCGACGAAAAGTATCAGGCGCTTTTTACCTATCCCAAGCAGGAAGAAAACGTCTACTACCTAAAGGGCGTCGTCTCGCGCAAAAAGCAGCTGATTCCCATGCTGACCGAACTATTGGCAGGAGCGGAGGGCTGAGTAATCATTGCTGGTGTTTGCAAAAGTATACATCTGCAATAACACTCACTCCCAGCCAAAGGTTGCCGGCGGCTTGTTGGTCAAGTCGTAGTAAATCGCGTCGACAAAATCCAGCGCGGCGATTTTTTGAACAATCTCTTGCACAAGCTCTTGCGGAAGTTGCGCGAAGCGCGCGGTCATTACGTCTTCGCTGACCACCGGCCGCAAGACAAATGAAGCGCGGCCAGGCGCGGAGGCGTAGGGAAGGTCAATCGTCAAGTGCTGGAAAATCTTGTTGTAATCCCCTGATTTGTGGAGGGCCGTCAAAACGATGTCGTCAACTTCCCGCAGTTGGTCAAGCCTGTCCTTTGTACAATAGCCTTTTTGCAAGCGAAGTTCCGCGCCGGCTTTTTGGTAAAGGCAAATGATTGTCCGGTTGATGAAACTGGCGGCGTTTGTGATTTGAATCGAAGCCGCGTCAAGCTTTTCCCATTTTTTGGGAAGGTGGAAAAAGCCCGGGGCCTCGTCGTCGCCGCCGAATTGCAGGACGGCCGGAAAGCGGTATGTCCTAAAGTCGCCCTGCACGCCAACCGAGCGGACGGGCAAAACGTATTTCGTAAGCGAAGCCGCGCAATGTTCGCAAAAGCCTTCCACCTTAATGCCGTCAAGTTCCGCCTGCGCTTTTTTAAGCTCCTCAACCTGGTCGGCGGGCAAGTCGCCTTCCGAGCACAAAACGTTTATCGAAAGTCCGGGGCCTGGGAAGGGGTGTCGCATTACAAGCTCGTCAGAAAGTCCAAGCGCCTTTCCAATAGAACGAACTTCGTCCTTGTACAAGTCCTTGAGCGGCTCAATTATCATGCCCTTTTCAAGCAGGGCTTGGATTCCCGCCACGCGGTTGTGATGTGTTTTTATCGTGTTGGAATTTTTGGTTCCGCCCGACTCGATGATGTCGGGATAAAGCGTGCCTTGGGCCAAAAGCCAAAGGTTTTCGTCAAGCTTTTGTTCGGCGACGAATTGGTCGCGGACCGTGATGAAATTTTCGCCGACGGCCATGCGTTTTTTTTGCGGGTCAACCAAACCTGCGATCGCGGCCAAAAAGCTTTGGCTTGCGTCTCGAGCGATGAAATTTTCAAAGCCGAATTTTTTGTAGGCGGCCGCGACGGAGGCGCTTTCGTTCTTTCGCATAAAGCCGTTGTCGATGTGAAGGCCCAAAACTCTTTTTTGTCCAAGCGCCTTGTTCAAGAGCGCGAAAGCTACGGTCGAGTCAACGCCTCCGCTTAGGAACAAGAGAACGTTCTTTTCGCCTGCGTCGCGCTTGATGTTTTCCAAAATCGTGTTAAGGACCGTGGCCTGGTCCCAGTTCTTTTCCATTCCGCAATAGGCGGCGAAGTTTTCAAAGATTTTGTTTCCGCAGGGAGTGTCTTTTACTTCGCAGTGGAACTGGAGGCTGAAGCGCTTTTTTGAAAGGTTTTGCGTGGCGGCGAAGGGGCAGTCTTTTGTGAAGCCGACGACTTCAAAGCCTTGGCCCATTTGCAAAACGCCGTCCTGGTGGCTCATCCAAACTTGCTGGTCGCCGCTAATTCCCTTAAAGAGCGGACAGGCGGACGCGTCGCCGCCCATTCCGTCGGCAAAGTTCAGCGTGGCAAAGCCAAATTCGCCCACGTCGGCTTTTCCAACCTTTCCGCCGTAGCCCTGCTGCACGATGTAGTGGCCGTAGCAAAGGCCCAAAATCGGAATGTCAAGATTTAGAATTTCTGAATTGAAGTCGGGAACTTTTTCGTCGTAAACGCTGGCCGGGCCGCCTGAAAAAACCACGCCCATCGCGTTTTTGAAAACGTCAACGCTTGCGGAAGGCAAGGCGATTTCTGAATAAAAGCCCAGCGCCCTAAAGCGCTTTGCAATCAAGTGCGCGTATTGGCTTCCAAAATCCAAAACGACGATTTTTTTTCGGTTGTTTGTGTTTTCCATTTATACATTATACAACAGTTCGCTTTGTTTTGCTAGTGGCGCGGTTCAAGTCGCGCTAGCCCAGCGTTTTTCGCAGGGAATTTTCCACGACTTTATTTAGCGTGGAATTGTGCCTGATGGCGTAAATGGCGGCTTTTTGGTGAAGTTTCGGCGGAATGCGAACGTTAAAGCTGCCGTTGTAGCCTTTGTAAGATATCGTGTTGTTCATATTAGTTTTGTTATAGCGCGGTTGTTAAAGTTTTGCAACTAAATTTAGTTACAAAAAAAAGAAAATCACACAAAAAAATCCTTCAGTTTCAAGTCCATCGCGTGGGCGATTTTGGCGAGCGTTTCAAGGGAGGGAATCGTTTTCTTGGATTCGATATAGAACAAGTGGCTGCGGGAAACGCCGGATTCAACGGAAAGCGTGAGAATTGAGATTTTCTTTTCTTTGCGGAATTTGCGGATTTTATCGATTACTTTTTCAACTTCCTTTTCCATTGCCCTATTGCTCTAAATATAGAGTAGTGATATACTGCTGTTAGAAAAACTCTAAATTTAGAGCGTATAAAATTATTGCTTCAAGGAGAAGAAAAATGAAAAGATTGTTTGGTTTTGTAGTTGCGGCTATGATTGCGTCGTCTGTGTTTGCTGGTCCGTTTTCCGATCTTGGAAACACATTGAGCTCGTTAGATTCAAGTCAGACGGCCGAAATTTCCGGAAAACTTCCTGAAGGAAGGGATATCCTCCCGATTTTATGGAAATACGCCTTCGAAGAACAGGTTTATACAAAAACAGTCTTGGGTTTTTTTGTTGTATTTAAAAGCATGAACCCAACAGAAAATGTGTATGTGTTCGATCAAGCTGTGGTATTTAAATTTGGCGTTGGTCTTCAGCGGCAGGATTCAAGAGTTGTTGTAAAACAAAATGGCCAAACTTTCACGGTTCAGACAAAGGGAATGTCTACATACAACGTTGATTCGGAAGGAAATCGCAAGACCAGTCCTGTTCAAAATCCTCCAAAATCTTGCAATGCGAATTCCAAAAATATTGCCGGTGAGTTGGAAAAGAACGCAAAATCGCTTTCGGCCGATGACTACAAAAAATGGTCAGATGAGGCTTATTACAATTTGTTGACGCAGACTGCAACTGCCGCGACCGCCACAAACAAGCTTAAGGCCAAAAAGTGGTATTCAACATACAATATGGAAGACCAGCGAATCAAAGGAAGAATTTTGGTTGGAAATATCGATGAAAGCAAAAAGCAAGGTTTCGCTTACATGGTTCAAGGAATTGCGATGGAAGTTGACGTGCCAAAAGACACTATTGTCAATTTCTACACAAACAATGATTCTTTTGTTGACGCGAAGGCTGGCGATATTCTTGAGATTTCAGGCGTTTGCAAAGAAGTGAAATTTTTGGAATTACCTAAATTTTGCATTGGCAGTGTGATTGTTGAAGAATAAAAACTTGTAATCGAAAAAAAATAGTGGAGAAGAAATATGGTTTGTCCAAAATGCGGAAAAGATGATTGTGAAATCGTTACAGAAACATCTACTAGCGGAAAGGATGTTTCTGCGGGAAAAGCTTGTTGCGGAACTGTTTTGCTAGGACCAATCGGCTTACTTTGCGGTTTGTGCGGAAAAGGAAAGCAGACAAGTAGCCAAACTTTCTTTGTTTGCAAGAATTGCGGCAATAAGTTTACGGCGTAAATGACCGACCTTCGTTGGTTTAAAATGATGGACTACGGAAGGCGGTTGGGGTGTCATCAACTTGCTGACCGTAGTTTTTTTTACAAAAAGTACCAATTCCCTGTTTGCGCAAGATGTACGGGCGTAATAATTTCCTCTTTTATTTCATTGGTTTGCGTTTTTTTTATAAGAATTCCAATCTGCCTTTGTTTTGCGCTTAGTTTTGTAATGTTGGTGGATTGGACTATTCAAGCAGTGGGGATAAAAAAATCTACGAATTTACGACGGCTTGCAACAGGTTTGATTGGCGGATTTGGATATTCAACGCTTTGGTATTATTTGATAATTTTTTTGTCGCATAAGTTTCGTGACTTGCTTGCTTTTATTTTTAGGATTTCCTATTGAATAGAGAGTGTTTTTGACAGCCCACCCTGTCCTGCCGCTTATTCCCCAATAACCTTATTCTTGCCTTCGCGCTTGGCTTGGTAGAGCTTTGCGTCGGCGGCTTTGATGAAGGCGTCAAGGTCGTTCATGCCGGCGACGGGGCCGCTGGAAAAGCCGCCGCTAAAGGTGAAGGCGCTGTCGATGGCGGCGGCGCAATTTTTTATTTTTGACAAAAAGTCGTTTGCGGCCATGCGGGGAACCATAACAAGGTATTCGTCGCCGCCGTAGCGGAAGCAGTTTTGCGTTCCAAATTCCTTTTGCAAAATTTGCGCGAAGCGGACAAGAAGTTCGTCGCCGCGCGCGTGGCCCGCCTTGTCGTTGTGGCTTTTAAAGTCGTCGATGTCTGTGAGCATCATCGTGATTTCCGAACCAATCATCTCTTCAAAGCGCAGTTTTAGCGCGGCGCGGTTCCGTAATTTTGTGAGAGCGTCCGTAAGCGAAGACTCGCGAAGGCTTTCGGCAAGCGCGTGGTTCATAACCGTTTGGCGCGCGATCTTAAGATACTGGTAGTAGCGCGCTATGTTCACTATTACAAAAAAGACATAAAGTATCGGGTAGTTGACGTTTGTCGCCGCGCTCACTCCGGCAGTCTTGTCCATAAGCCAATAAAAGAACGCGAATGATATTGTTATGAGCGCGACGGAGAAAACGGGCCTGACCATAAAGATGCAGGCCAAGAGCAGTTCCAGCGTGATAAACACAAGAATTTGCTCTTTAAGATAATAGTCAAGGATTGAAACGTAAATCGCAAAGGCCGAAAGCGTCGTCAAGAATACGCCTATGCTAAACGTAAGCGCCCTGTGCGTGAACTTTCCCATTTCGGCAGGATGCGTCATCACATACAAAAAAAGCTGGGCGGCGGCTGTAAAGAGCGTGACATAGGCGATTCTATGGTGAAACATCCAGCTGTTGGGGATGGACGGATCCATGTGGACTTCAAAGTTGAATGAGATGCCAAAGCATATTATTTCCATAATCATGATGATTATCGAAATGACTCTGGAATTCCTTATGTTGGCGCAATCCAAAATGAACTGAATGTCGTCGCGAGGCTTTTCAATTCCTAAAACTTTCTTTGCAGAAAACCGCATCAATTCTCCGTTTGCGTTTTATGATTTTTTGGAAGCCGACTGTTTCACTGCCGCCGCGATAAAGTCGCGGAAGAGGGGGCCGGCCTTGTTGGGGCGGCTCTTGAATTCTGGGTGGAACTGCACGCCGACCATCCATGGGTTTCCGGGAACCTCGCAAGTCTCGACCAAGTCGCGCTCCGGGTTTACGCCGGAGATTATAAGGCCGGCGTTCTTCAAGTCGTCGCGGAACTTGTTGTTGAACTCGTAGCGGTGGCGGTGGCGCTCCCAAATTGTCTTTGAGCCGTAAGCCTTTTCGACCAAGCTTCCGGCGGCAACAGCGCATTCGTATTTTCCAAGGCGCAAGGTGCCGCCCAAGATTTTTCCGTTTTGGTCGGGCATCAAGTCGATGACCGGGTAGGGCGTTTCCTTGTTCATCTCGGTGGAGTTGGCGCCGGCCAGGCCCAAGACGTTCCGCGCGTATTCGATTACCAAGATTTGCATTCCCAAGCAGATTCCAAAGTAGGGAACCTTTTTTGTTCGCGCGTATTTGGCCGTGTTTATCATGCCTTCGATTCCGCGGTCGCCAAAGCCGCCGGGAACGATAATCGCGTCCGCGTTCTTTAGGCGCGCGGCGGTTGTCTTGTCGTCGGTCAAAAGCTCAGAGTCAACCCAATCGATTTCCACTTCGGCCTCGTTGTGGATGCCGCCGTGAATCAAGGATTCGACGACCGACAAGTAGGCGTCGTGGAGCGCGACGTATTTTCCGACAAGCGCGATGTTGACCTTGCGCTTGGGGTTGTTGAAGCGGTCGACCATTTTTTTCCAGTCGTCCAACTGGCTTTGGCTTTCCTTTAGGCCAAGGACTTTGCAAACGGCCTGGCCCAAGCCTTCCTTTTCCATTTGAAGCGGAACTTCGTAAATCGACTTGGCGTTGAGGTTTTGGATTACGCAAGATGAATCGACGTTGCAAAAGGCCGCCAAGCGCTCGCGTGTGTTTTGTCCCAAGTCGCGCTCGGTGCGGAGCATTATGACGTCTGGTTTGATTCCCAATTCCTGCAATTCCTTTACGCTGTGCTGGGTGGGCTTTGTCTTAAGCTCGTCGGCTTTTTTCATAAACGGAACAAGCGTAAGATGAATGTAGCAGCAGTTCTCTTCGCCAACCTTGTATTTCATTTGGCGAATCGCTTCCATAAAGGGGAGCGACTCAATGTCGCCGACCGTTCCGCCGATTTCCGTTATGATTACGTCGGCGCCGGTTTCGTTTGTTGAAAGCAGCATGCGGCGCAAAATTTCTTCCGTGATGTTTGGAATTACTTGAACCGTTCCGCCGTGGAAGCCGCCCTCGCGCTCTTTGTTGAGGACGCTAAGGTAAACGCGGCCCGCGGTGGTGTTGGAGCTTTGGCTGAGAGTCGCGTCGGTGAAGCGCTCGTAGTGGCCCAAGTCCAAGTCGGTTTCGGCGCCGTCGTCGGTTACAAAAACCTCGCCGTGCTGGATTGGATTCATCGTGCCCGGGTCGATGTTCAAGTAGGGGTCGAATTTTTGGTTGATTACTTTGTAGCCGCGGCTCTTTAAAATCAATCCAAGGGAAGCGGCCGCGATTCCCTTTCCCAAACCAGAAACAACTCCGCCTGTAATAAAAATATACTTGGTCATAACAAATCCTTATGTGTTGAATTCTAGAAGTCAGCCAATTTTGGCGCGCGGGGATACGGAATCACGTCGCGAATGTTTTCCATTCCGGTGACGTAGCGGATAAGGCGTTCAAAGCCCATGCCAAATCCTGAGTGCGGAACCGTTCCAAACTTGCGGAGCTTTAGGTACCAATCGTAAATCGACTCGTCCATTCCGCGCCGCTTGATTTCGGCCAAAAGCTTGTCGTAGTCTTCCTCGCGCTCGCTTCCGCCGTTAAGCTCTCCGATTCCGGGAACCAAAACATCGCAAGCCTTTACGGTTTTTCCGTCGTCGTTTTGCTTCATGTAGAAAGACTTGATTTCCTTTGGATAGTTGTAAACCATCACCGGCTTTTTGAAAATTTGCTCCGTCAAATAACGCTCGTGCTCGGTGGCGATGTCGCAGCCCCAGTACGGCTTGAACTCAAACTTGTCGGCGTGCTTTTCCAATTCCTTGATCGCGTCGGTGTAAGTGATGCGCTCAAACTTTGAGTTTACGACGTGCTCCAACTGCGCGATAAGGCCGGGCTGGATTCTCTTGTCAAAGAATTCCAAGTCTTCGCGGCACTTTGTAAGAGCCCAGTTAAGAAGGTACTTGACGAAGTCTTCCTGCAAGTCCATGTCGTCGTCAAGGTCGTAAAAGGCCATCTCCGGCTCGATCATCCAGAACTCGGCCAAGTGGCGCGGCGTGTTGGAATTTTCGGCGCGGAAGGTTGGTCCAAACGTGTAGACGCGGCTAAGCGCGGTGGCCAAGGTTTCGGCTTCCAACTGGCCGCTAACCGTTAGGCTGGCTTTCTTTCCAAAGAAGTCTTTTGAGTAGTCGACGATTTTATGCGCGTCTTCGACTTTCATTCCGCCCGCGCCGGCCTTTACGCCAAGCTCGGCGATTTTTTCCAAGCTAAGCGTGGTTACTTGGAACATTTCGCCCGCGCCTTCGCAGTCCGAGCAAGTGATTTCCGGCGCGTTGATGTAGACAAAGCCGCGCTCTTGGAAGAATGAATGGACGGCAAAGGCCATTTGGTTTCGCACGCGGAAAACGGCGCCGAATGTGTTAGTGCGGGCGCGGAGGTATGCGTTGTCGCGGAGGTATTCCATCGACATTTTGTTCTTTTGCAAGGGGTATTCTTCCGGCGGACATTCGCCCAAAACTTCAAGCTTTTCGAGCGTCACTTCGACGGCCTGGCCGGAAGCGGGCGAGGGAACCAAGATGCCCTTGGCTTTTACTGACGCGCCCGTGTTCAGCTTTTTGAGAGATTCTTCTATATTAGATGAGTCTGCGTTGGCGGAAGGATTGGAACGGTCAAAGGTGAGCTGAATGTTGGCGAAGCAGCTTCCGTCGTTCACCTGAATGAAAACCAAATTCTTTGAGTCGCGAACCGTGCGAACCCAACCGCAAACCGTAACCGCGCGCTGGTCCGGCGCGCTTGTGAGCAAGTCTTTAATCAAAACTGGAACCATATTTTTCCTCTTATTTATGAATATATCATAATACTATAAACGCCGCGAAAATTCAAGGGGCGGTCCGCTCGCGGCTTGGAAGCGGGAAGCTTTTTTTATTGACCGCTCCAAATACTGTGTGTATAATAGTAGCGATACGGTTTTTGGAGGAGTTTTATGAAAAAGCTTTTTTTCCTTTTTGCGATTTGCGCTTTTGCGACCGACTTTTTGTTTGCGGAGGCTAAA
>CADBBB010000082.1 GCA_902792795.1 uncultured Spirochaetaceae bacterium | reverse complement strand
AATTGCCTCTAGCCACGGATCAAGCCTCCGATGGCCGCGCCCAAAGTTATGTCGTTTTCTATTTGAACGGCGTGCCAGGCGAGGCCGCGCTTTTTGGTCAGAGACTCTTCCAAGCAGGCCTTGACGCGGCCGTTCATTCTATATGTCTTGTAGAAAGTCGATCCGTTGCAAACAATGCAAACCGGCTTTGTGGGGTCGTGGCCCTGACCGGTCTTGAGGACGCTGGCCACCAAAATGGCGGCGGCGTAGCGGGCGGAACGGTTTACGACGGCGTTCAAGACCTCAAAGACAAAATTATAGTCTTTTTGCGTTCCGTTGTCAGCCAACAAGCCGCCAAGCGTAGTGTCCTTATTGTAAGGCGCGCGCAAAAAGCCGTCCAACTCTATCAAGGTCAAGGACTTGAGCTCAAGGATTTTGGCCGAAAGCTTTTCGCTCAAAAAGCCGTCCTTGGCGGCGGCGCGCAAGGCGTAAAAGCCAACGGGTCCAAGATAGGCTCCGGAACAAGATTTTTCCAAGTAGAAGGTGCCGGGCTTGGCGCTGGTGGCGTCAAATTCACGGTCAAAGTCGCTGCGGGGAATCGAGCAGAATTTTCCGACCTCGCAGTCAATCACGTCGGCCTTGTCAAAGCCGGGTACATCTGCCAATGGGGGCTGGATATAGGCGGAATTCATGCCTGTTCCCAAAATGAAGCCGACGTAGCTTGAATAAACGTTTCCGCTCGTGGGGTTGGCGGCTCCGGCAAGAAGCGCGGCCACGGTGTCGTTAAGGAGCATCACGCTCTTGGGCTTCTTCCAGCCGTGTTCCACCAAGGCGTCGCTAAGGCATTGGCCGATTTTGCTTCCGACAACTTCGGGAGCCTTGACTTCCTTTGAAAAGCTTGTCAAAATGCCGTCGCCGTCGCTGGTGATTTCCATCGGGTATGAAAAGCAAAAGCCTATGCAGTCAGCCTTGTCCTTTAGGTGCTCAAGGTTTTTGGCGAACTGGTCGAAGAATTCCTTTTTTCCAAGCTCGCGCTCCACGCCGGGCATGCAAGTTTTTTCCATTTCGCTGATGGCGGGAACGCCCTTTTGGTCAAAGGTCACGAGGCAAGAGCGGAAGTTTGTTCCGCCGGCGTCAATTACGATCACGCTTTTGCCGCAAGGCTTTTTTTCCGGCGGAAGCGTCCAAGTGCGAATCATGTCTTGGTCGGCCTTTTTTCCATGCAAGCCTTGGTCCATGTCATAAAGAATGGCGTCGGCGACATCGTCAACGTCAACGTTTTGAACAAATCCGTGTTTTCCCAAAAAAGCGCTTGTCTCGCAGCTCATACATGCCCTCTGACAGTGATAAAATTATTATATAATTGTAGCGCGGTTTTTATCTTTTGTCTACCGCGAAATTTTCAGCAAATTATTCAGCCCGTCATTGGGCGCCGAACATCAGTTCCCAATACAGGCGCTCGTATTGGTTCTTGGCCACGCTCTTCCATGTGTAGTTGACGCGCAAATGCTTGGCGGCCTCGCGGACAATCTTGTCAAGGCGCTTGTCGTTCTTGAGCTTTCTTTGCGCCAAGTCGGCCATGACAGAGCAAAGGCGGTCGGGCGTGTTGGGCTCGTACAAAAAGCCGGTCTTTCCGTCCAGAATTTTTTTGAGGCCGCCGGTTGCGTGCGCCACGGGAATGGTTCCGTAAATTTGCGCTATGAAGTCTTCCGTTCCGCAAGGCTCAAACTCGCTTGGCAAAAGCGCGAAGTCCGCCGACGCGGTGAACATGCGGCTCATGGCCTTTTCGTAGCCGTAAAAGAAAACCACGCGGCCCCTAAATTCGTTGGCGAAGGCGGCGCACTTGTCGCGCAAGGCTTCCTCGCCCTGTCCGTTTATTATCAGGCGCGCTTCGGGAACTTTTTTCAAAAAATCCCTGGCCGCGTCAAGAAGGACAAAGATTCCCTTTTGGCGGACAAGGCGGCCGTGATAGGCAAAGAAGACCTTGCCATCCGCGTCCAAAAAGCCGCTTCTTGGCATTCCCGTGATTTCCGGCGAGTCGCGGCCGGCGATTTTTTGCAAAAAATATTCGCGGGTTTTGTATTTTCCGTCAAGGTCAAGCTTTTCGGGATTGAAGGCAAAGGGCAGGCGCGAAACTTCAATGTCGCGCGGGTCGTAGCGCGGCAAGTCGATTCCGTTGGTAATTCCCAAAATGGAAATTTTTTGAGCGGCGAAAATTTGCGAAAGGCCGTCCGTGTTTTGGTTCTTGGCGTCGCAAAGTTCCTTGGCGTAATCCGGAGAAACCGTCGTGAGAGCGGCGTAATGGCTTGCCAGCAAGTATGGTTCCACCCGCTCTCCGTTTTTGGAAACTTCCAAAACTTCCCGCCTGAGGCCGGTGTAGAATTGGGCCTCGTCCACGTCCTTGAACTCGTGGTGATAATAGGGCCCCGCGTTGTGGATGGAAACGACAAATTTTGTGCGGACAAACGAATTTTTCTTAAAGCAGTTTATTATGGCGGGAAGCGCGGCCGCGCAAGCGTCGTGGCAGTGAATTATGTCGGGCGAGTCTTTTTTGGAACAGTATTCCTCTCCGTAAGCAAGAATGGCCTTTTGAAAAACGGTGTTCATAAGGTGCTGGTCGGCGTAGCCTTCGCCAATCTTGCAGTTGGGGAATATTTCCAAGTCGGCCGCGCAATACGTGTAGACGTTCTGCTTGGCCCAAAAGCACTGGGCGCCCACCAAAATTATTTGGACGCCGTTCAAAAAGCCGATGGAATAAGAGATGGCGTACTTTTCGCCGGCGGACTCCACTTGCGCGGTCAAATCGTTGCGCCTAAAAGTTCCGAGGCTTTGCGGGTTTACGCAGCCGTAAAAAGGCAAAAAGCACACAACCTTGTGGCCAAGGCGGGCCAAGGCTTCCGCAAGCGAGGTAACGACATTTTTTACGCCGCCGGCTTCCGCAATGCCGGAGTATTCGCGCGATGCCATCCAAATAGTCATTTTGATATATCCGGGCGCAAGGCCTCGGCTCCATCCAAGAATATATGAGCGGGCTTATGATCCATATAAGCCGTAAGAAGCATGCGGATCACCTTTGGCCGGCCGCCTTGGACAAAAAGTTCCTGCGAGCAAAAGAGCGGAATCTCGCTCGTAGGAACGAATGTTTTTCCAAGGCGCAAGGCCGTGGCCGGATTCATGGCGTCCAAGTCCTTTGTCATAGTCCATTGCAAGGAAACGATGTCGTCCGGCTCCACTTGATTTTTTTGAATGACGGCGTTGAAAAGCTTGACAACTTTTTCTTGAATCGAGTCCTTTGTGTTTTCCGCGAATATCGCCCCGCGCGCGGCGTAAATTCTTTTTTGCGTCATTGTATTGAATCTATCGTTTGCAAGGTTTTGTTGATGTTGTCCGAAGACTTTATCATGTCCGAAAGTTCCGGGTACTTTTTGAGCGTCTCTCCAAGGCTTTCCATCTTTTGCATCGCGGTCTTAAAGCGCGAGCTTTCCTCAGCCTCCTTTTGGGCGGAAAGGCGGGCGGCGTCGGTCAAGACCTTTGCGTATTCCTGATAGGAGTCGGCGGCCTTTTTGTAAAGCGCGAAGTCGGGAACCGAATATTTTTTTAGCGTCACGGTCTGGACAGAAAATTTTGCGTCCGCCGCGTCGGAAAATTCTTGGGCCGTCTGGCCTGCGATTTTTTGCGCGGCTGAAAAGTCCGCGCCTTGGTCGGAAAGCGCCGCCGACAGAATTTTTTGGGCGGCCAGGCTGCAAAAGTTTTCCGCTCCCCTGTCCAAAAGGGCGTCCAAGTCTTCCTGCCCCTTTATGTCGCCTGCCTTTAAAAGCGCGCGGATTTGCTCGACGGAAGCCTTTGCGTCAACCGAAAATTCAAACGAATAAGAAAAGTCCGCCTCGCCTCCAAAGGCTTTGGAATACTCCTTGGCGCTCGGCAAGAAGCCGGAGACTTTTTTGGAAAAACTTTCTGTCTTGGGCGAAAAAACGGCCACGCGCGCGTTGGTGGGCAAAAGGAATTCCCAATTCCACGAAAACTTGTCGTTGGTCGCAAGGTTGGAATCGATTCCGCTTGTCTTTGAAACAACGATTCCTACTTGTCCGGCGGGAACCTTGAACTGGGTCCAGCCCGTGTAAAAGACATAGCCGGAGAAGCCCAGCAAAATGAGAAGGCACAGAAAAAACGAAGTCCTTTTTTTCATATTGAAATTATAATGGAAATGCGGTATAAAATTCAAGATGGCGGTTAAATTTTCAAGAAAAGAAGCGGCTCCCTTTGTCTACCTCTTGCAAAAAATATTTTTCAGAATGACGCTTTTTTCTTTTTTTGTGTTCATGTCGCTTTCGCTCTTGTACGCGGCGGGAAACTTCCAAGGATTTTTGGACACGACGCAAGCCTTCATTTTGCAAACGCTGATTTACATTTCAATCACGCTTTTGTTTTTTTCGGTCCTTTCGATTTTGATAAACGTCTTGGACACTTTTTTGTCAAGATACATTTCCAGAAAAAAAATCGTGGCGATGGGCCTGTATTTCTTGAGCATTCTGCTAGCCGCGACGGTGATGGTGGCGGCAAGAACCATTTTGGCGCTCGCGGCGGGAACCGAATAGCGCGGAAAAGACAGGCTGAGCTGGCTAAAAACGGGGCGGCCGCGTCAGCCCGAATATTTTTGGCTGTATAAATTCTTGGCAAGCCCAAGAAGCGCGTCGCGGCTGTTCATCGCCGGGTCGTCGGTCACGGTCTCGAACAATTCATGCAAGATCGCTCCAAGTTTTTTGCCGGCGGGGATTCCCAGAGCGATAAGGTCGCCGCCGTTCACGGCCAAGTCCTTTAGGCCCATCGCGCTTTTTTGGCTCAAAACGCCGTCTACGCGCTCGCGCAATTCCAGCAATTTTCCGCAAACCGCCGTGTCGTGCAGGCGGACGGAAACTTTATGCATTCCGTAAATGTCGGCAAGGCGCAAGTCAAAGAGAGAATCGATGTTTTGCGCGCCTATCCGCTGGACAAAACGGCGGACGGCCGCGTCGGACCAAGAGCTTTCGTAGTTGAACATATGCTCTTTTATCAAATGGCAGACCGCGTCGATTTGCGCGTTGGGGAATTTTAGGCGGACCATAATTTCGCGCGCCGTTTTGGCTCCGGCAATGTCGTGGTTGTAGAATGTAATCCTGTCAACTTCGACGCGCTTGCAGGCGGGCTTGGCCACGTCGTGAAAAAGCGCGGCCAGGCGCAATATTAACAGGCGGTCGGACGGCGAATGATCGCCCGAAGCAGACGCATCGCAAGCCCCAGAAGCGGCCGCGACGTTTTGGCCTTGCGAACAGTCGCCGCGCAAAAGGGCGCCGTCGCAAGCGTAAAAGTTGTGGTCCAAAACGTCAAAGTCGTGAAAGCCCCTCTCGTCGCTTTGGACGCAGCCCCGCCCTTGCAAAAGTTCCGGGACAAAAATTTTTAGGATTCCGCTCTCTTCCAAAAGCTTAAGGCCCACCGACGGAACGGGCGACAAAAGAATTTTGCAAAATTCGTCCCTAAAGCGCTCGGCGGAAATTTTAGCGACGTTCGCGAGGATTTCCGAGTCCAGAATGTCGGTCCAAGTCTTTTCTTCTATCTTAAAGCCAAGCTGCGAAGCGAAGCGGACGGCGCGGACCGGGCGCAGGCCGTCTTCCATAAAGCGCTCGCGGGGAAGGCCCACGGCGCGGATTGTCTTTTTTTGTATGTCGTCCGCGCCGCCGTAAGGGTCGACGATATGGCCGTCCTTTAGGCTGGCCGCCATAGCGTTCATCGTAAAGTCGCGGCGGCTAAGGTCTTCTTCTATATGGCCCGCGTACTCAACCTTGTCCGGGTGGCGGCCGTCGGAGTAATCGCTTTCGGTGCGGAAGGTGGTCACTTCTATCGATTGCTTCATAAAGTGAACTGTGACGGTTCCGTGCTTGATTCCGGTGGGAATGACGCGGCGGAAAATTTTAATGACTTCGTCCGGCTTTGCGTTGGTGGCCACGTCCCAATCGTGGGCGCCCTTCCCCATCAACTCGTCGCGGACGGCTCCGCCCACAAGGTAGGCCTCAAAGCCCGCCGCCTCAAAGAGAGAATTCATTTTTTGCAGTTCAGCCGGAATCCTTACCTTTTGCATGCGGGCTTTGAATTTTTAGAATGTCAATTCAAACTCGTCGGCCTTGGCGCCGCCATCCACTTTTTGAACGTAGAACTTATAGTCTCCCTTAAAGCCCGCGTCCTGCAAGACATTCTTGTTGTCGTTAATCTTTTTCTTTGCAGAGGCAAAGTAAGACTTGGCGGCGGCGAGCAAGGCATTATCGATGTCGCTGTTGTCGTCCGCAACGGCGTAATACCTTTGGCTTGCGTTCCAATCCGAGATGAATTTTTGCACGGCGGCCTGCTGAGCGGCGATGTCCTGCGTTGAAGTTCCGGCGGGAGGCGTAAAGGTCATGATGAATTCCGCGAAAGTGTTGCTGGGCTTTATGACATTGTCATAGTAATTGGCCCAGTTGTCGCAGCTTAAATGGTACCAGCACAGGGTGAGCGCGCTTTCAAGCCAGCCCGTTATCATCGTAAGCCTGACTCTGGCATTTGTCGCGACTTCCAAAAGGCCGGATCCGCTGTTCTCGCCGCTTTGGACAAGGTAAAGGCCGTAAGTGTCAAAGATCGCGAGGCGGGTTTGGATGTCCTTGGGGCTGTCGCATTTTGTGTAAAGGTCCATAAAGCCGCCCCAATACGGATTGTCCTCAGGCGTTGAGTACGCCCAGCTCAGCTCATCTTCCTGGGGCTTTGAAAAATTCACGCTGATGTCAGGAATTGAGCGGCTTGTGGATTGCGACACGCTGTAGCCTACAGAAACGCCTCCAGTGGGGCCGCTCGCGTTGAAGCCTACGTTTCCTCCGATGGAATAGCTTGAGCCTGTGGAGAAAGTCGTGGAGCCGACAGCGTTTTGCGGGCTGCAGTCTTGCGTTCTGATGGAAATTTTTCCAGACGAGACGGTGTCAAACGCTGTGTCTATGTTCGAACAGTCAAAATAAGGGCTTAGATACTTTGAGTTGTCCCAATCGTTTGAAAAATTCAGCTGGTTGTTGTTGCACGCCATTGACGTTCGCACAAGGTAGTAGTCGGTGTTCTTCGTTATGTCCGTGGGGTCGTTGATTTGGCAGGCGCACCAAACGTCAATCGTAAGGTCCACGGATTCGTTCTTTCCGTCATACCTTCCATCGTAGTGGTCATAGGAGCCGTAATCAAAGGTCGCCGTAAAGTTGTGGACAAAGGTTTGCGCGTCGCGGGCGTCCGCAAGAGCGGCTTGCGCGGCGGAACCTTGGATGGCGGCGAGAGCCTTGGCGGAAATTTGCGCGGGTTTGGAAGACGGGGCCGCGCCGCAAAGCCAAAGCGAAAAGCCTTCGATTGAGTCGCTCTCAATCTGCGCGTAGTTGGCGGACGGATTGACCCGAGTGAACTCAACCTTTGGATCAACGATTTCAGCGGAAGATCCGCCGCAATCCAGGCTGCCGCTTCTTGTCACGCGCCTTTTATTTTTTTGGTTGGGAGTCAACGGCAAAACTTCGTCGATGTCGTGGACAAAATAGAAAATGTTCTTTTTTAGGGCCACGGCCTCATAGTTTTTGCGCTCGTAGGGGTCGTCGCGGCCGCCCTTGTTGTTTACGGCCTGGATCAAGGCTCTTGAAAGCGACCTTCCGTCCATGTCCGCATCATTCCTTACGTAATAGTTTTCCGCGGCGGACAAGACCGTGACAACATTTGTACAGAAATCCTCAAGACTGTCTTGCGAAGGAGCGTCGATTAAAATTATGTTTCCGGCCTCAAAGGTCTTGACGGCCAAGAGGACGTCGGAGCTGGAAAGAGTCCCGGCGGAACTTCCCTTGACAATAAAGAAGTCGGGAACGGCGGAGGCAGGGCTTTCGCCTGTCTTTATGGCCGCCAGAGTTTTTTTTGTGTAGTCTGAATAGTCGGACGCGCCGCCCGCCTTGTACACAGCAAATGTCTTTGACTGGCGCAAATCCTCTTGGCCGGCGACATACACAGGGCTGTCGCCTTCCGACGCGCACGCCGCCAAAACAAGTGAAAATGACAGCAAGGCGAAGAACGCCGCGAAAAACAACTTGACTTTTGTCATAGAATCCCCCTAAAAAAGAATGCGATAATTATACAACGCCGCCGGCCAAAAGTCAACATGCAGCCCGCAAAAGGCCGCGCTTGACGCGAACGTCTAATTGTCGCTAAAATTCGCGGCATGAAAATTCTTGTCTTCACAGGCGGAGAGGCGCCTTCTCCAAGCGAGGCGGCGTCCTACTTTAAAAACGTTTTGGGCGGGCAGAAAAAGCCGGACGCGGTGATCGCCGCCGACTCCGGCCTTGAAACGCTCCGTTCCTACCAAAAATTTTTCGCCGGCCTTTACGACTTTGCGCCAAGCCTTGTCTTGGGCGACTTTGATTCTATAAGCGACAAAAAAATTTTGGACGAATATGATTCCGCGATAATAGAGCGCTCTCCTTCCTACAAGGACGACACAGACACGGAACTTGCGCTAAAGAGGGCGCGGGAGTTGGCGCGAAACGAAGAGCGCAAGCAAGCCAAAAAACCGCGCGGCTTTTTTGGCTTGTCAAATCGCCAAAAGGCTTTCATCACCTTAATTGGCGGCGCGGGCGGAAGGCCCGACCACTTTTTGTCAATCTACAACTTGTTTGGAACAAAAATCGCGCCGGACGCATGGCTTTGCGGCGAGCAGATTTTATACAAGGCCGAGCGCTCGTCGTTTGAAATAAGCGGCCTAAAGACCGGCGACGCAATCTCTGTCGCCCGCGCCTTTGGAAAAAATCGCGGCGGAAAAATCCGTTCCCAAGGACTAGAATGGGAAAGTTCCCTCTTTAGAAAAAAAGGAATGCCCAGCGTGAGCAACACGATAAAGGAAGAATGGTAAAGAAAGTCGCGCTCACCCACGCGGCTTGGTCGCAAAAGCAAATCGCGCTCCAGCCCATCGTCGGCACCAGCGCGAAGCTTACAAAAATTCGCGCGAACATTTCTATCGCGCCGGAAAGCATCGCGCGGCTGGAATAGCCCAAGCCTTGGACCGTAAGGCGCGAAACGTTCAAGAATGGAATGACGACATAAAAAAAGCCGCTTATAAAAAGGAACTTTTGCGAAGCGTCCAAGACCTCGACGTTTTTTGCGGAAATAAAAATCATCGACAATTGTCTTCCGAACAAAACCAAGAGAGCGGCAAGAATGGCGCCTAAAAGAGTTCCGACGGCAAGACCTTGCGCGTAGCCCTTTTTTATTCTGTCGAACTTGTGCGCGCCGTAGTTTTGGCTTGCGAAAGTCGAGACCGAAGCGGCCAAAGCGTCAAAGGGAGATATTGCGAACTGCTTTATCTTTGAAGCGGCGCTAAAGGCCGAAACGTAAACCGTTCCCAAAGCGTTGTTTGCCGCCTGCATTATCATAGAGCCGATTGCGGTGATGGAAAATTGCAAGCCCATCGGAACGCCGATTTTTATCAATGTGACGGCGCATTTTTTGTCAAAGACGCGGTCGGCTTTTTTTAGGCGCAAGATTTCAAATTTGGCGCGAATGTAAAGGGCGCAAAGAAGGCCGCTTGCAAAAAGCGAAATGACCGTGGCGAAGGCCGCTCCAAAAACTCCCCAGCCAAAGCAGACGATAAAAAGCAAGTCCAGCGCGACGTTGAGCGTCGTAGAAAAGACCAAAAAGGCGAAGGGCGTCTTGCTGTCGCCCACCGCGCGCAAAAGGCTTGAAAGCCAGTTGTAAAAAATGATGAAGGGCGTTCCCAAAAAGAGCGTGAACAAGTAAAGGCGCGCGTCGCTAAAAATGTCTTGCGGCGTTTTTAGCGCGCAAAGGATTTGGTCGCAAAAAAATGCGCAAAGGCTTGTCATCACAAGCGCCGTTGCCGCGGCCAAAATGTAGGCGCAAAAAACAAAGCGCCGCATTCCGTCATAGTCGTGCGCGCCAAAGCGCTGGGCCGCCGGAACGGCAAAGCCCGTCATCGTTCCCATGCAAAAGCCAAAGGTCAAAAACTGCGCGCTGCTAGAAGCCCCCACGGCGGCCAAGGCGTTGGCTCCCAAAAAGCGGCCCACGATGGCGGCATCCGCGATGTTGTAGGCTTGCTGGAACAAAATTCCGCCCAACAGGGGAAGCGCGAATTTTATTATGAGCGAAAGAGGATTTCCGACTGTAAGGTCTTTT
Source organism: uncultured Spirochaetaceae bacterium (assembly GCA_902792795.1). Classification (GTDB taxonomy): domain Bacteria; phylum Spirochaetota; class Spirochaetia; order Treponematales; family Treponemataceae; genus Treponema_D. Next base: position 2,307 of record CADBBB010000082.1, on the reverse strand, counting down.
GTTTGCGCCAAAGTTCCTCCAAGCAATGCCGCTAAAAAAAAAGCGCAAGGATCACCCTGCGCGCTATACCCGGAGAGAGACTTGAACTCTCATAGAATTGCTTCCACTAGGACCTGAACCTAGCGCGTCTACCAATTTCGCCATCCGGGCAAGTCCTAGTATAGTAATTTTTTTGCGCCGTTTGGTCAAGAGGCTTTGCGCTCGACAAAGCCGCGCTTTTCAAGTTCAATCAAAATGTTTTCCACGATTTGCTCCGGAACGTTTACGGCCGTGTCCACGATTAGGTTTGCCGTTCCCGCGTAGTCGTTGTTGTCTATGCCGTAAAGAGCCTTGTAGCGCTTTGTGTCCTCGCCGTCGCGCATTTTTGTAAAGGCCGTGATCTCGGCCAAGTCGCCGCCCTCGCGCTTAAGGATTCTCTTTGCGCGAAGCTCGTCGCTTGCAAGAAGATAGATTTTTACGTCGGCTTCTTTGAGCATCCATATCGCGAGGCGGCTTCCAAGGACGCACGACTCTTTTTTTGCAAGCTCCACTTGGCGGGTGTCAACGGTTTTGTCGTAGGAGTCGTCGGTCTTGGCCGCTTCGATGACCTGGGCAAGCGTCATTCCCTTTTCTTCGGCCAGCTGCCTAAAGGTAAAGTTTATCAGTTTTATTCCGAGCGTCTTTGCCAAGAGGCCGCTTACTGTCGTGTTTCCGCAGCCCGACTTTCCGCTTATCGCGATTCTAAGTTCCTTTCCGTCCTTAATTTTCCATGCGTCCATATATTCCTCCTTCAATACCGCTGTTCGCGCGAGTTTGGTTACGAGCGCGAATGTTGCGGCTTATGCGGCAATCTAGCATTTTAGGCTTGCCGCCGATTATCGTGCCGCTGTCACTCAACATTCTTCGCTTGCTCTCTGATGTTTTCAAGCGCGTCTTTGGCGTCAACAACTTTCTGCCCCACTTCCACAAATTGGTTTTTGCTTCCGATTGTGTTGATCTCGCGGTTGGCCTCTTGGCAAATAAAGTCCAAGCGCTTTCCGGGAGCGGGATTTTCTTCCATCTCCTTCCGCATGGCCTTTAGGTGGCTTTGCAAGCGGACGATTTCTTCGTTGATTGTGTACTTTACCATAAGCGAGGCGACCTCGGCCATCACGCGGTTTTGGTCAACCTTGTCGCCGAGCAGTTCCTCAAAGCGCGACAGAATCTGTTCCTTAAATTTTCCTTCCATTTGCGGCTGCCATTGCGCGAAGAAGGCGGCGCATTGGTCCAGCGCGTCAAGCTTTTTGAGCAAGTCTGCCTTTAAGTTTTTTCCTTCGCGCGCGCGGTCGTCCAAAAAAGCGCCCATCGCCGCGTCAAAGGTCGGTTGGATTTTCTTCCAGTATTCGTCCGCGTCAACGTCGCGCGAAAGGCTTAGAACGCCCTCTTGTCCTGTTACAAGCGAAAGCGGAATCGCGCCGCCGCCGGAAAAATTTTCCGCCCCCAAAGAGTCAGCCACGCTTTTTATCGCGTCGTAGTAAGCCTTGGCCGCGCCCAAATCGGCGGTTACTTTTGAATTGGACGCGCTTTCGCGAACCCTTATCGCAAGGTCAACCTTTCCGCGCGCGATTTTTTCGGCGACAGTCTTTCGGATTTTTTGCTCGATTGAATTTAAAAAGGACGGAAGCGAAACGCTCAAGTCCAAAAAGCGATTGTTGACGCTTTTTATTTCAACGCTGATTTGCGCAGTTCCGACCAAGTCTTCCTTGTAAGCGTATCCTGTCATGCTGTTCATTTTGCCGCTCCTTCAATCGCAAGGCCACCGTCGGCCAAAATTTTTTGCGCGACCTTCCAGTTGTCGCCCGCCCCCATCGTTACGAACAAGTAACCGTTGGGATATTCCGCGCCCGCTTTTTTGCAAAGCTCCTCCGCTCCAAAAGCTGCGGCCTGGTCAAACTCTTCCTTGTAGTGAACGTCCTTGTGGAACTTGGCCGCCTCGTCGGCGAGCGTCTTTCCCGTAATCGAAAAGTCCGCGGGATTTTCGCGGGCGCTGGAATAAATCTTGTTCAAGATTACCGTGTCGGCGGAATCAAAGGACTGCGCGAACTCTTTTAGCAAAGCCTGCGTGCGCGAGTATGTGTGGCTCATAAAGTCAACGATGATTTTCTTTCCGCTGTAAAAATCCCTAAAGCCCGCGAGCGTCGTTTTTACTGCCGTCGGATGGTGGCCGTAGTCGTCGACAAAAACTATGTCGTCGCCAAAAGAATTTTTGGCATGTCCCGTGACTTCGCTTCGGCGCTTTCCACCCTCAAATTTTTCAAGGCCGCACTTTATTTGTTCTATATAGGCGCT
>CADBBB010000081.1 GCA_902792795.1 uncultured Spirochaetaceae bacterium | reverse complement strand
AGCTCGACCTCACCTACACGCAGTACATCGTCATGATGGTGCTGTGGGAGGAAAAGCAGGTCAACGAGAAATTTCTCTGCGAAGCCCTCTTCCTGAAGTCCAATACGGTAACGCCCCTCCTGCAGAAGTTGGAAGCCAAGGGCTACACCGTCATGGGATTTTTCAACATCGGCTGGTGTTGCTTTTTCACCAAGAACCCCGTCCACACTCCGGCCGACCTCAAGAAGCAGCGCCTCACAGTAGGCGGAAACACGTCGCCGCTTTTGGCCAACGCATTCAAGGCCGCCGGCTACCTTACGATGGACGTTCCCACGGACAAGCTTTTGCAGAGCATGAAAAGTCCGGGCGGCGTCGAAGGCGTGTTCACCATTCCGATGTACGGATACGCCGCGCAGTATTACAAGACGCTCACCAACATTCTCAACGTTCCCCTTTGCCCTGTAATGGTCACCTTCATCATTTCCAAGGCTGAATGGGACGCAATTCCCGACAAGTACAAGCCTGAGCTCATGGCCAGCATCAAGCGCGCGGAAAATAAATTCATCGAGGCGCAGCAAAAGAACGACCGCGAATACTTGGCAAGGTGCGAAAGCGGGGGAGCGACAGTGTTCACGCCCAACGCGGATCAGCTCAAGCTTTGGAACGATGAATTCTCTCAGGCCGCCCGCTACATGTACGACCCCAAGACTCCTGTGGCCGACAAGGGCTTGTATGAAAGAATCCAAGCCTTCCTTAACAAGTTCAGAGGCAACTGATGCTAAAAAAAATTGAAGACTTGCTTTCCGTGGCGCTCGTCGCGCTTTTGACCGTGACGGCGCTCGTCATAAAAATCATGCAGGACAACTTGCATTTGCAAGTTATGGACGCGGACGCCATTATAGTGAACATAGCCTTTATGTTCGCCTGTGTGGCCGGCCTGATAACTTGGCGCGAAAAGCGCGCCTTGTGCCTGGCCAACGTAACCGAAAAGTTTCCGCCAAAAGTCAAGGCTGTTCTAAAGGCCGCCGCCTCGTTCGCCACGGCGCTCATAATCACCCAGCTCTTTTTGGCTTCCTTCATGCAAATCGTAAACCCCGACCAGTTCACCCGCGTGGTGGTATTTGTGGCGGAAAAATTCTTCTTCGCCTTTTACCCGCTGTGCTTCGTGATGATTTTGGTCTTGCTTTTCCAGCGCTGCGAGTCAAAGGCGGACCTTGTCTCAACAATCGCGGGAACGGTCTTTGGCGTCTTGACTTCGATGAGCGCCGTTTCCGGAATCATTTGGTACTTGACCGGAAATTCAAACTTGACCGCCATGTACGCGATGGCCGACGCTTGGAACGCCTTTTGCGACAAGACGGTCTTGCTTTGGGTTGTGGTTTTGGTCGCCCTGGCTTTTTCAGGCGTTCCGCTTTTTGTCGTCATCAGCGGAATCACTTACGTCATTTTTTCAAAGGCGGGCGGCTACATCGACGTGCTTCCGATTGAGGCCTACTCAAAGCTGGCCGACAAGTCTATCGCGGCGATTCCCTTGTTCACAATCGCGGGCTATGTCCTCGCGCAAGGCTCCGCCGGCAAGCGCTTTGTGGAACTCTTCCGCGCGCTCTTCGGCTGGTTTAGGGGCGGAACGGTCGTGGCCGCCGTCTTGGTCTTGACTTTCTTCTCGACGTTCACCGGAGTTTCGGGCGTGACGATTTTGGCGCTCGGCTCGCTTTTGGCCGTAATCCTCACAGGAAGCGGCTACGAAAAGGACAAGGCCGAAAGCCTCATCACTTCTTCCGGCGCGGTGGGTCTTTTGTTCCCGCCCAGCGTGGCCATCATCATGTACGCTTCGTCCAACTATACGGTCATCACGCAGTTCGAACCGGGCTTTGACGTGATAACGCTTTTTGTAGGCGCCTTGATTCCCGGAGCGATTATGGCGCTTTCCATGATTGTTCTTGGAATCATTTTTGACAACAACAAGAACCGCCCGCGCTTTTCGTTGTCGGCGATAGGAAAGTCCTTCTTCAACTGCCTTCCCGAATTGCTTTTGCCTGTCTTGATTTGCGTCACTTACTTCTCCGGCTTCTTCAACTTGTTCCAAGTGGCGTCGTTCGCGGTCATCTACGCGGTGGCGCTAGTGTTCCTCTTCCGCCGCGACTTTAGCGTCCGCGAGACGGCGCGGGTCATGGCCGACAGCGTTCCCGTCTCAGGCGGAATTTTGTTCATCATCGCTTCCGCCGCCGCCTTGAGCTATTGGATGCAGGACGCCAACATTCCCGAAAACGTCACGGCCTTCATCACAACTTACGTCACCAACAAATACGTCTTCTTGTTCTTGATGAACTTGGCGCTTTTGGTCGTGGGCTGCTTGATGGACATTTACTCCGCCATTTTGCTCGTGTCTCCGCTCTGCCTTTACAGCGCGGCGGCCTTTGGCGTGCCGGTCGTGCAGGCCGGCGTGATTTTCATCATGAACTTGAGCATCGGCTTCTTGACTCCGCCGGTCGGAATGGACTTGTTCATTTCGTCCTACACGTTCAACAAGCCGGTCGGAAAAGTCATCAAGGGCGTCTTGCCCTTCTTGATTGTCCAGCTGGTTGTCCTGCTTTTGATAACTTACATTCCGGCCTTCACCACTTGCTTGATAAAGTGAAAAGGCTTCTTGCGCGCGGGCGGACGGCTTTTTGCCTTTTGCCCGCGTTATTTTTTTTATCCGCAATTTTCTTTTTTTCTTGCTCTTCCAAGCTGAACCTATCCGCGCGGGAAAACGCTGTCCGCGAGGCGGGAAGGCGGGCGGAACTTTGGGCGCGAAAAATCAAGGCCCAAAAGGCCGCCGCAGTGGACGCCTTTGTTCAAGGCTTGTCAGAACGAGAGCGGCTTTCCCAGCTTTTTGTGATAAACCTTGAGGGCGACCAAAAATTTTGGTTCGTCGAGCGGGTTGACGACGAGTCGCAAGCCCAAGACGCGGCGGGCGGCAAAAGTTCGCAAGCCCAAAAAGGCCGGCCCCTGATTCCGGGCGGCTACATTTTCTTTTCATTCAACATCGCGCCAGAGCCGGAAAAAATCGCCGCCTTTTGTGATTCCGTCCGCGACTTTGCCCGCCAAGAAAATTGCCTTGAGCCTTTTTTATGCCTTGACGCGGAAGGCGGCTATGTGAACCGCCTGCGCCTTGTGGCCGGCCCCCTCCCGGAAAATGAATGGGTCGCGCAAAATCTTTCATTGCCGGATGCCGCCTGCCTTTACGCGCTCAACGCCGCGCAGCTGTCCGCGCTCGGCTTTGACCTTAATCTTTCGCCGGTCGTGGAAGTCCAAAGCGCGCGCAACCAAAAATTTTTGGACGGCCGCTCGTTTGGAAGCGCGGAGCAAGTTGTCCGCTATGGAAGCGCGGCGCTCTTGGCTTACAAGCAAGGCGGCGTTGGAACTGTCCTAAAGCACTTTCCTGGAAACGGCGAGGCCGACCCCCATGTGTCGCTTCCGCTTTTGGAAATGTCGCAAGAGGAATTTGAGCGCGACGTTTTGGAACCCTTCGCCGCGCTTGTTCAAGCCGGGCCATCAGGCGCCCTTATGAGCCACGCGCTTGTGAACGTTTTGCAAGACCAAGGGGGCTCGCAAGGCCAAAAGGCGGCGGCCGCCATCCCCGCAAGCCTTAGCCCTTATTGGATTCAAGAAATTTTGCGCGGTCGTCTTGGCTTTAAAGGCCTTGTCTTTAGCGACGACATTTTTATGGCCGCTTTGGAAAAAAACGGCTGGCCCAGCGAGCGCGCGGTGGGCGCCGCCATAAAGGCCGGAGTCAACTGCATTCTTATGAGCGAAAAGCGCTTTGTAAATGAATGGGCCCTTGTAAAAAAACTTTACAAAAACGATCCGGCCTTTAAGGCGGCGTGCGACGACAGCGTCCGCCGCGTGATAAATTTCAAATTGGACGCGGGCATTTTGCAATACGACTTTGCCGCCGGCGCGATAGTTCCGGCAAGCAAAAGGCCGCCCGTCCAAGAGCGCGCCGCCAGTTTTTGCGCCGCAAAAAAAATAAACGAGGAGCTGATCGCAAAATATGAAAAAGACTAGGGCGGCCTTGGACAAAAATTTTTCGCAAGGCCAAGCAGCGCAAGCCCAAAACGCGGCGGCTTCCAAAAAGCTTCGCGGCGCGGACGGCTTTGAAGAGCATTATTCTTCCTTGTATGGGGAGCGGTGGGGCGCGCTCAAGGCCGCGCTTTTGACGGAAGGCAGGCCAAGCCCCCTTGTTTGCTTTGAAGGCGCTCCGGCCTACTATCTTGACGCGGCCAGCGTCGCCGCCGCCATGACGCTTCCGTTGCAAGGCGCCAAAAATATTTTGGACATGTGCGCCGCTCCAGGCGGAAAATCCTTGGCGCTGGCAAGCCTTATGGAAGCGGACGCGAACCTCTTGTGCAACGAACGTTCCTTTGACCGGTCTATGCGCCTTAGAAAAGTAATGTCCGAGCATTTGCCGACAGCCACGCAAGAGCGCGTCCAAGTTTCTTGCGGCGACGGAGCCCTTTTGTGCAAAAAGCAAAGCGAGGCCTACGACGCGATATTGCTCGACGCGCCTTGCTCTTCGGAGCGCCATGTCCTGAACGATTCCAAATATTTGGCCCAATGGTCGCCCGCGCGCGTAAAGAGCCTTGCCATGCAGCAGTGGGCGCTCCTTTCGTCCGCCTTTAGGCTTTTAAAGACCGGCGGCCGCTTGCTTTATTCTACCTGCGCGCTTGACCCGGCGGAAAACACAGGCGTTTGCGAGCGCCTTTTAAAAAAGTTTCCAAACGCGGCCGCCGCGGGCATGGAAGAAGTCCGCGCCCTTCAAGATTCCGCCAAGAAAAGGCTGGCCGCTTTTTTTGACGCGGCCTCGCTCCCCGGCTTTGAGCCAAGCGGCGCTGGCTTTGCCATCCTTCCCGACGCCCAAAACGGCTCCGGCCCCATATTTTTCTGCCTTTTTAAAAAGCTCTAGCCCGCCGACTGGGAGCGTTTTTGTCTTGATTGGTACGAGCGGCGGCGGACTAGACAAAAGTTTTGGAATGTTTTATAATTAATGGCGCTATGAAAAGCGGCGATTTGAAAAAAGTAAAGAACAAGCTTTCGAGCATAGAAGATTTTGACGAACTTTTGGACTCTCTTTTGACCCAAACCCGCAAGGTCATTCCTTCGGACGCGGGGTCTATTTACATAGTCGAGGACAAAAAACTCACCATAAAATGCGCCCAAAACGACACAAGGCAAAAAGAGCTTGAAGACGGCGAGGAGCTTCCTTACGTTTCCTTCTCGTTTCCGATAACAAAGACTTCAATCGCGGGCTACTGCGTTCTTTCCAAAAAGCCGCTAAACATTCCGGACGCTTACAACATTCCCAAGTCGGAGCCGTATAAATTCAACATAGGAACCGACGTGATGACGGGCTACAAAACAACCTCGTCAATCGCGCTTCCCTTGTTTGTCGCCGGCGGCCGCGTCCTTGGCGTTTTGCAGCTCATCAACCGCCTTGACGACGACGGCAAGGTCACCACTTTTAGCGACGACGATTTGGAAATCGCTCAAGACTTGACGCTGAGCATTTCTTCCGCTTTGGAAATGGCGGAGTCTGCGGAACTTTCCGACGCGGCGTATCGCGGAAAGCACTTGCAGAGCATTTTTGAAATTGACCAAAAGCTCAACGAAATCCAAGATATCGACGTTTTGCTCGAACGCATTCTCACCGAGGCGCGAAAAATCGTCAACGCCGACGCGGGTTCCATTTACGAAGTTCAAGGAAAGAACCTCGCCATCAAGTACGCGCAAAACGACACCCAAAGCTCAAAACTGCAGCCCGGCGAAAAGCTGCCGTACATGGCCTTTTCGTTCCCGATAACGGAAAAGTCAATTTCAGGCTATGTGGCTTTGAGCGGCGAAACATTGAACATTAAGGACGCCTATAAAATTCCCGACAGCGTGCCGTATTCATTCAACCCCGCGTCGGACACGGCCACTGGCTACCACACAAAGTCGATGCTCACGATTCCGCTAAAAATCGCGGACTCGACATTGCTCGGCGTCCTTCAAATCATCAACGCAAAGAACGAAGCGGGCGAGTACATAGAATTTGACGCCGACGCGGAACTTTACATAAACCACTTTGCCGCCAACGCCGCCAACGCTTTGGGCCAAGCCAAGAGCCGCCGCGACTTGATCGAGGCGATGACCGAGATGGCCAATATGCGCGACCCCAAAGAAACAGGAATGCACGTAACGCGCGTCTCAAAATTTTCCGTTGAAATTTACGACCGCTGGGCCTTCAACCACAAGACCCCTGAGGCGGAGCGCGAAAAATTCCGCGACTTTTTGGCCACGGCCAGCAAGTGCCACGACTTTGGAAAAATCGGCATAGAAGACAAGATTCTCAAAAAGCCGGGCCGCTTTGACGACGACGAGCGCGCCATCATGAACAGCCACACTTGCTTGGGCGCGCTCCTGTTCAAGAACTTCAACTCGCCGCTTTTTGAAATGTGCCGCGACATAAATTTGCGCCACCACGAATGGTGGGACGGCACGCGCGGCTATCCCGGAAACTTGGACTATCTTGCCTACGAGCAGGGCAATCCTCTTCCAAAGGCTGAGCCGCTAAAGGGCGAAGAAATTCCTTTGGCCGCGCGAATCGTTTCTGTGGCCGACGTATTTGACGCCTTGAGCCACGCGCGCGTTTACAAGCCGGCATGGACAATGGAAGACGCCGTCAACGAAATTCAAAAGTCCGCCGGAACGCAGTTTGACCCCGGCGTTGTCGAAGCCTTTATGCAGGTAAAGGACCGCTTGATTGCCATCAGCAACACTTACGGAAGCGACTAGCGCGCGCGGCGCGTTTTAGGCTTGTTTGATTTTTACGCTTGAATTTCTTTGCTGAAACTTTGGGCAAAAAGCTCAAATTCTTTTTGGCCGTAGGAATCGCGGCGCCTTGTTCCCAATCCCAAGTCCGCCATTTGCATCGCAAGCTCGCGCTCCTTTAGCGCGCGCTCGACATTTTGTTTGTCAAAGGCTTTTCCAAAATCGTTCATCACGCGGATGTTTTTTTTGACAAGCGCGGCCGCAAGCGGAATGTCGCGCGTGACCACAAGGTCGCCCGGGGCGGCGTTTTGCAAAATCCAATTGTCGGCGGCCTGGCTCTCTTTGGGGCATACAATCATTTTTATGTTTGCGGAAAGTTCCGGTTCGCCGCCTTCCAAAAGGTTTTTGTTGGCGGCAAGATAAAGGTCAATTTGATTTTTTTTGGCGCGCGACAAAAGGTAATTGCGGACCCTTTTTGCGCAGGAATCCGCGTCCACGATGACCCGCTTTGTCATTCAAGCGCCTTTTCGATTTTTGCGATCATGCTTTTTGCAAGGCGGTCCGTTTCCAGCTCGGCAAGCGGGTCGCTTTGGGCGGCCGCCTTTTTTTGGGCGTCGCGCGCGTCTATCGATTTTTGCTTTTCTTTGTAAAGCTCGTCGGCGATTAAAATTCCTGCCAAGACGGCGGTTTGCTTTTGGTCTTGGATGTGGTCGTTCTTTTGAATTTCGTCGCAAACGCTTTTGTAGTAGTCTCGGATTTTTTCAAGGTAGGGGAGCTCTTCTTCCGCCTTGAGCGCGAACGATGTTCCCAATACATTTATTTGAATTACTGCCATGCGGGATTTGGACTAAAAAATGTCGGGGTCGCCTTCTTCCTGAGTTTCAAAGGAAGTGTCGCCGAACAAGCCGTCGTCTTGCGGCTCTTGGCCAGGCGCCGTTTCTTGGAACGCGGCTTCTTGCGAAATTGTTTCTTGCGCTTGGGCAAGCGTCGCGGCCTGCGTCACAGGCTCCGGCTCCGCGGGAACGGCGCTCGCTTGTTGTTCCGCCGCTTGCGGGGCGGGAGCTTCTTGCGATTGAACGGCCGCCGGAGCGGCCTGTGTTTGAGCCGGGGCTTGGCTCTGGGTGGCGTCCCCAAGCGGGGCTTGGCTTCCGTCAGCAAGCGGGGCTTGCTGCTCTCTCAAGGTATTGCTGTCGGCTTCAACTTTGTTGAAGCCTCCGCTCGAGTCGAGTAGGGCGTTTTCCACAGAGTCAAGGCGGCTCAAGGCGCCAAGGATTCCGTCTTCAATCTTCTTTTCGTCAGCGCTAAAGCGCGAAAGCAACTCCGATTTTTCAGAAAGCGCTTTTGTGAGCTCTGAACGCTCGGCGCGCAGAGCATCGTTTTCTGACTTTAGCTGCTCGATTTTTTGAACAGCGCTTTCGACCTTTTGCTGCAAAAGAAGAATTGTGTCAACGGAAATCATCGGCGGCCTCTTTTTTTACGCCAACGCCTTTTTGGCGGCCTCTACGACAGCCTTGAAAGCTTTGGGGTCTTCGATAGCCATGTTGGACAAGGCCTTGCGGTTAAGCGCGATTCCGGCCTTTGTAACGCCGTCGATGAAGCGCGAGTAAGACAAGCCTTCGTCGCGAACCGCGGCGTTGATACGGGCGATCCACAATGAGCGGTATTCGCCTTTCTTGTCCTTGCGTCCGACGTATGAGTGGTCGAGCGCTTTTGTAACCGCGTCTTTGGCGGCCTTAAAGTTTGTTCCTCTGCGGCCTTTGAAGCCTTTGGCCAACTTAAGGATTTTCTTTCTTCTGTCGGCTCTTCTTGTTCCGTCTACTGCTCTTGACATGCTTTTCTCCTATCAACCGTAGGGAAGCATCTGCTTCCTGACTTTTGCTGCCTCTGATTCCGCAAGAATGCCTGTCTGGCGGAGCTGTCTCTTTCTCTTAGGTGAACGCTTGGTCAAAATATGGCGCAAGTTCATCTTCTTGTACTTTACCTTTCCTGTTCCGGTAAGCGAAAAGCGCTTTGAAGCGGATTTCTTTGTCTTCATTTTTGGCATGGCCAATACCTCTTTAATTTTTGGCTTTTGCTGATATTGTCATCGACATGAACTTGCCTTCCATAGCGGCCGGCTTTTCGATGACATACGCCGAGGTAAGCCTTTTTAGAACCTCTTCAAGAACTCCAAAACCAAGTTCGGTGTGGGCAAGCTCGCGTCCGCGGAAACGAATCGTGACCTTTACCTTGTTGCCTTCGTCAAGGAATTCCTGTACATGCTTAGCTTTCGTGTCAAGATCGCCCGGTCCGATTTTGGGCTGCATCCTGATCTCTTTTAGTTTCAATACCTTTTGCTTTTTCTTGGAGTCACGGAGTTTT
>CADBBB010000080.1 GCA_902792795.1 uncultured Spirochaetaceae bacterium | reverse complement strand
GGAAGAATACGGAAAGATAAAGGACTATCAGGCCAACGCCAACATTCTCATCGACAAAGAAGAAATGAAGGCAAAAATAACCTACTTGCAGCCCGACAAAGTCCGCTTCGACTTTTCAAAACCGGAAGAGCAAGTCATAGTCTTTAACGGCGAGACGCTCACAATTTATTTGCCCGATTCCGCCGCCGTCCTTACGCAAAACGCCAACGCGGAAGATTCCGACTCAAGAGGAAACGCGGCCAACCTTGCCACAAGCGAAGGCCTCACCCTCATGCGCCGCTACTACACCGTGAGCTACGAGACAAGCCAAGAGGCCGTTCCCCTTGACGAAGATAAGGCCACCGGCGAAGTCTCGGAAGAAAAAGTTGTCCGTCTGGTTCTTTGGCGGCGCACGACAAGCGAAGCCTTTCGCTACATAAAGCTTTCAATCAATCCAAAAACAAAATTGATTCGTCGCGTGGAAGCGGTCACTCCCTCGGACATAACATACAAGATTGACTTTTCCGATTACGAAATAAACCAAGGCTTGACCGCGCAGCGCTTTAGCTACGACATTCCGTCGGCGGCGAACAGTTACGACAATTTTATGTTTTAATAGGAAAAGACGATGGACAGTTACGGCGCCATTCTGCGACACGCTCGCGAAGAAAAAAAGATAACGGTTGAAACCGCCGCAAAAGACACTTCAATTTCACAGCGCTACATCGAGGCGCTGGAAAGCGAAAACACTTCCGTCTTTCACGGAGAGGCCTATGTCGTGGGCTTTTTGCGCAACTACGCCGAATATTTGAACGTCGATTCCGTCCGCTTGACAAAGCTCTACCACGCGGCTCTGGTTCAGGAATCTCCGGTTCCCGAAGGCTTGATAGAAAAACCGCGCCCAACATATTTTGTTCCGGCCATCGTGACAAGCGCGATAGCAGTTGTCGCCGTCACGGCGCTCCTTATAATTTATTTCGTCGTTTACAGGCCCAAGCAAATCGCAAAACAAAACGAATACGCGGTGTCCAACAAGGTGCAGCAAAAAACTTATGAGCTTGACTCCAAGCCTTTAAAGGAGCGCCTTTACATCGGCGACCAGCTTTTGGTTCCGACAAAAACAGGAAACATAATGCTGACCATCGCGAGCGACACGGACTCGCGCTTGGGAATTCAAACTCCGATCGGCCTCCAGTACTTTGACTTGAGCGAAACGCGCGAGCTGGACATTGACGGCGACAGCGCGGTTGACCTTATGATTGACGTTTGGGAAATTTCGTCCAACAAAAATTCTCGCGGCGCGGAAGTTTACATAATGCTCAAGGACGGAAGCGCCGTCACCGAAAACATCGACGAAACGACAATTCCTTTGTTGGCCAGCCAGCAGGCCAACCAAACGGTAGTGCTCGAAGACAACCGCGCCTACCCATTCACTCTTAACGCAAGTTTCAGAAACCCTTGCGTCTTCCGTTACGAAGTTGACAGAAAAGATTCCGTCGAAAACTATTACACCAACGGCGACGCTGTCACAATGACGGCCAACAACAAGACGCGCGTTTGGATAAGCAACGGAAACACAGTCAAGTTCCAAGTCATAGCCGGAGGCCGCGCGCACGATTTGGAAATCGCCAAAGCGGGCGAAGTTGTCGTTGAAGACATCAAGTGGATCCGCGCGGACGACAACCGCTACCGTTTGGTGGTCGAAAGCCTTGACTAAATTTTTTCTTGACCAGCGCGGCTGCGCCAAAAATCAAGTTGACGGCGAAATAATAATTTCCAATTTACTTGGACAAGGCTGGGAACAAGCCTCTTCCCCGGACGAAGCTGACTTAATAATAATCAATTCCTGCGGATTCATCGAAAGCGCCAAGAAAGAATCGCTCGGCGCGCTCTTGGGCGCCCGCAAAAAATACAAGGACAAAAAAATAATTTTGGCCGGCTGCCTCGCGCAGCGCTACGCAAAAATTTTTGAGAACGAGCTTCCCGAAGCGGACGGAATTTTTGGAAACGGCGACTTGAGCCGCGTGGCAGCCTTCGCAAAAAAAATTATGGCCGGAAAGCGCGCCTCGCTCACGCCGCCGCAAAAGGGCGTTTGCTGCGGCGAGCGGCCGACATTGCTTTCGTACAAAAATTCCGCGTATGTAAAAATAACCGAGGGCTGTTCCAACCACTGCAGCTTTTGCGCGATTCCCCTAATTCGCGGGGAACTGAGGAGCCGCCCGGCCGCCGACATAATCAAAGAAATAAAGTCGCTCTTAAAGCGCGGCGTGTTCGAAATAAATTTAATCGGCCAGGATTTGGCGGCCTACGGAACGGAGAGCGCGGCAAGCGAAGGCAAGTCTAAAAGCGCTGGCAAGGCCAAAAAAACGCGCGGCCTATCCCCGCTTGCGGCCCTGCTAAAAAAAATCAGCGCGCTAAAAGGAAACTTTTGGATCCGCCTCTTGTACATCCATCCGGACCACTTCAACCCCGACATTTTGGAGGTTATCAAAAAGGACGCGCGCGTCTTGCCCTACTTTGACATTCCGTTCCAAAGCGGAGACGACGGCATAATCCGCGCGATGAACAGAAAAAACGCCGCGGCCCACTACAAGGCGCTTGTCAAAAACATCCGCGCGCAATTTCCAAACGCGGCCCTGCGCACGACTTTTTTGGCGGGCTTTCCCGGCGAGACGGACAAAGCGGCGGCCAAAACATTGGACTTTTTGCGCGCGATTGAGCCGGATTGGAGCGGAGCCTTTTCCTACAGCAAGGAAGAGGACACAGCCGCCTATAAAATGAAAGGACAAGTTCCAAAAAAGACGGCCGCCGCGCGCGTCGCCGCCCTGCAAGAGGCGCAAGAAAAAATCACGCAAGAGCGCCTCAAAAGCCGCGTCGTTCAAGGCAAAAAACATTTGGAATACGACGTGTTGGTGGAAGAGCTTGTGGACGCTCCAAAAGGCGCGGACAAAAAAAGTCCGCAAGCCCAAGAAGAGGCCGCGTCTTACGCCATTGGCCGAGCCTGGTTCCAAGCTCCGGAAGTTGACGGAAACATCGTCATTCAATTTGACCCGGCCCAAAAAAACGCGGCCTCCGTCCAGCCCGGCTCGGTTGTCAAAGTTCGCGCCGTCGCAACAAGCGGCGTCGACATCTACGCCGAACTTTCGCGCCCCTAGTCTGTTCTAAAAACTCCGGCAAAAAGAAAAGCGCGCGAGACACTATCCATTTGTCCGCTTTTTTGATATAATAATAAAATTATGAGCGAACAAAAAGACAACAAGAAAAAAAATAAAAAGGACGAAGACGACCAGTTTGACTTTTTCAAGCTTTCGGCGGACAACGACAAAAAAGAAGGAGGCGGCGGATCGCGCTTTCCTTTTTGGCTCATCATCGTGACGGCCATTTTGGTCTTGGGCTTTGTGAACATTTTTTCAAGCGCCGCCAACGAGCGCATGATTGAGTTTTCGGAATTCCGCAAGCTCGTGTTGAACGGAACCATCAAAGAAGTCGAGCTGAGCGACAGTTATTTTTACGGCTACGTTTCTCCGCAGAGCGAACAGAGGGAGCCGGACCGCGCCCCCCTTCCCTTCTTCATGCAAAACGGAAGGACGCCCGACTACAAGACCGTCGGCGTTTTGTTCGAAGACTTCATCCGCATCCTTGACGAAAACGGAATCAAATACAAATTTATCCGTCAGCAAAACAACTACCTTCTGCAAATTCTCTTGAACATTCTTCTGCCCATCGGCCTTTTGACGCTCATGTACTTTTTCATTTTCAGGCGCATGGGCGGCGGCGGAATGGGAAGCCTCTTTGGCGTTGGCGGCGGAAAGGCCAAGGCCGTGGAAGAAGGCAAGGTCAAGACAAGGTTCGCCGACGTGGCGGGCGTTGACGAGGCCAAGGAAGAATTGGTGGAAGTGGTGGACTTCCTCAAGACTCCAAAAAAGTACACAGAAATCGGCGGAAAAATTCCCAAGGGCGTTTTGCTCGTCGGCCCGCCCGGAACTGGAAAAACCTTGCTGGCCCGCGCGGTCGCGGGAGAGGCCGGAGTCCCCTTCTTTAGAATTTCCGGCTCGGACTTTGTAGAAATGTTCGTTGGCGTCGGAGCCAGCCGCGTCCGCGACTTGTTCCGCACGGCGCGCGAAAAGGCGCCCTGCATCATTTTCATCGACGAGCTTGACGCGATTGGAAAAAGCCGCGTCAACAATCTTGGCGGAAACGACGAGCGCGAGCAGACGCTCAACCAGCTGCTCGTCGAGATGGACGGATTTGACAACGAAAAGGGCTTGATAGTTTTGGGCGCCACAAACCGCCCCGACATTTTGGACCCCGCGCTCTTGCGCCCAGGCCGCTTTGACAGACAGGTCACGGTGGACAAGCCCGACGTCAAGGGCCGCGAAGCGATTTTGCGCATCCACTCAAAGAACGTAAAGGTCGACCCGTCGGTTGACTACCAGGCGCTCGCCCACGCGACAAGCGGCTTTAGCGGCGCGGACTTGGCCAACATCGTAAACGAAGCCGCGCTCCTCGCCGTGCGCAACGGCCGAAAGCAAGTCATCATGGTGGACTTTGACGAAGCGATAGAAAAGGTAATCATCGGACTTAAGAAAAAGAGCCGCGTCGAAAAAGAAAAGGAGCGCGTCTGCGTTGCCTACCACGAAACCGGCCACGCGCTCGTCAGCGCCTTCACGCCCGGAAGCGACCCCGTCCATAAAATTACGATTTTGCCAAGAGGCGCCGGCGCCCTGGGCTACACGATGTACCGCAGCGAAGACGAGCAGCTTTTGTTCACAAAGAAGGAATTGCTTGGAAAAGTGGACGGCTTGCTTGGCGGCCGCGCGGCCGAAGAAGTGATTTTTGGCAAAGACGAAATCACCACCGGCGCGTCAAACGACATAAGCCGCGCCACCGACATAATAAAGCGCATGATCACCGACTACGGAATGAGCGACAAATTCAAGAACATGACCCTTGGAAAAAGCGGCCGCGGTTACGGCGGCTTGGCCGAGCCGGAATTGGTGCGCGAGTTTAGCGAAGAGACGCAAAAATACGTTGACAACGAAATCGCGCGCATAATGGACGAACGCTACACCGCCGCCGTAAAATTGCTAAAGAGCAAGCGCGACTTGCTTGAAGTGATAGCCAAGCGCCTTTTGGAAATTGAGACGATGGAAGGAAAAGAATTTTTGGACATCATCGAGGCGCAAAAGCGTTGCGAAACATTGGCGCTTGAGGCAAAGTCAGAAACAAAAAGAACTACTCGACGCTCGCGGCGGCAAGAGTAAGAGCGCGGCCGGAAATCTCGTAGGCCGCGTTTGACATGATTTGCGCGGGCTGCAAGACAAGGACGTTGGTGTCTGTCTGAACCACCGGCTTTTTGCCGCGCGCCTTTTCCTTGGCAGTGGGCTCAACGGTCTTTTTTCCGTAACGGATAATGTAAACGTTTCCGATGTAGCGCTCCGCCGAATGCGAGTTGAACTGAATCACAAATTCGTCGGCCACTTGCGAAACGTAATAAACGCCGCTTTCGTTGACAGTTTCGTTGTTAATTGTGTATGAGCCGTTCTTAAAGCTGACCAAGGCGCCGTCGGGAGCGGACCAAAACTTTATTTCTTCCAAACGCTCGCGCAAAGAATCAAGGTCGGCGGTGTCCGCGCCGCCCGCCGGAAACTCGTTGGCGTTCTTCATTTTTTTGTAGGAACCGTTCCAAAGCGCGTCCGCTCCGATTCTCATTCTAACGTCGTCGTAAACATGAACGCGCATTTCGTCCAAGCCCGTCAAGCTTATGTCAAAGCGGCGGCGCAAATTTTCGATGGAAGCGTTCACTGTGCTCAGATAAATTCCGTTTCTGTAAAGGTTGGAATTTTGCCAGTTGTAAACTTCCTGAGAGTCGCCTTCCAAAAAAATGACCTCGGAATTTTTGTAGTCCAAAAAAATGTAGCGGATTTCGTCGCCCTCGTTGTCAATCTTGTACCAAAGGCCGTTCAAATAATTGGCGAACGTTTCCACCGTTCCGTCTTGAATCTTGGCAAGCTCCGCCGCCGCCACGCTTTTTCCGGCCACAAAAATTTGCCGCGCCTGAACGTAGCGCTGCTGGCCTTCGTCCCATTCGTATTCAGTCTGAACTTGGCTAAGGCTTCCCGCGCCTTCCCGCGTGTCGCTGGCGTATGTCCAAACAGGAAAGCTTCGGCCCGACGACTGCGAAAGCTCGTAGGTTTCCGTGCGGTTGTATTGCTGGATGAAAATAGTTCCGTCGCTTTTAAAGTCTCCGATTTTTGTCAAGCCGCGGCGCGAGCAAAAATACATTTGCAAGACAGCGTGGCCGTCGTCGGTAAAGCCTTGGTAAACCAAAGCCGTGCGGTGGTCGCCGGTCACGTCCATTCCGTTGTAGGAAAAAGACTTGAACTGCGTTATCTCGGTCTTGAGCTCGCTCACTCGGTCGTACAAAGTTGTCTGCGGATTGTAGAGGCCGACAATCAAATAAAGGTAAGGATTTCCAGCCTTGCGGACAACCAAAATTTCGTCGTCCAAATTGTCGCCGTCCAAATCGATTCCCATCGAGCTAAGCAAAGTTTCGTCGGGCTTTAGCGGCATGAATGAAACCACGCTGGAATCTTCCAAGCCAAGCGCGTTCTCTTGGTCGGACGAGCCTTGAGCCTTGGAATCCTGTTCCCGCTCGTCGCTTTGGGAAAGATTTTTTTCCGCGGAATCGGAAGTCTTTTTGGTCAAAAAAACAATCAGCAAGACCGACGCTATCAAGACAAAGAAGGCGGCCAAAAATTTTCTCATTTAACTAACTCTCCAAGTAAATCCTAATTTTTTTAGCCAACAAGCGCAAACGCTCAGTTGAAACTTCGCTCTCTTCCTCAATGCCGCCCAAAGGCCCGGCAGCGCTTGAGGCAGCCCAAAAACGAACGTCGTCCGCCTGCCTGTCAACCGATTCCGCCCGCGACGCTACCGGCGCCAAAAGGCTTACGTTTGAAAGGTCGGACTGCGTGTCGGCGCTCACCAGCTGGCCCAATATCAAGGCCGGCTGCTTTTTGGAAGAAAGAAGGACGGCGACAATTTGCGGCGCCAAAAGCCCGCGCTCCGTTCCGCTGTCATATTGAGGAAAAAAATTGGAGTCGTAATACTTTATCAAATTGTAGTCAAAATCGCGGCGCGCGCTCAAATGCATGGCCAAGGCGCCGACCTTTCGTTCCTGCATGTAATAGCGCAAGTCGCGAAACGACGCCTTTGTCCATTTTGGATAAATCAAGCCTTTGTCTTGCATAGCCTTGATTTCGTCCAAGACGCGGGTCACCGCTTCGGGCAAATTGTTTTTGTTCAAGGCGGCCGATTCGCGCAAAACGTCAAGCGCCTTTTTGTAGTCCTGCGCCCCGTAAAGGCTCAGGGCCAGCGCGCTTACAAAGCCAAAAAGCTCGCTGTCTTCGGCTCCGGCGCAGGCAAGGGGAATTTCAATGTTGTCCTTTAGCGTTTCCAAATATCGCAAGAGGCCGCCGTAACTTTGCGGAAGCGCGAGGCCCAATTGTTTTTGAAGCGGCTCGTAGTAAGACAATTCAAAGTGGTCCAGCAAAAGCGGAATGGCGTAGCGCCTCTGCCCGTCAATGGCGGCCTTTCTGATGGAAGTGGGAAGCGCCTCGAAAATTCCTTCGTCAATCGGAACAAAAGACTTTGCGCGCGTTCTTAGCGCCAATGAATTTTTTGCGATTAAAAGCGAATATTTTTTTTCCGCCTTCTTGGGAAGTTCCTCCGAGCCGTCCAGCGCAAAATATTTGACGCGGCGCAAATTCATCCTTCCAACTTGATCCTTAACCGCGTCCTGAACCCGGGCGTCAACGTCGTAAAAGGCGACCTTCACCGCGCTTGCGTCGAACGCCGCCACGGCAATCAAAACCGCCGCCGCGACCAAAATAGCCGCGCCGCCCGCAATCATAATGCAAAGCTTCTTTTTTAGCATTCTTCCATTTTATAATAGAAATGAAATGCTTGCAATAGCGGTTGCGCGGCAAGCGCGCCCTAGATTGACACGGCGCGGGCAATTCAATATAATGACAAGACTATGACCGCTAACGAACTTCGCTCTAAGTATATCGAATTTTTCAAGAGCAAAAACCACGCAGAGATTTCCGGACAGTCATTGATTCCGGAAAATGACCCTTCAGTTTTGTTTACAACGGCAGGAATGCACCCGCTCGTTCCTTACCTTTTGGGCGAAAAGCACCCCGCCGGAACGCGCCTCACCGACTACCAAAAGTGCATCCGCACAGGCGACATCGACGAAGTTGGCGACCCCAGCCACCTCACTTGCTTTGAAATGCTGGGCAACTGGTCCTTGGGCGACTACTTTAAAAAGGAATCAATCGCGTTCAGCTACGAATTTTTGACCAGCAAGGACTGGCTTGGCCTTGACCCCAAAAAACTTTCGGTCACAGTCTTTGCCGGAGACGAGAACGCGCCCCGCGACGAGGACGCCGCCAACTATTGGAAAGAAAACGGCATGCCCGAAGATAAAATCGCCTACCTTCCCGCCAGCGACAACTGGTGGGCGGCCGGCCCCACAGGCCCTTGCGGCCCCGACACCGAAATTTTCTACTGGGTCGGAGAAGGCCTTCCGCCGCAAGGAAGCAACAAGGGCACCGACAGC
The DNA here is from genome assembly GCA_902792795.1 of uncultured Spirochaetaceae bacterium. Lineage (GTDB taxonomy): Bacteria > Spirochaetota > Spirochaetia > Treponematales > Treponemataceae > Treponema_D. The sequence continues at coordinate 5,045 of CADBBB010000080.1, read as the reverse complement.
GCCAACTGGATGGAAATCTGGAACAACGTTTTCATGCAGTTCAACCGCAAGGACGAAAAGACCTTGGTTCCCCTTCCCAAGCAGAACGTGGACACCGGCATGGGCTTGGAGAGAACCAACTGCATTTTGCAGGGCAAGACTTCGGTATACTTGACGGAAGTATTTGAGCCCATCATCAAAAAAATCGAGGAACTTTCCTCATACAAATACGGAAGCGACGAAGAAAAGGACAAGAGCGTCCGCATCATCGCCGACCACAGCCGCGCGGCTACCTTCATTTTGGGCGACCAGCGGGGCGTGACTCCCTCCAACTTGGGCGCGGGCTACGTTTTGCGCCGTCTTATCCGCCGCGCCGTCCGCCACGGAATGAAGCTTGGAATCGACAAGGCTTTCTTGGCGCAAATCGCCGAGGCGGTCGTCGCCAACTTCAAGAACGCCTACCCCGAGCTTGAGCAGAACAAAGAAAAAATCGCAAAGGAACTTTCCGCCGAGGAAGACAAGTTCCGCGAAACCCTTAAAAAGGGAGAGGCCGAATTCCAAAAGCTCCTTCCCAACTTGATGAAGAACCCCAANCGGGCAAGGTGGCCTTCCGCCTTTACGACACCTTCGGCTACCCGCTTGAGCTTACCCAGGAATTGGGAGCCGAGCACGGCTTCACCGTCGACATCGAAGGCTTTAAGGAAGCGGAAAAGAAGCACCAGGAAGCCTCAAAGACCTTGGACGCCGGAAAGGCCAAGGGCGGCTTGGCCGAGCAGTCGGAAATCACCACAAAGTACCACACAGCCACCCACCTCTTGCAGCAGGCGCTCACAGAAGTTTTGGGCGACCAGGTAGCCCAAAAGGGAAGCAACATCAACAACGAGCGCATGCGCTTTGACTTTACCTTCGAGCGCCCGATGACTCCCGAGGAAATCAAGAAGGTCGAGGACATCGTGAACCAAAAGATTAAGGAAGACCTTCCCGTCACGATGGAAATCCTTCCGCTCGAAAAGGCAAAGGAAGAAGGCGCCCGCGCCCTCTTTACAAATAAATACGGCGAGGACGTAAAGGTTTACACAATCGGCCGCGACCCCAAGAATGACTGGTTCAGCAAGGAAGTTTGCGGCGGCCCCCACGTTCAGCACACGGCACAAATCGGCGACTTTAAGATTACAAAGGAACAGTCGTCCAGCGCGGGCGTGCGCAGAATCCGCGCCGTGATTAGCGGCGGCCTTCCGCTTGAAAACGTGTAACTTTATTTAACTAAAAATGTTTATTTAACATAAAGGAATATTGTATGAAAAGACTTGCTATTGGAACATTTGTGGCTTTGGCCGGAATTTTCGCAGCCACCGCGCAGGCCTCGCTTTTGCAGACGCTCGCCGTGGTCAAGTACACCGACACGGAAGCGGTCACGGTTAAGGAAGTAAAGGACATCGTCGACACGCAGGAAAAGGAAGCCAAGCGTAAGCTCACTCCCCAGGAACGCGCCGACACTTACGAAACGATCATCAACCAAAAGTTGATTTTGCAGGCCGCCAAAAAGGCCGGCATCACGGCCACTTCCACAGAAATCGACCAGGCCTTTTTGACCAACATTTCGCAGCAGTTGAATTTGAGCCGCGTCTACTCCGAAAAAGAGTTGAACGACCTTGTAATGTCAAACCAAAAGAAGACTTTCGCGCAGTTCGTAAAAGAGCAGACCGGAATGTCCATCGAGGAAGTCAAGAACCAAATCATCCGCCCGGACTTGATTTGGCGCCGCTACCTCATTTCGCAAAACCAGCAGGACTTGCAGGGCGTCGCGGCCACCGACAAGGAAATCCGCGACTACTATGAGTTGAACAAAACTCAGTTCATCCGCCCGGACAGCCTCAAGATGTTCTTGGTGGCCGTTCCCAAGGAAAACGACCCCGCGGCCGCCCGCGTGAAGATTGAAGGCCTTTTGAAGGACCTCAAGAGCGGCAAAAAGTCAATCGAGCAAATGCGCCGCGAAGGCCAGGACCCCAAGGTTTCCGGCTACGGAGCCGCCGACTTGTACCTTATGAAGGTTGAGCAGCACGCCGCCCAGCTCGGCGTTTCTTACGAGCGCCTCTTGAGCATTTTCAAGGAAGACATGAACAAGCCTTCCGAGATTTTGGAAACAGGCACCGCTTGGGAATTTTACGAGATTCTTGACAAGTATCCCTTCAAGGCTTTGGAAATCAGCGACGTCATCAGGCCGGAATCAACCCAGACCGTTTACGAAACAATCCGCGCCCTCGTAACCCAGTCAAAGCAGCTGGCCCTCTTGGAGCAAAAGCGCCAGGAAACAATCAAGTCGCTCAACACTCCGGAATACGTCACCCGCAAAAAGACTGGCGACGAGTTGCTAAAGCTGCTTTCTTGGTAATTGAATGAACAGACACGATTCGCGCGTTGCCGCCGTCCAAGGAATTTATTCTTGGGACATGAACGAAAACAAAGAAGCCGCCGACGTTCAAAGTTTCAGCTGGCTTGAAAACAAAAAGAACGACGACGACTTGGCGTTCGCGCGCCTTATGCTTTGCGGAACGATAGAAAACGTCGAGCAAATCGATTCAGAAATAAAATCCCGCCTTTCTCCCAACTGGGAATTTTCGCGCGTCAACAAAGTGACGCTCGCGATTTTGCGGATAAGCGCCTATTCCCTCCTTTACCAAAAGGATTTGGAAAGCGCGGTCATAATAAACGAGGCGGTTGAGATAGCCAAGTCGTTTGGCATAGACGACCAGACCGCCTTCATCAACGGCATTCTTGACAGGATGGCAAAAGAGAAGCGCCAATGAAAAGAGTTTTGGCAGTCTGCGCCGCGGCGGCGCTTTTGGGAACGTTGGTTTCTTGCTCGGCAAAAAGCAGCGCCATGTCCATCACAAGCGCCCTTGACGAAGCCGACCGCTACATCGCGCAAGGCTACCCAAAAGACGCGCTCAAAATTCTTTCTTCCTGCGAAAAGCGAATCCTAAATCCAATGGAAGCGATCGGCGTTTACAAACGCTACTTGGCGCTCGACCAAAAAAAGCCCGCCGAAAACGTCCTTAAAAAAAACCTTAAGAAAAACCCCGACAACTTGGAGCTAAACGCGGTTTACGTTTCCTTTCTAAAAAATTCCGAAAGAAGCGGCGAAGCCTTTAAGCTTTCAAAAATTTTGCGCGGAACAAAATACGGCGGACTTTATTCCGAGCTCTTGTTCCGCTCTATTTTGGAAGCGGAAGAAGACCGCGGCCTGGAATTTTACATAAGCCAAGAAGCGGCCGCCCTTTACGTCGACGCCTACAACACAAGCGGCGACAACGCCTGGCTAAGGAACGCGGCTCTTTGCGGCCTTTCTAAAGGCGACTACGGCGACGCGGCGGCCTTGTTCCCTGGCCAAATGCAAAGCCCTTCCGACGCCTACTTTTGGGCGCTGGTCTTTTACGACAACAAAAAATACGGCGAGGCCGCCGAATGTCTTGTGGCCTCGCAAGAAATAGCCAAGAAAAACGAAAGCCGCTTTTTTTACTTTATTTCCGAGCGACGCAAGGTGAACGCCATAGAAACGACCGCGCTCCTGTCCGACTCCTACACCCTTATGGGAGAGGAAAAGGAAGCGGAGCGGGTTCGCGGAGAGCTAATCGCAGCCCTTACGCTTGGCGCGGAAAACCAAAGCGGCGCGCAAAGCGGAACCACAACAAGCCTCTTGGGAACGATGTACTTGAACAGCGCGCTTTACGCCATGCAAAGGAGCGACGACCGCGCGGCCTACAACACGCTCACATTCGTAACGCAAAAATGGCCGGACTTCGCGCCCGCCTTGATAGCGTACGGAAACTTCGCCTACAATTCCTCGCGCCGCGTCATGGACGACCCGCTCACAAAATCACTTCGCGACGCGGGCGTCGTTTCAACCGACATGAAGCGTTTTGACGAGCGGCCGCGAGTTTCGGTGAGCGACGCGCTTGTAATCGATCGCACGCACCCACAACGACAGCCTTTACGTCGCCGCGCTTGAGCTTGAGGACAAAATTGACGACACAAGCGACGAGCGGACGCGCTTGGGAAGAATGTACCGAGTGCTGGAACGCAACGCGCTGGCCGCCGACTTGTATCCGCCGGAGATAGCGCAATACGCCGTCCACACCCTTTTGCGCCTTGACCGCTATTCCGAGGCCAAGGACATGTTCCTAAAATATCTGGCCGCCCGCTACAAGCTTGGAACCGAGCGGGACTTTGAGGAAGACTTGGTTTTATCCTTGCGCAACATGGACTTGTGGGAAGCGGAATACGCGGCCTATTTTGCCGCCCGCGAGCGCGAAACGGATTTGACAAAGCGCCTCTACGAATACGCAGTTTACGAATCGGGATTTTCCGACTCCTACAGCGGAACGGAAATAAGCCCGGCGGCCGCCACCCAAAGCGCCGTGAACCTTGCCATGATTTATTCCAGCACAGGCAACAAGGACAAGGCCTTGGAATTGTACGGACGCGCCCAAAGCCGCGCCAGCGACAACTTTTTAAAGTCAGAAATAATGTATAGATTGGCTTGCGTCTACGACGCAAAAAAAGAAGAGGCGGCCGCCGTAAAATCGCTGGAATACTGCTTGTATTTAAACCCAGGCAACGGCAAAGCCCGCCTCTTGCTGCAGAAATTTAGGAAGTGATTACTTTTCCAAAACGGCGATGATGTCGCTCATTTTGCAGATAAGATATTCCTCTCCGTCAATCTTGACTTGAGTTCCAGAATATTTGTCGTACATAACGCGGTCGCCTTTTTTGACGGTAATCGGGTCCTTTTCTGTTCCGGGGCCAACGGCTTCCACAGTCGCGGTCTGAGTCTTTTCCTGAGCCGCGTCGGGAATGATGATTCCGGAAGCGGTCTTGCTTTCGGCCTTTTCAGCCTTCAACAACACACGGTCAGCCAATGGTTTTACTTTCATATTGCAACTCCTATATGATATGCTCTTTCCTTTAAAAATAAAGAATTTTCGCAAAAAAGTCAAATTTTTTAGCGTTTTTTTTTGAATCGCCGCGCCCTGCAAAAAATAAAGAAAACAAGTGTTTTTGCCGAT
>CADBBB010000079.1 GCA_902792795.1 uncultured Spirochaetaceae bacterium | reverse complement strand
CTACAATTTGGCTTTGGCGCTTTACAACCAAAACAAACATTCCGAGGCGGAAAAATACGCCAAGCTTTCTTACGAGCAAAAGGACTTGATAAAGGCCGCCAAGGAAAAGGCCGTCGTTGTCTACAACTACGCGCTTATAGAAGACACTCTGGGGAACGCCGACACTGCCATCGTGCTTTATAAAGAAGTTTTGGCGCTTGACCCCGACAACTCAAAGACAAAGACAAACCTTGGCGTAATGTTCATGGGGATGACTCCGCCCGACGCGGACGCGGCCTTGTCCTTTTTTCTTGACGCTTACAAGGTTGAAAAGAGCTTTGAGCTTGAAAACAATTTGGGCTCCGCCTACCTTGCCAAGAAGGATTACCAAAACGCAATAACTCACTTTCAAAACGCGCTCAAGAAAAACCCCAAGGACCAGACGGTTCGCTTCAATTTGGCCAAATGCTATGGGGAGGCCGGGGAATTTGACAACGCCAAGACATGTTATTTGGACATTTTGAATTCCGATTCAAAGAATTACGATTCTTACATAGAGCTTGCCAAGGTTTTTGTGGCGCTCAAGGATACCGCCAGCGCCGAAAGCTATCTAAAGATTTTGCAGCAAAAGAACCCTACTTACAAAAAGGCGGAAGTGGACGCGCTCTTGGCCGCGATTGCCAACTAAAAATCGCTCGCAAGCCCAAAATTGCGGCCGCCTTGCGGGGGCTACGTCCGCTTTACAAGCTCGAACAATTTTTCCTTTGTGACGACCGTCCAGCAGGGGCGGCCGTGGGGGCAATGCGGGTCGGGGAGGGCGAAGGCTTTTTGAACCAAGTCTATCGCCGCCGCGTCGTCAATCACGTCTCCGTCTTTTACGGCGGAACGGCAGGCGGCCATCGCGGCGATTTTTCTTATCAATTCCTTTGGCTCAACGCGCTTTTCAAAAATCAATTTTTTTAGTTCGATTATGCCGCCCTTCCACATTGAGTTGAACGATGTGAACGTCCATTGCGCGTCGCCAGTACGCTCGCATTCAAAGCCGTAGCGCTTTAATTCGTCCGCGATGGATTCCAAGTATTGGTCGTCTTCGATGCTTTCAAGCTCGATTTTTTCAGGAACGAGGAGCGGCTGTCTTTGCTCTTGGCCGTCCATTATTTTGTCAAACAAGTAGCGTTCGTGCGCGGCGTGTTGGTCAACAAAGTAAAGCGACTTGTTTTTTTCTATTATGATGAACGTTCCGAGCGCGCGGCCTATGTAGCGGAAGCCCGCCGCGTCCGAGGATTGGTTGCAAGTCCAAGAAGGCGCCGCGCCCGAAACGTTTTGCCCGCCCGAAAATGCGGCCGCGCTTTTTGGGCTTGCGAACTCTTGGCTTTCATAAGACGGGCTGGCAACGCGCAGGTTTTGCGGCCGCTCGGCTATGCGCGGCGCCCGTCCCGCGCCGTAAGAATTGCCGGAAGGCCAAGACTGTGCGCCGCCGGAATTGTTTCCTGACCAAGATTGCGTTCCTAGCGGAGAAGCGCCGCCAGCCATGTCCGCCAAGTCGGCCAAAGAGGCGGCGGGGCTTTTTAGGCTTGCGAAGCCTTGGCTTGCAAAAGATTCCCGCGGCGGGCGCGGGAATGACGTATTGTCGTTCGACAATGACAGGGACGGCTCGGGGGCCGCCGCTTCAAAGCCCGCCTTCATTTGCTTTACGCTGAGGGCGCGGAAAAACTCGCGCAGCGCGGAGCTTACGCCGTGGTGCAGGGGAGCGATGTCCTTAAAGCGCGCCTCTTTTTTTGCCGGGTGAATGTTAAAGTCAACCAAGTCCGGCTGGACTTGCGCGAAAAGAGCGGCGGCTGGATGCGTTCCGTTTGGAAAGTATCCTTGCGAGCCGTATTCAATCGCCTGGACCAAAGAGTATTCGGCGATTCGCCGTCCGTTTACGTAAATGTAAATGTCTTTTCTGTCTTGGCGAGCGACGCATGGGTCTCCGATTACAAGGTTGAACGAAAAGCCCGCGCCGCTTCCTTTTATTTCGTAGAACAAGTCCGGGCTTTGCTGAATGTCCAGCGCCGCGCAAAAGCGCTCCTTTAACGTTTGGCCGGCGCTAAAGTCGTTGCGCATTTGGCCGTCGACGGTAAGCCTAAAGGCTATGTCGGGGCGCGGCATGGCCTTTTCCAAAAAAGTTTGGCGGCACATTTTTGTTTCGCTGGCGGGCCGCTTTAAAAACTGGCGGCGGGCGGGAAAATTTTCAAACAAGTTTTCGGCGCAAACGATCGTTCCCTCGACCGGAGCGCATGGTTCCAAAACGTGGTCTTCCGTGATGGAACAGCGCATTTTCCATTCGCCGCTTGTGATTGTAAGGCGTGAGACGGCGGCGATTGAAGCGAGCGCCTCGCCTCTAAAGCCAAGCGTCGTAAGGTTCAACAAGTCCGTGTCGGTGGAAATTTTGCTTGTGGCGTGTGGGTGCGCGGCCATCAAAAGGTTTTCGCGGCTCATTCCGCAGCCGTTGTCCTGGACGCGGATTCTGTCTATGCCGCCGCCTTCGATTTCGACGTTGATTTGCGCGGCGCCTGAGTCCACCGCGTTGTCCAAGGTTTCGCGGACAATCGATGCGGGGCGGTCGATGACCTCGCCGGCCGCGATTTTGCGGGCGGTCTCGGCGTTGAGGATCTTAATCTCTCTTTGTGGAGCGGAAGTCGCGGCTTTTTGGTTTTGCATGGTATTGTCGCGCTATTGCCTTAGGCCTGTTTTGGGAGCGCCCGCCGAGCCGCTAGCCTCATCGGCTTGCGAGAACAAGTCAAGCTCGGGCTTGTCGTCGGCGCTCGCGACCGGCTGGTTCATCAAGACTTGAATCTTTCCTTCAATCTTGTCTATTTCTTTTTCCATTCCCTTTGCGAGCTTGATTCCTTCCTCAAAGGCGCTGAGCGCGTCCTCAAGCTTTACGTTGGGGTCCTTTATCGCGCGGCTGATTTCCTCAAGCCTGTCAAGATTCTCTTCAAAGTTTTTCATTTATACTCCTAAAATTATAAACTGACTAAGAAGCGCCGCGTCACTCCGTCGCGCTGTCGACTGTCGCCAAGATTTTTCCCTTGGCGGGAAGTATTTCTATCTTGCTTCCTTGCGCGACTTCCGCGGACGAGCGGATGATTTTTCCTGTGGCCGCGTCGCGAACCATAGAATATCCGCGCTGCAAGAGCGCCGAAGGATTCGCGTTTTCCAAAACCAAAATTTGTTTTTCCAACTTAAGCCGCGCGTCCTTTATTCGTTCCGTGACGTTTGAAAGCAAATCTTCCTTTGCGTAGTCAAAGCGCTGCAAAAGGGGCTGCTCAATCGCGCGGAATCTAAGCTCCAAATTTTCCGGCGAAAATTCCTGAACCATAAGGCGCAGTTTTTGGACGCGGTTTTTTATCTCCGTTTCAAACTCGCTTTCCTTTTGCTCAAAAAAATAAAGAACGTCGTCCAAAACAGGAACCGCAAGCTCGGCGGCGGCGCTGGGAGTGGGCGCGCGCTTGTCGGCGGCAAAGTCGCATAGCGCCCAGTCGATTTCGTGGCCAACCGCGCTTATCACCGGAATCTTTGACTCGGCCACGGCGCGGACGACAAGCTCTTCGCTAAAGGGAAGCAGGTCTTCCAAGGATCCGCCGCCGCGTCCTACAATCAAAACATCGCACATATTGTAGTCGTTGGCCGTTTGTATTTGCCGCGCGATGCTGGGGGCGGCGGTGTCGCCCTGCACGATGGCCGGGAACAAAATTACGTTTACGTATTTTGAGCGGCGGCGGGTGATTTGCAAAATGTCCCGCAAGGCCGCGCCTGTGGGACTTGTGACAACTCCGATTGTGTCAGGAAAAGCGGGCAGTGGTTTTTTGCGAGCTTCGTCAAAGAGGCCCTCGGCGTAAAATTTTTTCTTCCGCTCCTCAAGCATGAGGAGAATGTTTCCGCTTCCGGCCAAGTCCATCGCGCTGATTACGATTTGATAGTTGCCGCGCGCGGGGTAGACGGTGAGCTTTCCTTTTACGCGGACAAGGTTTCCGTCGCAAGGCTTAAAGTTGAGCCTCGCCGCCGTTCCTTTCCACATAACCGCCGCGATTTGCGCCCCCGCGTCCTTTAAGACAAAATAAACGTGGCCGCTGGAACTGGGCCTGTAGTTTGAAACCTCGCCCTCAAGCACGATTTCGGGAAAAGAGCCTTCGACCATGTCTTTGATTAGGTTTGTAAGCTGGGTTACCGTGAAAACTGTGTCGCTTTGGTAGAAGGTTTGAGGCATGGCTGAATTGTAGCATAGGCCGAGGAAAAATTCTAGCGCTTTTTCATTCCCATCAAAATCGTCGCGCCATAGGTCAACATCGCGCCTTGACAAAAGAGCGGCCATCGATTGATAATTTTGCGCGAAATGGATAAAACTATAAGGAAATTTTTACCATTAATATTTACGGCGCTTGCTTTGGTCGGCCTCCCGGTGGCGCTTTCTTTTCTTTCAAACTTTAGCTGGCAAAGCGAGATAGTTTGGACTTACGTTGAATTTGGCTCCTGGCCGCAGACTCGCGCCGCCGAGGGCGTTTTGGTTGACCAGAGCGAGCCGTTGGCCGTCGGCGCCTTTCTTTATTGCAAGGGGAGCGACGGCGCCCTTTACGCGCGCCTTGGCCAAGATTGGTTCAAGGTGGAGCCGATAACATGGCGCGTTTTGGAAGACAAAAAAGGCTCGCGGCTTTTGCTGGCAGAAAAAATCTTGGCTTCCGGCCCTTACTATGACGACGCAAAGGCCGAGCGGACTCTTGGAGACCAGACAATCTTTCCCAACAACTACAAGCATAGCCGAATCCGCGCTTGGCTAAACGAAACTTTTTTGAAAACGGCTTTTTCGGCGGAGGAAGAAGGGCGGATCCAAACGTCCGCCGTGGACAACAGCGAGCGTTCCACCAATCCCGACACCAAGGGCGGCTTGTGGAACGGCGGAAAAAACGAATATTATTGCGAGGGCACAAGCGACAAGGTCTTTTTGCTTAGCGAGCGGGAGGCCACCAAGAGCGCCTTTGGCTTTGGCGTTTACGATTCTTACGGAGCGGGAAGCGCCCGCATCCGAAAGCCGACAGACTTTGCGAAGGCGCAAGGCGTCCGGCAAGACACCACAGGCCTTTACGGCGGCTGGTGGTGGCTGCGCTCTCCAAGCTATTCCTTTTGCGACAGCGCTCGCGGCGTCACCGACTTTGGCTACGCCTGCGACTTGGACAAGGTTTCCGCTTCAGGCGGAGGAATCGTTCCAGCGGTCAGGCTAAAGGCGGAAGCCGGCGCAAACTAATTAGCCGCGCAAAAATTCTTTTATCGCCCGCCGCAAGTCCTTTGCGCTTGTAAATTGAAAGGCGTGGATGCCAAGAGAGGCGGCGGCTTGGACGTTGGCTTCAAGATCGTCCACAAAAAACGCGTCGCTTGGCGCGCATTTTTCTGCGTCCAAAATCAGCTTCCAAAATTGCGGGTCGGGCTTTTTTGCTCCCATCATTTGCGACGCGTAGGTTTGGTCAAAAAAAGCGTAGTCGCCGCGCGTCATGTGGTTTAAGTAGTGGCTTTGGATTGTGTTTGTTCCGCAAACGACGCGGAAGCCTTTTTTTCGCAAGGCCAAAATTATTTTTTTTGTTCCCTCGTTCAATATAGGGTGGAAGAACAAGTGAAAATAGTCCGTGTCGATTTTCTTTCCAAGACGGTCGCCGACAGTTTCCCAAAATTCTTGGACGCTGATTTTTCCGACTGTAAGCTGGTCAAAGAGGTCGCCTGTGGCGCGGTCCATTTCTTCTTGCGTAACGCCAAGAGCGGCGGCGGGGCGGCCGCGGGCTTCGCTTGCGTTTGTGGTGACGACTCCGCCCATGTCAAAGATAAAAAGCTTCATAGTTCCTCCAAAAATCGGTTTAAAAACAAAAGGCCTTCGCGCGTCATCGCGTAAAAGACTTCGCCGTCGCGCTCGTGTTTTTCAAGCCATGCGGCCGCCCCGGCGTTTTGGACAGTGACGCCTTTTGGTTCGACGCCTGCGTCGTGGGCTTGCAAAGCCTCTTTGTATCCCAGCCGCGCGCGTTTTGGTCAGTGAAGCCTTTTGTTTTTTTGTTTTCGTTCCAAAACTTTATGTATTCCGCCGCGTCCAAAACGTTTGTGTAGCGAAAGCCGGTCGGATTTCCATAAATTGTTCCAGCCGCTCCGGCTCCGGCGCCAAGATAGCTTTCTTGCGCCCAGTAGGCCGCGTTGTGCTTGCTTTCAAAGCCGGGCTTTGCAAAGTTGCTCACTTCGTATTGTAAAAATCCGCGCTTTTCCAAAAGGTCGCGGCCGTCCAGCCACAGTTCTTCCGCATCTTCTTCGTCGTAAGGAATCTTTCCCGCGTCAATCGCGCCTTTTAGCGGCGTTCCTTCTTCCAGCGTGAGCGAGTAGAACGAAATGTGATTGGCTCCGTTCCGCTCGATAAAATCTATGTCGCGTGCGATGTCTTCTTTTGTCTGGAAGGGAAGTCCCGCGATCAAGTCGGCCGACCATTCATGAGGCCAAAAATTTTTTATCAATCGCGCCGCTTCCTCAATTTGCGAGACGCTCGCGCGCCGGCCGATCGCGTCCAAGACTTTTTGGTTTTTGCATTGGATTCCGACGCTCAGGCGGGTTATGCCGCAAGCGTCTGCGGCCTCCAATAGTTCCCGCGAGATCGTTCCAGGATTCATCTCGATTGTCCACTCGCAATTTGCGGCCAAGGGCGCGGCGGCCTTTATGGTCTTGCATAAAAAGCGCAAGTCTTCCGCGCTCAAAAGGCTTGGAGTCCCGCCTCCGATGTAAACGCTCTTCCATTCCTCCACGCAAAACGCTTTTGCCAAATGCTCAATCTGACGCGAGACGGCCTTGACGTATTCCGCGGGAACGGCGCCGCTTGGCTTTGAAAAAAAATCGCAGTAGCCGCATTTTTGGAGACAGTATGGAATGTGAATGTAAAGGGGCGGCCTCACTTTTGCGCTTGCTTTGTCGCGAAGAATATTTTAAGCGCGGACGGCGGAAAAAAATTCATCAGGACGCGGCCGCTAATTTTTTTGGCGTTGACTTTTCCAAAAATTCGAGAGTCAACGCAAGACAGGCGGTTGTCGCCCAAAACGTAGTATTCGCCAGGGCCTAGCGTCATCTTTTCAAAAGAGCCTCGGACGCCAATTTGCGAATTCCATTCCGCCGGAGGAACCCGGATGTCGACGCTGTAGGGAATTTGGTTCAATTCAAATTCCGTAAAAAAATGCTTTTCGTCTTTTGGCTGCGCGTAAAGGATGAAGTCCTTCATGTAAATCGTGTCGCCGGGCAGGGCCGCCACTCGCCGCATCATCGGTTTTTTGCTTGAGCTCAGGCCGACTTTTTGAAATGTGAAGGCCCGCGCGAAAAAATCCTGGAACTTTTGCCAGCGCGTCAAATCTTTTTCTTCCGTGGAGACCAAGACGATTTCTCCGCGCTTTATTTTTTTTCCGATTGGCGTGACAAAGACAAAAGTTCCGCTGGGAACGTTGGGCTCCATCGACGCTGATTTTTGAAGGACAGGCCTAATGACAAAAGAAAGCAGCGCGTTCATCGCCAAAAAAAACGCGACCGCCAACAAAACGGCCTTTCGTATGAAGCGGCGCCTTTCCTGCCTGAGCGAGTATGAAATTTCATATATATTGTTGTTTTTGCTCATTCCAAAATCCTATCGAAAACGCGCCTCCGCGTCAATTCCTCGGAAATTCCAAATTATGGAAAGACAAAACGCTCCCGGTCGGCGCGCGTTTTAATATCCTTCCGTAACGGTTGTCAGGCCTTCCGCATTGCAACCGGTTAAAACGCGTAGCGGAAAGGCAAACGGGGAGAACTTAGGCACGTTAAGCTCTATTCTTTACCCTAAAAGCGCCTCGTTCGCAGCCGTTTGAATTTACGCGAGAGCGTTTTGGCTTGCTTACAAATGCGGAAGACCATGACAATTCCTCTTGTCAACTTGCCTTTTTGGCGCTACAATATTAGTTTATGGCGGAAGGCGCAAAAAAAATCGCGGAAAACCGAAAGGCGCGTTTTGACTATTTTATTGAAGACTCCATTGAATGCGGCATCGCGCTTGAAGGCACCGAGGTTAAGTGCGTCAAGGGCGGAAACCTGTCGTTTCCCGACGCTTTTGCCGAAATTATAAACGGAGAGGTTTGGGTCAAGAACCTTCACATCGCCGAATATTCGTATTCCAGCGTGTTCAACCACAATCCGGACCGCCCCAAAAAGCTTTTGCTCCACCGCGAGCAAATCAAGCGCCTGTCCCGGCGGGTGGAAGAAAAGGGCTTCACCTTGATTCCCTTGGACTTTTACCTAAAAAACGGCCGCGTAAAGGTAACTCTGGGCGTTTGCAAAGGAAAGAAGGCCTTTGACAAGCGGGAGACCATAAAGGCGCGCGACACGGACCGCGAGCTTAGAAGGGAATTTAAAAAGAGGCTTAATGGGTAAGGGCAATTTTTTGTCGAAAGTTTTCTTTCTCGCGCTTTCCGTCTTGGCATTGGGAACCTCCGTTCTCCACGCCCAGGACGGCGCCCAAAAATACAACCTTTGCTATTACGGCGTGGTCACCAACGTCAACGACCAAAACATGCTCAACATAACCCAAGACTTGTTCTACGCGCAGCTGCGGGGAATCGGCTATTTGGACACCCAGGACTTGCGCGACGACGAGATTAAGGATTCCTACACGCAAATACAAGGCGACGAGCGGGGGGAAGCCTTCTTTGGCTTGGCCCAGACGCAGGAAAAGCCCGAAAATTCAATGCTTTTTGTGGCCCGCATTTACAGGCCCCGCAGCGACGAAAAGTGGTCCTGCTCGTTCATAGTCAAGAATTTGCAAAACGGCGAGATTTTTTTGACGGGAAAGGAATACGACTCCTACTATAAAATTCTCACCGACGCCAAGACCTTGATACAGCGCGTGGTTTCCCAAGCGACCGGAAACGAAGGCTCGGAAAGCGTCGCGGCCAAGACGGGCCCGGGCGGCCCCCGCCCCGAAAGTTCCGGCGGCGGAGCGGAAAGCCTTGCGGGAACTTGGGGCGGCGAAAAGAGCGCGAGCAAGATAATCCTTTTGAGGAGCGGCCGACAAGTTCAACGCGCATTTTTATCCCGACATTGACAGGCAGACAATTTTGGCTTGCGCCGAAAGCGCGCCGCCGATAGAATGGGAGCTTACGCTTTCTTCAAACGGCTCCCTTGTTGGAAAGAAAAAGACTTTGGTCCAGTCGGGCGGCTCGGTCGAGCCCGCCAGCGTTGACGTGACTTGGGTCAAGAAGTAGCTTCTTGGCTAGGCTCGGAAGGCTCCTCGTTTTTTTGGGGGCAGCTGTCGAATTTGTATCCGTATCTAAAAATCGTCTTGATGTATTGCGGGTTTTGCGGGTCTTTTTCTATTTTTTTTCTTAAGCGCTGAATGTAGACCGCCACCGCCGTCACGTCGCCAAAGGGAACTTTCCAAACGGCGCTGAAAATCTTTTCCGGCGACAAATTTTCGCCTTCGTGCCGCGCCAAAAAGTTGAGGACGTCAAATTCGCGGGCGCTGAGCCGCACTTTTGCCGTTCCCCGCTTTAGGACGCAGGAATTTTCCAAAATCGTGTATTCGCCAAATTGTATTGACTCTTCGGCGGCGGCTTCCGTTTCGGCCACCCTTCTTAGCGCGGCCGAAAGCCTGGCCTGCAGGACGCGGGGGCTGAAAGGCTTTGTCACAAAGTCGTCGGCGCCGATTTCCAAGGCTCCGACAATGTCCTCGTCGCGGTCGTTTCCGCTGACGACTATGACGGGAATTAAATTTTTTGTCTCTTCGCGGAATTTTCGCAAAAAATCCATTCCGCTCATTCCGGGCAGGTTCAAGTCAAGCAAGACGGCTTGGGGCGCCTCTTTGCGCGCCGCCTCAAGGGCCTCTTCGGCGGTGGAGAACGAGGCCGCGTCCATTCCGCCGTTCTTTACGTACTGCTCTATGAGGCCCGCCATCTGGCGGTCGTCTTCTACAATCAGTATTTTCGTTTTTTCCATTCGCTTTTTGCCTTGCATGAATCTGCGGCGCAATTATAACAAATTTTTTTAATTTATTCAATACAAAAAGCTCCCAGTCGTCGGGCGGCCGTCGGGCGGCGTTTTTTTCCCTAAATTCCCCACAAAAAAATTCCGAAAATTTATAAGAATAAACTTGCATTTTTTTGCAAGGTGTGTTACTATAAAGAATAGCAGTTTTTTAAATTGCCATATCTTTATTAGTGGGGAAATAATTAAGATATGATTGAGGTTGAGCGTCTCAACGGATCTAAGTATTTTTTAAATCCGCATATGATCGAGTCGATGGAAAGCCTTCCTGACTTGACGATTACGATGCTCTCCGGCAAAAAAGTTATTGTTAAAAATTCCCCGGAAGACATTATAAGCAAAATTGTGGATTACCGAAAAAGAATCGGCATAAACACCCAAGAGGTATAAAATGGATATAGCGACAATAATCGGAATCGCGGGCGGCGCGGCTTGTATCGTCATGTCAGTCTTGACGTCAGGCGGCACCTTGGGCGGAATCATCGACATTCCGTCTGTCTTCATGACCGTGGGCGGCTCTTACGCGGCCTTGTTCATCCTTTCGCCCCTCAACAAAGCGCTGGGCCTTTTCAAAGTTATGGCCAAGGCCTTCAAGATTCCCGATTTTGGCGAAAAGTCGCTTGTCCAGAACATAGTGAACCTTTCCGACAAAGCGCGCCGCGAGGGCCTTTTGATTTTGGAAGACGGCCTTGAGGACTTGGACGACCAGTTCCTAAAAAGCGGCCTCCGCTTGGTGATCGACGGCACCGACGGCGCCGTTGTCCGCAAAATCATGGAAAACGAAATGAACCAGACGGAAGCCCGCCACATGGAATGGATCAACTGCGTAAACCAGTGGGCCGGCTTCGCGCCTGGCTTTGGAATGATGGGTACCGTTCTTGGTTTGATTGGTATGTTGAACAACTTGGAAGACAAGAGCTCGCTCGGTCCTAACATGGCCGTCGCGTTGATCACCACTTTGTACGGTTCAATGATGGCCAACTGGCTTTTGACTCCGTTCGGCCAGAACCTCATCGGCCAGAACTCTATGGAAATGAGAGTTAAGGAAATGGTCATCGAGGGCATTTTGTCCATCCAGGCCGGCGAAAACTCCCGCGTAATCGCGCAAAAGCTCTTGACTTACCTTGACCCGGTCACAAGAAAGGCCGTCGCCTCGGAAGTTCTAAAGGATTAGTTAGATGGGCAAGAAGAAAGAGCCTGAGAAACCGTCAACAGCCTGGCAAGGCACGTATGGCGACATGATTACCTTGATGCTTTGCTTCTTCGTAATGTTGTACAACCCGTCGGAAATCGACGTGACCCAGTTGGCGACGATTACGGAGAGCCTGCAAATGCATCAGACCGAGACCACTTCGGGCGGAATGTCATTGAGCGCCGGCCGTTTGGCGGACTTGGGAAACACTATCAGCGCCCTTCCTTCTGTTGAAAAAGGCCGCTCGCTGGGAATGGCCAAGAAAAAGGCCGTGTCCCTTTTCGCGCCCGACGTCAAGTCGAACCGCATCACGATAACGAGCGACGAGCGGGGCTTGATAATAACGCTGGCCGCCGACTCCTTCTTTAAGAAGGGCAGCGCCGACTTGGACATTGAGGACACCCGCGACACGCTTTTGCGCTTGAGCGAGTTTTTTAGTGATAAAGATTTAATTGAAAAAAACCGAAGATTTAGGATAGAAGGCCATACCGACAAAACGCCGGTGGATCCTGACGAGACCGGTTTTTTGAGCAACTGGGAGCTTTCGGCGGCGCGCGCGATGAACGTCTTGCACTATTTGGCGGACTTTGGAGCGCCGGAGCGGCAGTTTTCGGTGGCGGGATACGCGGACACGCGCCCAAAGTTTGAGGGCGACACGGAAGAGGCGATGGCCTACAACCGCCGCGTTGACATTGTGATATTGGACGAAGGACATTTTTAACGCGCCTGCGTTTTGATGTTGTATATATTGGAGGTAAAAAATGGCTGATTCAAGTAAGAAGAATAAGGGTGGTAACGGGACAGGCAATGGGATGAGTAATGGGATGAGTAATGGGATAATGAAGAGAAATGCGAAGGCGTTTCTGAAGACTGCTCCGGAGGAAGAAGTTAAGGTTATAGAGGAGAAAAAAGAGGA
>CADBBB010000078.1 GCA_902792795.1 uncultured Spirochaetaceae bacterium | reverse complement strand
TTGATGGACTTGGGTTCCTTGAAAGAGCATACGCCCTTGAGAATGCCGACTTCCAAGTCCGTGGTGCCCACGCCGGCGGCAAAGGCGCCAAAAGCTCCGTGGGTGCAAGTGTGGCTGTCGCCCATGATGACGGTGAAGCCGGGGCGGACAAAGCCCTTCTCCGGGAAAATGGCGTGGCAGACGCCGTTTGAGCCGATGTCAAAGAAGTCCTTGATGTCGTTTCTGGCCGCCCAGTCGCGCAAGATTTTTTCCTGCGTGGCGGTCTTTGAGTCTTTGGCCGGAGTGACGTGGTCGATTACGGCCTTGATTTTTGTCTTGTCAAAGACGCGGTCCTTTCCGCGCTCGCAAAGGTCGTTGATTGCGATGGGAGTCGTTATTTCGTGGCAAAAAACCCTGTCAAGCTTGAGAATGTAAGTGTCCTTGAAGGGCTTTTCCAAAAGATGCTTTTCAAAAATTTTTTGGGCGATCGTTTTTCCCATATAAAACTCTCCTAGAATAAAATTTTACTTAAGATTTTAATTATTTTTTAAGAACTTGTCAAGCGCTGATAAAGTTCTTTAATATAATTAAAACCCGAACAGGAGAGAATTAGCCCAACACTGTGACGCCGGCGCCGCTAATGGCCGCGTCTATGGCGGCTTCAATTCCGCCTACGCTTTCGTCAAAGTCAACCTTAACCTGGGATTTGGCGGGGTCGGCGACGCAATCCGTTACGCCCGCAACACCCTTAACTGCCGCTCCAACCTTGCCGGCGACGGCGTCGTCAAACATTCCATCCACGAAAATTTTCTTTTGCATATTTTCATTATAAAGCAAGGCGGAGGAAAATGCAAGCGAATTTTTGCCAATTTTAACTTTTTGTTATTGAACAATTCCTAATTTTGCGCTAGAGTTCCCTACGAAAAGAAAATCCACCAAAACACAGGGAAGGAGTTTTAAAATGGGAATTCGCGGAGAACTATACACAACGCAAGTTACTTTGACCAACCGCTCGTATTTTTTTAACGTAAAAGAAAACCGGACGGGCGACGTTTTTTTGCAGATTGTTGAAAGCAAGAACGGAAAGGAAGGCATTGAGCGCGACCGCCACCAAATAGCGGTTTTTGAGGAAGACATGCAAAAATTCTTCGCCGGAATGGACGAATCCCTCAAATTCATCCAAAAGAACAAGAAGGAGCGCGACAAGCTCAGGGCCGAAAGAAAGGCCGCCAAGGACGCCAAGTATTCCAGCGACGGAATCGCCGGAAAGAAGCGCTACAAGCTTAAGGCGGAAGATCCCGACGCCAGGCCCGTGGATCCCAACGCTCCCAAAAAGACCGGCCGCATCCACGTCGTGTCCAAGCGCTCTAATAAGTAAACGACATTCTTTGGATAGGGCTGGGGCCTAGTTCCCGGCAGGCGGCCTTGTGAGCCGCCGTGGGATAGCCCTTGTGCTTGGCGTAGCCGTAACCCGGATACTTTTTGTCCATCTCGACCATAAAGCGGTCGCGGGCGGTCTTGGCCAAAACGCTGGCCGCCATCACTTGATGGAATTTTGCGTCGGCCTTGACAACGGCCTCGCATTCAATCGGCAATTCCGGCGGAACAAAGGTTCCGTCGGCGATTCCTTGGATTTTATCCAAGCCATAATCGGCGGCCGCGAGGCCGTTATTTTTTATCCATTCGTCTTTCTTTTTTAGCAAGTCGTCAAAGGCCAGCTTCATCGCGTAAAGGCTGGCGCGCAAAATGTTCATTTTGTCGATTGTCTTTTCGTCCACAAAGGCCAAGCCCCAGAGCGCCTTTTGCTTGACGGCGGCCTCGGCGGCAAGGCGTTTTTTTTCGGAAAGCTTTTTTGAGTCGTTCAAAAGTTCCACAGGAAAATTTTGCGGAAGGATTACGGCGGCGGCGCAGACAGGACCGGCCAAAGGCCCCCGCCCCGCCTCGTCAAAGCCGACTATCACAGAACTCATTTATAAACGTTCCCCTCGTCGGCCAAGAATTGGGTTTTCCCCGCGGCGTAAACGCTTTGAAAGCCGTCCGCCTTGCCGTGTATTTCCGAGGTGAACTTGTTGTTTGTCATAGAAACAAGCGCGTCGACAAATTCAGCGGGGCGGCCCATGCGGCCTGTGACTTGCGCGAAGTTGTTGTCCAAGGTCCAGGTTCCGCCGCTGGAAGAAAAGGCGACGGCGGTGTCGGCCACGCTCAAAACGCGCGAGGAAACGACGTTGACTTTTGAAGAGCCGGACGCGTTGACGGCGCAAGCGTAGCCTTCGGCGTTGGCGGCCACTCCGGTAGACTCAAGGCGCAAGGACGAGGACGAGCAGTTGAAGGCCTTTCCGTCGCCGGAAAAGCGCGCGATTATTTCGCAATTCTTGAAGGTTGCGGCGGAATTGTCAAGCATAAAAAAGTTGGTCAAGGCTTTGGCGGCGCCCCTAAGCTTTTTGGAGCTGGAGGCGGCGCTTTCCTTTTCAAAGACGACATTTTGCGCGTAAAGGCCCGCGTTTTTCATTACTATTACTGAATTTGCGGGAAGATGGACGCGCGCGTCCTCCACGCCGCAAAATTCAACATTGTTGTTCACGGTGATTTCTCCGGGCGGCAAGGCGACCGAGCCCTTTATGAAAAAGCGCGCGAATTGCTTTGAGCGGACAATTTTTGAAAGAAGCGACAAATCCTTGTAAGGCGCGAAGGGGCTTCCGTCCGCCGCCTCCCCGCTTGCCGCCGGGTCGACATAATAATTGTACTTGTCAATGACAACGGAATAGTCGGCGCTGGCGCTTTGGACGCCCGCCTCGTCTTCGGAATAGAAAGACACCTTGTAGGCCAGAATTTTTTCGGTGTCGCCAAAGAGCGTTATTTTTTGGCCGCCGTACAAGTTGTATTCCCCCTGCGCGTATTTTAGCGAGGCCAAGTCCAAGCCTTCAAAGGAAGGCTCAATTTCCACAGGATTAGAAACGCTGAAATAAATCTTGAGCTTTGGCCCGCAAGAGGCGGAAACCCAAACGTCGTCGCGGGAATAGGACGACGAGGCGCTGGACTTTATGACAGGCACGTTGGGCGTGAGCCGGTTGACGTAAATGTCGGCGAAAAGCGTTCCTTGTAAAACTCCGTCGTAATAGACGTCTACAGGCAGCTCGTCCTCAATCTTGTCGCCGGGAAAGGCGTCCACAAGCAGCTCTTTATAAAGGCCGGAAGAAATGACCCGCGCCTTTGCAAGCGGAGACGCGGCCAAAGCGTATTTGTCAGAGTCTTTGGAACTGTCCGCCACGCGAACCTTGACGCTGCCGTCGCTTTGACGGCGGACCGAAAGCTGGGGCTTGGGCGGCAAAATAATTTTTGACACAGGATTTTCGGGCGAATAGTCGGCGCTTTGGTAGTAAATCTTGTTTTGCCCGCCCCTGTCCAGCGAAAGAATTTTTCCAGCCGGCTGCCACCATGAGCCGTCAAGCGAATAAATGCTCTTGGGGTCGGTGAACACAAGCTTTGTCCAGCCTTCCACCCTAAAGGGAACTTCCGCGCGGCTCAAGGCTCCAATCGACGCTGGAAGGACATGAAGGGCGTATCGCCAAACGTTTGTGCCGTCAGTCAAATTTATGGGAACGTAGCGTTCCATCGTGGCTTTTTTTGAAATTGAAATTTCGCGGCCCTTTTCAAACTTGGGGTTTTGAAAAAAGGAATAGGACATTGAAAATGGAACGGAAATTTTTGAGCCGGCCTCATAGTCAAAACAAGGGCCGCTTTCAAAAGATTTTAGGAAGGCGGCGTGTTCCTCGTTTTGCGTTTGGGCAGGCTCAACGGAAAACGCCACTTTTATTTCGGATTTTTTTTGGTCCTTGCCTACCGCCGCCACGCGCAGCTCAACGTTCCCCGTAACGTCAAGCAAAACGGGGCCGTCGTATGCAAAGCCCTGCGCCATTGGGTCGCTTCCTGAAAAAGAATAGTAAACTTCCTCTCCGCCGTTGGCCTCAATCACAAGACTTTGCAAGTTGGCGTAGGAGCCCGGAGCCGGATTTATGACCGTAACTTCCGAAAAGGCAAAGCTAGGAAACAAAAAGCATAGCGCGGCCGCCAGCGGCGCGGCAAAAAAAATCTTCTTCAACGCCAACCCCTATTTTTTGGCAAGAGCATCCAAGACCTCGCGCAATTCGGGATCTTGCTTAAAATAGTTTTCTTCCAAATCCTCTTTGCTCAAGCCCACAAGCTCGTGGCTCATGTAGTGAATCCAAAGATCGTCTTCGGGCTTTGTGATTTCAAACTTGCGGCACCAGTAGTCGGGAATGATGGGCTGCTGCGGCCTGTATGAAAAATGCTTGTAATCGTGGACGACGACCTTAATGTCGGACCTTGGAACGCCGCGGTCAAGAAGAATCTCGGTGAGCGCGTTGATTGTGTTTCCTGTGTCAAAGATGTCGTCGACGAGCATGATTTTGTCGCCGGGACGCAGGCGCTCCGGCGGGTATGTCCAGCCGTCAATCATAAGTTTTGTGTTGGAGCGGACGTCGGTGTACGAGCGCGCCACGACGGCGGCGTACAAGACCGGGTGGCCTTCCTTTCGGACTATCTTAAAGTATTCGCTTATGACGTTGGCCATGTAGGCGCCGCCTCTAAGCGAGCAATAAAGCACGTCGGGAACAAAGCCCTCCTTGTAAATTTTGTGGGCCAGCTTCAGCGCGTTGTTGCGGACTACGTCGTATGGTAAAAATTCTTTGTTCATTCTTATATATTAACACAAAACGCCGCGTTTGTCACGAATATTTTTTATAAAGTTCCGCGATGATTTTTAGGCCGCCAAAGGTTTCGGCCTCGTCGCCCGCGTAATTGAGGCGCAGGCACTTTGAGTAATGCGGGTGCTCCTCGACAGGCGGAAGGCTCTTGTCGGCGGTTGAGCCAAAGAAAAAATATTCGCCGGGAACGACAATCACGCCGCGCTTTTTTAGCTCGGAATAAAATTTCATCGTCGTGATTTTTAGGTCGGGCATCAAAAGCCACTGGAATATCGAGCCCTCGCTTTTGTGGACGTAATAGTTTGTTCCTTCAAAAAGAGCGTGTATCGCCTTTTGCGTGGCCAGCGACTTTTTTTGGTAGAATGGCCGAACGTATTTTTTGGCGCATTCAATCAAAGTTCCGTTTTTAATCAAGGGCGCGGCTATTGCCTGGCCGACGCTTCCGCTGGCGAGCGCGGCGATGGCGTTAATGTTTCCGATAGCCTTTATGAGCTTTTTGTCGCCCACGACAATTCCCGTTCGCAAGGAAGGAAGGCCGATTTTTGAAAGGCTCATCGAAAGAATCACATTTGGATCCCAGTAAGGCGCCGCGTCGTCGGTAAAGATAATGTCAGGCCACGGAAGGCCGTAGGCGTTGTCAATCATCAAGGGAACGCCGAACTTGCGCGCGATTTTTGAAAGGCGCCTGATTTCGCTGTCGGTCAAAACGTTTCCGGTCGGGTTGGTAGGCCGGCTCACGCAGAGCGCTCCTACATTTGAATGCTTTTCCATGTAGCGCTCAAGCGCGTCAAAGTCAACGTGATACTTGAAGGTCTTGTCCTTTTCGTATTGGCAGGTGGAAGGAATGCCGACAAACTGGCCGCGCTCGATTCCTTGGTCGGCGTAGCCGATGTATTCGGGAACGAGGGGAAGGACAATAGTTTTTTTATAGGATTTTTTTCCTTCGCTAAATGTTCCGCTCAAAAGATTGAAGATGTAAAAGAAGGCGCTTTGGCTTCCGTTTGCGATCGCGACATTCTCCGGTCCGATTTTCCAGCCGTAAGTCTTTGACAAGTATTCGGCGACGCATTCAATGAACTCGACTCGCCCCTGCGGACTGTCGTAAAGGCCGATGAGTTTTTCAAAGTCGTCCTTATGGCCCAAAATTTTTTCCATTCGGGCGCGATAAAGCTTTTCGACTTGCGGGATACGGGCAGGATTGCCGCCGCCCAAGCGGTAGGGCTTGACTCCGGCCGGCAGGGGCTTTCCGATGTCGTCCATCAATTGAAGTATGCCGGACTCGCCGGTAAGTTTTTTTCCAAAGTCAGAGAAGTCTATGTTCGCCATGAATTTTTCCTCCCAAAAATCCAATTTTAAATTGTCGAAGCGACGACCTTGTCTTTTTTAGACGCGGAGCCGGCCGAAGAGCCGCGAGTTTTTTTTGCCTTGACGACAAGAGAGTCGCCCGCGCAGTCGACTACCGCTTCGTCGGAAACCTTTCCTTCCAGCATCAAAAGCGAAAGCGGATCTTCGATTTCCTTTTGAATCAAGCGGCGCATCGGACGCGCTCCCATGCTGGGATCAAAGCCCTTGTCGATGAGGTAATCGCGGGCGGCGGTTTTAATCTTAAGCGCCACTCCGCTTTCGGAAAGGCGGCCGTTAAGCTCGGCGATTTGCAAGTCAAGGATGCGGCTCACTTCTTGGCGGCCAAGAGCGTCAAAGACAAGAATGTCGTCTATGCGGTTCAAAAGCTCGGGCCGCATGAATTCTTTTATTGACTGCATGGCGTTGCTCTTTATTTCCTCGTAGGAAATCACGCCGCCGGCCGCGCTTGAAAAGCCGACCCTTCCCTCTTGGGTTATTTCGCGAGCGCCCGCGTTGCTGGTCATGATTATGATTGTGTTCCTAAAATTAATTCTGTGGCCAAGCGAGTCGACCACCTCGCCCTCTTCCAAAATTTGCAAAAGCAAGTTGAAGACGTCGGGGTGAGCCTTTTCGATTTCGTCAAAGAGAACGACGGAATAAGGCCGCGTCCTCACCTGCTCCGTAAGCTGGCCGCCCGATTCAAAGCCTACATAGCCCGGAGGCGAGCCGACCATTTTGCTGACGTTGTGCTTTTCCATGTAGTCGGACATGTCAAGGCGAATAAGCGCGTCTTCCGTTCCGAACAAAAATTTCGCCAGGCTCTTTGCCAGCTGGGTCTTTCCGACGCCAGTGGGGCCCAAGAAAATAAAGGAGCCCGTGGGCCGCTTGGGGCTTGAGATTCCGCTTCTGCTTCGGCGCACGGCGGAAGAAATCGCCTTGATGGCCTCGTCTTGGCCTATGACGCTCTTATGCAATTCCGCTTCCATTTTAAGGAGGCGGGATTTTTCGTCGTCGCTCAATTGCTCGGCGGGAATTCCTGTCATTTGGCTTATTATCGCGCAAATGTCCTTGACGCCGACATTTTTGACAAAGCCGCCGCTTTTGCTTTTCCATTCTTCCTTAAAGGCTTCCAGCCTTGACTTAAGCTCCACAACTTTGTCGCGGACTTCGGCGGCGCGCTCGTAATTTTGGCTATTGACCAAGGCGGCCTTTTCCTGGCCAAGCGCGTCGATGCGCCTTTCTATTTCGTCAAGCTCAGAAGGACGCGAGCCTTCCGCAATTTTTTTCTGCGCGCCCGCCTCGTCCAAAATGTCGATGGCCTTGTCCGGCAAAAAGCGGTCCGGCAAATAGCGGCGCGAAAATTTTATTATGGCCGGAACGACGTCGTCTTGGTAATGGACGTTGTGGAATTCCTCGTACTTGGGCTTTAGGCCGCAAAGTATTTTCTCCGATTCCTCGTCGGTGGGCTCGTCCACGGAAACGGTCTGGAAGCGTCTTGCCAGCGCCGCGTCCTTTTCCATGTAGCGGCGGTATTCGCGGATTGTCGTGGCGCCCACAATTTGAATTTCGCCGCGGCTTAGGGCCGGCTTTAAAATGTTGGAGGCGTCAAGGGAGCCTTCGGGGCCGCCAGCTCCGATTATCGTGTGGATTTCGTCGATGAACAAAATGACGCTCTTGTCCTCGCGAACTTCTTTCATAAGGCGCTTCATGCGCTCCTCAAATTCGCCGCGATACTTTGTTCCCGCCACAAGGGCCGTCATGTCAAGAGCCAGAAGGCGCTTTCGCATCAAATTGTAAGGAACGTTTCCGCTGGCGATGCGCTCGGCCAAGCCTTCCGCGATGGCGGTCTTTCCTACGCCCGGCTCGCCTATCAAAAGCGGATTGTTTTTTGTCCTGCGCGAAAGGATTTGAACCACGCGGTCAATCTCTGTCTTGCGGCCCACGACCGGGTCGGCCAAGCCCTTTATGGCAAGCTCCGTTATGTCGCGGGAATAATTTTTGAGAAAGCCGCCCGATCGGTTCTTTTGCTCCTGGCCGCCGCCGGCCATTTGCCTGTCGACAGGCCTCTTGTCCTGCCCCATCATGCGCCTAAAGTCCGCGTCGCCCGCCTTGAAGGCGGAACCGGCGGAAGTTTGCACGCGCTCGCGGGCTTCAAAGGCGGCCTCGCGGGCGGCTTCAAATTCAATTCCGGCGCGCTCAAAAAAGCGGCTTGTGACGCTGGCGTTTTCGCGAATGGCGGCCAAAAGAAGATGCTCGGTTCCAATATAGTTGTTTCGCATCGAGCGCGCCTCGTATTCGGCGGACTCGAACAAAGTCAAGAGGCGGCGGCTGGGCGGCAGTTCCGAAAAATCTCCGCTATGGACAGTTCCGCCAGAAATCGATTTTTCCAACTCAAGCTGATAGGTCAAGACGTTCACCCTGAGAATGCGCAAAATGGCGTAGCCAAGGCCGTCGGCGCTTTTTAAAAGGGCCAGCATCAAGTGTTCCGGCAAAAGCTGCGAAGAGCCGCTTTTTCTTCCTTCGTCTTGGGCAAGGGCGACAATCAACCGTTGGGCGCGCTGGGAAAAAGATTTCATAAATTTAAAATTCCTCTTAAATCACAAACGAGATTTTTTTAAATGCGTCCTGCATGATAATCGCCCGCAAGCGCTTTTCCTTCAAGTCTTCGTCGTCGGCCACGTCGCCTTCAAAGTGAAAGTTGCCGGTCTTGAGCAAAAATCCCAAGTGCCCGCTTTGGATTCGGTACAAGAGCGAGGAAAGTTCCCAATCCTTGATTCCCTTGACGCAGCCCAAATCGAGCCCCCACTTGACGGTGGAAACGACGTCGATCGCCTCGCGCAGTTCCATCAGCATGCAGAACCTGGCGGTCGAAAAAACGCGCAAAACCATATCGCGAACAGGAGTCGATTTATTATCGGCATAATTGGCCCTAAACTTGCGTTCAGTTTCACAAATATTTTTGGCGATGGCGACAGCAGCGGCAAGCTGGTCTATTTCGTTTCCGCTCACGGATTGCGTGGAAGACACTTGGTAAAAGGAACCAAGCGAGCTTCCGGCGCGGCTTCCGCTTCCGTAGGGCGCCGTTACGGAAAAGCCCCTTTGGCCGGCCAAAGAAATTATGTCGTTGATTTTTCCCGCGTAGGAAACGGAAGGAAGGTGGACGCGGACCGAAGTTTTCATTCCGCTTCCGGAATCAAGGGCGTTGGAGCGGCAGGCGAGGCGATTGTCGCCGAGCGCGAGAAGAACGGCCCGTACA
>CADBBB010000077.1 GCA_902792795.1 uncultured Spirochaetaceae bacterium | reverse complement strand
GCCCCAAGCGCCGCTCCTGCCGCGCCTGATTCCGCTCCAAAAGTCCCCGCGCCCGCCCAATCAGTCGAGGACCTTGAAGAAGTCGCGGATGCCGAACCGGTCGAGGACTTGGAAGAAGTTGAAGAAGCTGAGCCAGTCGAGGACCTTGAAGAAGTAGCGGATGCCGAACCAGTCGAAGATCTTGAAGATGTCGCGGATGCGGAACCAGTCGAAGACTTGGAAGAAGTAGCGGAAGCTGAGCCAGTCGAGGACCTTGAAGAAGTTGAAGAGGCGGAACCTGTCGAAGACTTGGAAGAAGTTGAAGAAGCGGAACCCGTTGAAGACTTGGAAGAGATAGAGGAGCTGGAAGAAGCCGATGAAGCCGGCGCGGCCGCCGGGCATACGGCTGACGACAGCGTGCTCTCCCTGCTTGCCGACGAGCCCTTGAATCCTTCCGGCCAAGACTACGACATAAGCGAAGACGTGGCCTCCGACTTCTTTGCCTTGCATGAAAAGCGCGAGGAGAGCCGCCAGAATGAAGGCCGTTCCCGCGACGAAGCCCTTGACCCCTTCTTTACCGTGCGCGACGCTTTTGAGCCGGACGACGAAACCGAAACGCTCGCGGAAAACTTTTCGATAGTCGAGCCCAACTTTAGGTCTTTGGACGCGCGCAACAGCGAGCAAACCTTGAACGGCACCTTTAAGGAAGACAAAGAAAATCTCGTAAAGGAAGTCGCGCTGGAAGATTTTGGCGTCCAACAAGACAAGGAAAAAGAAGAGTTTTCCGAAACGTTGGAATTTGGCGCTCCGGACGACAAAAAACATGACGACGGCTTTGACGTCGCCTCGACATTCACGACAGAAAAGCCTCGCTTTGAGCGCGCGCCTTTCGCGTCTTTTTCCCAGCTAAGAAAAAGCGCCGAGCCAAGCGCCGCTCCCGCCGAGCCGGTTGAGGCCGCCGCCGCCATTCCGCTTTCCGGAAAAGAAAATTTCATGTTCTCGTCGTTTGGGCAAAATTCAAATTTTTCGGAACTGAGCGCCGCGGAACAAGAAGCGATCGTGCAGGATTCAAACGGCGTGTTCTCCATCACGGACGACTTGGACACGGACGGCTTTGTCCAAGACAATTCTTTCAAGAGCCTTGTCGATTCGGTGTTGAACAACGCTTAAAATTTGTGTAGAATGTTCCGCATGAAAATAACGTCGGAACTTACAGTGCGCACTTACGAATGCGACTCTTACGGACATGTCAACAACGCAGTTTACGTAAACTACCTTGAATACGGACGAATGGAATTCTTAAACGGAATCGGCTTTGACTACAAGGGCGTCGTGGCGGCAGGCTACGCGCTTTACATTTCCCACATAGACATTCATTACAAGGCCTCGGCCTTTTTGGGAGACAAGCTTTTCATCGACGCGGAGCCCGTTGAAATGGGCGCCGTCAAAGGAACAATCCATCAAGTGATTAGAAAAGAGGACGGAACGGTTTGCGCCGAGGCCGACGTCACTTGGGCCAGCGTGACAAAAGAAGGCCGCCCCTGCCGCCTTCCAAAAGAATACATGGTTCCTGGACTCTCTCCAGAAAAATAACGCGCGCGGACAACGCTCTTAGTTGCCCAAACAACTTTGCATGAGCTGGACAAACAAGTAGATGTGCTTGTAAACGCCGACGCCCAATTCCTTTATCGGATGGTCGGCGAATTTGTCCAATTCCTTCCAGTTTATGATGACCTCGCCCTTTGGCTTTGCGTAGTCTTCCAAAAGGGTTTTTGTCGTCTTTGCGATTGTAATCAAGTTCTTGGTTCCGTCGACGCACATTTCCTTGGCTTCGTCGTTCAAGTCGCCGATGAGGGTGCCGATGATGTTCTTGGCTTCCTTGTCGCGCTCGGCCCTTGGCATATGGGTCTTGATTCTGCTTCCAACGTCCGCGTCCTCGGCGATCTTCGCGTCAAAGGCGAGCACGACGTCGCTTGACTCTATGAGCGCGTGGTAGGCGTTTGACATTGGGGCGGAAAGCGCCTGCGTCGACCAAGTTCCTCGCACAAGCACCAAGTCGGAAAATTCGCGCACGTCTTTTTTGACAAAGTCCAGCAGAAACGCCTTGTAGTAGTTGAGGGGCTGGACGTAATCAAAGGAGCCCAAGCCTTTTCGTTCGTAAAGCGCGGAATTTGTGGCGGTGTAGTTGGAAAGGCGCTCGACGGACGTGGTTCCAAAAATCTGCTCCAAAAGGCCGTCAATCTTGTTGTTCTGCTGGGCGAGCGCCAAGGAGTTGAGCGTCTTTTCCGCGTCGTTCCTTGTCTTGTCGATGAAGGTGTCGACTATGGGCTGCTCGTTGTAAGTGAAGTCCGGCATGTAGTTGGGGTCTTTTGTTATGACTTGAATCATCATTTCAAAGACGCGGCTCAGGCGGATAGAATTTATCTTGTTGCAAATTTTGTTCCACAGGTTCGCGTTGATCGGCTCGTTTCCTTTTGTTTCCTTGAAGAACTTCATCATGTCCGACCAATCTTCCCGTTCCGGCAAAAGCCAGGCCACCGCCAAAAAGTCCTTGAGGTCTTCGCCGATGTATTCCGCGTTGATTTTTTCAAAGTGGGGAACGGAAGTGAATTCGCCCTCGCGCAAGGACGAGTCGAACTTTTTTAGCGTGAAGTAAAAGTCAAAAGAGCAGAAGCTTTTGAAAATCATCAGCTTTCTGTAAAGGGCTTCGATGCGGGCGATTTTTTCTCCGTTGAAAATTTGCAGGAACATGTCGATGTTTTGGCGGACTTCCGCGTCAAGCTGCTCGACCGGCTTTCCCTGCGCGGCGGCCTTGATTCCTTCCTCGGAGATGGCCTCGACCACGGCGTGCTCCTTTTCGTTGAGGGAGTAGTTTATGGCCAGCATTTTCAGGCGGTTGGCGTTTTCTTGCGCCATGAACATCGCCTTGGCCGGAAAGACAGCCTTGTAGATGTCATACATCAGTTTTGCGAACGCGGGCAGAACCTCGTCGTTTTTGTAAAAGTGGTAGCGGGCCTTTGAAAGGGTCTTTGCGATTTGCTTTATGCGGCGCTTTTTTTCAGCGTCCGGGTCGTCCGACTTGAACAAGGACGAAAACAATTTTGCGAAAAAACTTTGTGATTCTGCCATAATCTTTAATAATAATGTATAGAAGAAAAAAATGCAAGAGCACGTTTCTATTGCAATTTCGGACAACTGCCCGCTTCCTTCGCGCGTTTTTGTCCTGCGCGCAATTCGGAATTTCTGTCTACTTGCAACGCAAGCGAAAAAGCGCTACAATTTAGGCATTCATTCAAAAATGGAGGAACGTTTATATTATGAAAAAACTTTCTATTGTTATATTGTCAGCGGCGGCATTGGCCTTGCTCTTTGGATGCGCCAAGAAAGAGGCCGTCAAGAAGTCAGCCGACAGCCGCCCCACAATCCGCCTTGTCACGGACGCCACCGGCATAGACGACAAGTCCTTTAACGCCGCCGCTTGGCGCGGAATCGTCGAATTTTACGGCGAGACCGTTGAGAACGCCAAAAGCCGAGGAGACCTTTACGACATCGTCACCTGCCAGACACAGGATCAGTATCTTCCTACGCTCAAACAGTTGGCCGACGAAGGCTACAGCGTCATTTGCGCCACGGGCTTCACTTTTGCCGACGCGATTACCGAAATCGCCGACGAATACCCCGAGCAGAATTTCGTAATCGTTGACGTCGACTGGGTTGGCCGCAAGAATGTAAAGGAATATGTTTTCCACGAAGAGGAAGGCTCTTACTTGGTCGGCCTCGCCGCCGCCTTGCAGGCCCAAGAGGACGGAATCGCCAATCCCAAGTTCGGCTTTATCGGCGGCGTTCCCGGAGCGACAATCACCAAGTTTGAGGTCGGCTACATCCAGGGAATCCGCTCTGTTTTGCCCAACGCCGAAATCTTCGATTATTACGCCAACGATTGGGGAAAGCCCGAATTGGCCAAGACCCAGGCCAAGAACTGGTACAACATGGGCGTTTACGCGATTTTCTCAGCCGCCGGCGGAACCGGAAACGGAACCATCGCGCAAGCCAAGGAAATGCGCTACGCCGGAAAGAACGTTTGGGCCATCGGCGTTGACTCTGACCAGTACGCCGACGGCGTTTACGCGGAAGGAAAGTCGGCCGTTCTCACTTCTATGATAAAGCGCGTCGAGACCGCCACTTTGATGGCCTTGCAGGACTTTGCCGACGGAAAATTTGCCGGCGGCGTGGAGAACCTTTCGCTCAAGGACGGCGGAGTTGACTACTCAAAGGCCAACAAAGCCTTCAGCATAAAGGTGATTGACGCGCTCGAAGCGGCCAAAAAGGACATCGTTTCCGGCGCCATTAAAATCATTCCCACATACAAGGACGCTTTGGCGGCTGGCGTGGTTCCCGCGGGCCTCGGCGCGATTGACGACTAAAATTTTTCGCAAGGGGAGGGCGCGGGCAAAGTGAGCGGACAAATTGAATGGGCTGTGGAAATGCTTGGAATCACAAAGCGTTTCCCGCATGTCCTTGCCAACGACAACGTCACTTTGCGTGTGAAGAAGAACGAAGTCCATGCCCTCCTTGGAGAGAACGGAGCCGGAAAGAGCACGCTTATGTCCGTCCTTTTCGGCTCTTATTTGCCGGATTCCGGCGTGATAAAAATCAACCAAAAAGAAGTCCATTTAAAAAATCCCAACGACGCCACCGCTTTGGGCGTGGGAATGGTCCACCAGCATTTTAAGTTGGTGGAAAACTACACGGTGACGGAAAACATTGTTCTTGGCTCCGAGCCAAAGACGCGCTGGGGCCTCCTTGACCTAAGGCGCGCCAAAAAAGAAGTCCAGGACTTGAGCGACCTCTACGGCCTCAAGGTCAATCCTGACGACAAAATTCAAGACATCACCGTAGGAATGCAGCAGCGGGTGGAAATCCTCAAAGTTCTTTACCGCAAGGCCGACATAATAATTTTTGACGAGCCGACGGCGGTTCTCACTCCTCAGGAAATAGACGAGCTTATGGAAATAATCCGCCACCTTCAAAAAGAAGGAAAGACGATTTTGCTCATAACCCACAAGCTCAACGAAATAAAGGCCGTCGCCCAACGCTGCTCGATTTTGCGCCGCGGCCAAATGGTTGACACCGTCGACGTGGCTTCCGCAAGCGAAGAAAAATTGGCCGAGCTTATGGTTGGCCGCGCGGTCAACTTCCATATAGAAAAATCCGAGGCAAAAACAGGCGGCGTCGTCCTGAGCGTCCAAGGCCTTTGCGTCCAAAATTCGCGCTCGCTGGCCGCAGTCGACAACTTAAGCCTTGAAGTCCGCGCCGGCGAGATTCTTGGAATCGCCGGCGTTGACGGAAACGGCCAAAGCGAGCTTGTCGCCGCGCTCACAGGCCTTGCCAAGCCGTCCGCCGGAAAAATAATTTTTAACGGAAAGGACATAACAAGCCTTTCGATTCGCGGCCGCATAGAGGCCGGGGTAGCTTGCGTCAGCGAAGACCGCCGCCGCTTTGGCCTTGTGTCGGAATTTACAGTCGGAGAGAACGCCGCGCTAAAAAATTACTACAAAAAATTTTCGCGCAAAAAAATATTTTTGGACGCGGCCGCGATGGAGAAAAACGGATTGGAACTTTCCGCTTTGTTTGACATTCGCGGCGGCTCGGACGGCGCTGAGGCCGGCGCCATGTCGGGCGGAAACCAGCAAAAGTTGATAATCGCCCGAGAGCTCAGCATGGGAGCCAGCCTCTTGATTTTTGCCCAGCCCACGCGCGGCCTTGACGTTGGCGCGATAGAGTTTATCCGCAAAAAAATAATCGCTGAGCGCGACGCGGGAAAGGCCGTCCTTTTGGTGAGCTTTGAGCTTGACGAAATCATGAACCTTTGCGACAGAATCGCCACGATTTCCAAAGGCAAAATTGTCGGAACCTACAAGGCCGGCCAAGTTGACGAGCGGCAAATCGGCTTGATGATGGCCGGAAAATCTTTGTCGGAGGAAATCGCGTGAGCCAGGAAAAAAATCGTTTTGGCGCGGCGGGATTCAAAAAATCCGCGACTGCGTTGGAAAACTTTCTTTTAAAGTCAAACGGCGCCATAAGCGTTTTGGTAATCGTCCTTGGCTTTTTGTTCGCCACAATATTGATAGCGCTCGTCGGCCGAAATCCCGCCGGAATGTACAAGGCGCTTTTTCAGTCCATGACAGGCCTCAACCTCAACAACGGAAAATGGAACGTCCGCTACATCGGCGAATGGCTCAACTATTCCGTTCCCTTCATATTTTGCGGCTTCGCGATGGCGTTTGCCTCGCGGGTGGGCTTGTTCAACGTTGGCGGAGAAGGCCAGTACATCGTCGGAATGACAATCGCGCAGTTGGGCGCCTTGTATTTCGCGCAAATTCCTGTCTTGCAGCCGGCGTTGGCGCTGGCGCTGGCCACGCTGGGCGGAGCGGCGTGGGGCGGCGTTGTGGGCTGGTTCAAGGCCCGCTTTGAAGTTTCGGAAGTCGTCTCAACGATTATGCTCAACTACATCGCGCTTTATCTTTCGCGCATTGTCACATTGGCAATTCCTGGGTCCAACACTTACAAGACGCCAAACTTTCCGGCCTCGGCCTCGATAAAAATTCCGTTTCTTACAAAGCTCTTCAACAACTCAAATTTAAACGCGGGCCTCTTTTTGTGCCTCGCCGGAATTATGGCTTATTACGTCATAATGGAAAAAACAAAGGCGGGCTTCGCCATGCGCGCCACAGGCTTCAACAAGGACGCGGCCAGGGCGGCGGGAATTCCTGTCGTGGCCAGCGTCGTGGCTTCGATGGCCATAGCGGGAGCCTTTGCCGGAATCGGAGGCGGCGTTGTCGCGCTGGGCTCCTTCCGTTATGGCCGCGTCATCACCGGCATGGACAACTACGGCTTTACAGGCATGGCCGTGGCTCTTGTAGGAAACTGCACGGCGCTTGGAACCGCGCTCGCCGGCCTCTTGTTCGGCCTTTTGCAGGCGTCGCAATCGCTCATGCAGACGAACAACATTCCCAAAGAAATTACTTTCATCATACAAGGCTTGGTCGTCGTCTTCATAGCCTTCAAGACAGGCTTTAGAATGTTCTTCGCCTGGCGCCTAAAAAAGTCCGGCTCAAAGGGGCAGGGAGGCGTCAAATGATTTTTTCAAGCCTTCCTTCAATACTTATGATTGTGGCGCCGCTTTTAATCGCCGCGGCCGGCGGAATGATTTGCGAGCGCGGCGGCGTGGTCAACATCGCGCTCGAGGGCCTTATGGGAATCGGAGCTTTTGTCGCCGCCACGATCCATTACTTTATGGAAGCCGCCGGCTTTGGCCGCTGGGACATGGCGTTGGCGCTCTTGGCCGCCGCTCTCGTTTCCACGACTTTCACAACGATTCACGCCTACGCCGCGATAAACTTAAACGCCGACCAAACGATAAGCGGCACTGGAATCAATTTGCTTTCAAGCGGAATGACAATTTTCTTCAGCCAAATATTTTTTCACGCCGACAGAACGCTGCCCTTTCAAATGGGCTTGCTTCCCGACGCGACGGGCTTTTACCCGACGCTTTGGATAGCGGCGGCCGTCATTCTAATTTCATGGTTCGCGCTTTACAAAACGCCTTTCGGCTTGCGCCTGAGAGCGTGCGGCGAGCACCCGAACGCGGCGGCCAGCGTAGGCGTGAACATTTTTGGCATGCGGTGGTTCGCCACGTTGGCTTCGGGCTTTTTGGCGGGCTTGGCCGGAGCCTGCATGGTTCTCACCGAGTCAATCCAGTTCACAAGCAACACCGTCAACGGCACAGGCTTCATCGCGCTGGCCGCCGTCGCTTTTGGGCGTTGGAAGCCTTTGGGAATTGTCGGCTCCACGTTTTTGTTCGGCCTGGCTTCGGCGCTCGCTGTTTTGGCCCACGACTTTTTTCCGCGCCTCGCCCAGTTTTTGCCCACGGAAGTGTTCAACATCGTTCCGTACGCGATAACGCTTTTGGCTCTCGTCATTTTTAGCGGAAGGAACTACGCGCCCGCCGCCGACGGAAAGCCGTACATAACCAGGGGGTCGTGATGCAGTGCAGCAAGCTGATTTTAAAAATGTTCGAGGCTTTTTCCATCGAGCGCTGGAACGATCTTATCCGTCCCTTTGACTTGGTGGAGATGGACAAGGCGGCTGAAAAAATGGTCTTGGCCTACATTATCGGAAAATACGAGGAGGCCGCCGGAAACAAAATCAACTGGAACTGGATGATAAACGCCTCTCTCTTTGACCTCTTTAAAAAAATAGCGCTTTGCGACATAAAGGCGCCTGTCCAGGATTTGATCAAGGCGGAATATCCGGCGGAATTTTTGCGCTTAAACGAATGGGTCTTGAACCAATACCGGCCCTACATTTCAGACAACGAATTTTTTTCGCAGTTCACGATTTACATCGGGCAAAAGGCCAAGTCCATTCCAATTCCTGACGAAGATCTTTTGACAAGCCGAGTCTACTTGGCCGCGCACAAGTATTCCACCATGCGCGAGCTCCAAATGCTCAAGCTTGTCAACGAGCGCGTCCGCTACGAAAAAATTGAGAAGGAGCTTTTGGCCACTCTTTCCAAGGAAATGAATTTGCGAGGCCTGCAGCTTCTTATGGCAAAGCAGCGGCCTTTTGAGTTTTTGCTCAAGGTTGAACAGCTGCGCTTCCAGCGAAGATGGAACCAAACCCCGCGCGTGCCCAATACGAGCGTTTTGGGCCATTGCTATTTTGTAGCCGCCATCACCGCGCTCTTGCAAAAGGAATGCGGAGCGCCCCTTTGCGCCAAGCGCTTTTACAACAACTTTTTTTCAGCGCTCTTTCACGACCTTCCCGAAGCGGTCACGCGCGACATCATCAGCCCCGTCAAGCAGGCCACCGACGCGCTTCCGCAAATCGTAAAGCGCATCGAGGACGAAATCGTAGGGCGCGAGCTTGTTCCCCTTATGGAAGACTTTTATTCCGCCGAACTGATGTATTGGACCAGCGACGAATTTGAAAACCGCGTTTTGCTGGACGGCAGGACGGTCTCCGTGACCTTTGACGAGTTGAACCAAAAGTACAACAGCCATGAATTTTCGCCTGTTGACGGAAAGCTTGTTCGCTTGGCGGACCACTTGAGCGCGCTCTTGGAGGCGGACATTTCCATAAAGCACGGAATCACCAGCGAGCACTTGCAAAGCGGCCGCGCCAACATGCTCAAGAGCCATCCGCGCGGAACTGTGATAAACGGCATAGATTCCGGCGCCTTGTTCGAGGAAATCACGGCCTGAAATTTTTTTTAAAAAAAAATCAAAAAAAAGGCTGAATTCGCTTGACACTTTTTGGCGGAAGCGCTATATTCA
>CADBBB010000076.1 GCA_902792795.1 uncultured Spirochaetaceae bacterium | reverse complement strand
CGAGATGGAGCAGGCGGACGGCACAAGGCACTGGACGGATGTTTATCTGATCAACTGCGCCGGCCGCAGCGGAAACAGCATGCGCATGCTTTTCTATGTGGACAAGGATAAGGAGAAGAGGGAGATCGACCAGCAGATCGCCAAGGCGGAAAATGCTTCCAGAATGCAGCAGGAGCGCGCGAAGGCTGAGATCAGGGAAGTGCAGGCCAAGGCGAAGCAGCAGGTAGAGGAGGCAGAGACCACGGTCCGGACGGAGATCGAGGAGGCGCAGAAAAAGACGCAGGAGCAGATCGAAGCCTTCCGCGTGAAGATGAACGAAGTGCTGGATTCCCAGAAGGGCTCTGTCGAGATCAAAGAGAAGAAGATGCGCCTGGAATTTGAGGCGAAGGAGCAGGAGATGTTAAGATCCTACGCCGAGAAGGAGCAGATGCTGCAGAAGCAGCTGGAGAACTACCAGAAGGCGCAGGATGCGGAGCTGGCCAAAAAACAGAAAGCCATGGACCAGCTCTCGGCGGACTGTAATAAGGAACTCGAGAACAAGCAGGCGGAGATCGACCGGCTCGGGAACGAACTGACAAGGATGATGGACGCGCTGCGGCAGTCGGAGGCAAAACGCGAGGAGGAGCGCCGCAGCAGCGAGCTCCGTGACAAGGAACATGAAAAAGCGGTCAGGAGACTGCAGGACATGATAGAATCCGTCCGGAAGATGGACGAAGCGGGGAGCTTTGACCGGGAGAGGGGTTTTGCGCAGGAGAGAAGCTATGCGCCGCAGCGGGAGAATGCTCCGGCCGGGTACGGACCGGACTGGCGCGTTGTGGTCAGCGTTGACGAGCAAAAAACTTACGTCTACAAAAGCGGCGAATTGGTCCGCGAGATGGTTTGCTCCACCGGCCTTATCGACGGCGACAACGACACGCCGCTTGGCGACTACATCATAAACGAAAGCGGCCAAAAGCGCGGAACCTCGTTCTTTTCAAAACGCTTTGGCGAAGGCGCGCGCTGGTGGGTAGGCTTTATCGGCGGCGTGTATCTTTTCCATTCCGTTCCGATTGACGCCAAAGGCAACATCATCCCCGAAGAAGCCGCGAAACTGGGCCAGCCCGCGAGCCACGGCTGCGTGCGCCTTAGCATGGACGACGCAAAGTGGTTCTACGACACGGTTCCAGACCAAGCAAAATTGCATATTCAAAAAGAGCCAGCGGCAAAATAGGAGACTAATATGGCAAAGAAAACACCGATCACGCTTTTGGCGGGT
Source organism: uncultured Spirochaetaceae bacterium (assembly GCA_902792795.1). Lineage (GTDB taxonomy): Bacteria > Spirochaetota > Spirochaetia > Treponematales > Treponemataceae > Treponema_D. The sequence goes on along the minus strand of CADBBB010000076.1, from coordinate 8,064 downwards.
TACTTGGGAGCGGGAAAGACAACGCTCCTCAACTACATTCTAAACAACCAAAAAGGCTACAAGGTCGCCGTAATCGTAAACGACATCGGCGAGGTCAACGTTGACGCTTCCCTCATTTCAAAAGAGGCCAACATCACCGACAGCTCAAGCCTGGTTCCGCTTACAAACGGCTGCATTTGCTGCACGCTAAAGACCGACTTGGTCCAGCAAATCGAAGGCCTAATCAAGACAGGAAAGTTCGACTACATTTTGATCGAAGCCTCTGGCGTTTGCGAGCCGATGCCAATCGCGTCGGCCATCGAGCAAATCGATAGCGGCTACATCGACAACTTGGTGAGCGTCGTCGACGCGATGCGCCTTTCCACCGAATTTGACGAAGGAAACGCGCTCCTTAAAAAAGACATGGAAGAAGAGGACATCGAGTCCCTTTTGGTCCAGCAAATCGAGTTCTGCAACACACTCGTCATAAACAAGGTTGACTTGGTCAACGAGGAACAATTGAAGAAAATCCGCGCCGTCGTAAAGAAGCTTCAGCCCAACGCAAAAGTAATCGAAACGACAAAGTGCGCCGTTGACCTTTCGCAAATTTTGGGAACAAACGAGTTTGACTTTGAAAAAGTTTACGAAAGCGCGGGCTGGGTGGCCGAGCTCAACAAGGCCGACGCGGAAGGCTACGACGAAGACGAGGCTCGCGGCCACCACCATCACGACGACGACGATGATGACGACGACGATGACCATGACGAACACGAGCATCACGAACACCATCATCACGACCATGACCATGACCACGAAGGCCACGAGCATCACCACCACCACGAGCACAAGCACGAAGGCGACTCTGGAAGCGACGACGACGAATACGGAATCGGAAGCTTCATCTACTACCGCCGCATTCCCTTTGACCGCCAAAAGCTGGACAAAGTGGCCAGCAACTGGCCCAAGAACATCATCCGCTCAAAGGGCATAATGTGGTTTGACGACGAGCCGGACATGATTTACGTTTTGGAAACCACCGGCCGCCAAATCGTCGCGGGCATTTCAGGCCAGTGGCTTGCAACCGCCCCCAAGGCCGAGCAAGAAGAAATCCTTGCCCAAGACCCGGAGATGAAAAAGAATTGGGACGAAAAGCTTGGCGACCGCATGGTAAAGCTTTGCATTATCGGAACGCATTTGGACAAAGAGGCCATCAGCAAAATGCTTGACGGCGCCTTGGCCAACTGAAAACGGACGCAAGACCAAAAAACGCGGCTTGGACAACCAGGCCGCGTTTTTTTTCAATCTACTTTTAACGGAAACAGTTCCGCGCGAATCATAACCGTGTCCTGGTACCAGTCAATCAGGAGCGAAAAGAGCTCGTCCTCGTAGCCGTCAAGGCTGGCCTTAAATTTCCACACGGCGGCGGAATTGAACTTTTCGCGGGGAACGTCTTCCAGCGCCACCCAGCGGCCGTTGTACAAAATGGTACATTTGGCGCGGTCCGAAAGGTCCATGCCGTTCTTTCCGTCGCGGACGCTCATAATCAATTTTATCGGCCGGCTTTCGTTGGCCGAAAAATTAATGTCAATCGATTTTTCGTCGCGCGTCACTTCAAAGTTTTCCCACAAAACGTAGGAACCGACGGCGACCTTGGCGCGGTACATTCCCGGCTTTAGGAAAACCGGCTTTATATGGTAGGCCTTTAGTTTTGAAGCCGGCCGTTCGGCGGACAAGCCTTTTTTGTCGGCCGCGCCTTCGACAAAGACGCGCGCGGAGTCTTCCACTTCCGCAATCTCGGTTCCGTTGGTAAAGAACAAGGCGCGGGCGCTTATGTGGCTTGCAGGCGCGCTCGTTTGCGGAAGTTTTATGCTCAAAGTTACGGGCGTGTAAATAGAGCGCAAGACCGTTCGGTGAATCCAGCCTTCCGTCCACAAATACCAGCCGCCAGCCGCAGCCGCGCCCACAAGCACAAGCGCGACAAAAAAATCTTTCCAAACATTGCGCTTCTTTTTATAAACCGCTTCCTTCAACTGGCGCGCGGAAATGACCATCTTGGCAAGCTCCACGCGGATGGCGTGCGTGTCGTAATACTTAAGGTATTTCTTTACGATTTTGATTATAGGCTCGACGCTCTTAAAGCGGCGTTTTGCTTTTGGCGCCATCATCTTTTTTATCAGCTTGCAAATGACGGGCGGATTTTTTTTGTCAAACTTGCGCGGGTCGGCAAAGCGGCCGCGCCGCGCCTTTTCGTACATTTCTTCCTGCGTTTCCGCCGTGTAAGGCTTTGATCCGGTGACCATTTCGTAAAGCATTACGCCAAGCGCGTAAATGTCGGCGCGCTGGTCAACGCCGCTTGAGTTCTTGAACTGTTCCGGCGGCATGTAGCTGGGCGTTCCCAAAACCACGCCGTCCTTTGTGTTTCTGTCGTCGGAGTCGTCGCTCGCGATTCCAAAGTCGGTCAGCTTTATTTCGCCGCGGCGGGAAATCAAAAGGTTTCCGGGCTTTATGTCGCGGTGGACGACGCCCTTTTTGTGCGCGAACCTAAGGCCGTAAAGCGAGTCCTGCATTATCAGCATGGCCACTTGCGGAGAAAGGGAGCCTTGCTTTTGAATCAACTTGTCCAGCGAAAGGCCTTCGACAAATTCTTCCACGATGTAGCGCGACGACGCCTCGGTAAAATAGTCGAACAAGTGAACGATGTAAGGGCTCTGCATTTCCAAAAGAATTTTGGCCTCTTTTAAAAAGCGCTCTTTTGCGATCGCGGATCCGCGCGTGGTCAGTTTTTTGATGATTACGGGCCGCTTTAATTCGGGATGCATGGACTTGTAAATCGCGCCCATTCCGCCTTGCGCTATCTGCCCTTGAATTTTGTACTTTCCAATCATGTCGGGGGTGTCAGCCATTCTTGGTCTCCTTTTCTACATCTATCATGTCTTTGTCAGGGTCAAAAGTTTTGTCGGGCCGCAAGACCGCGACATTTTGTTTTTCGGGGTTGTGAATTTGAATGTAAAGGCCGCCTTGCCTCGGCAAATATTTTTGCGGAACAGGCCTGTGCCCGCCAACGCAGCGCGCCTCCACTCCGGTGGGAGGCTGGCACAAGGCGGACAAAATTTTCGCCGCGCTTCCGACGCGCGCCTCGTCGTTGGCCGTCCAAGTAAGGCCGTAAACTGTTCCCTCGTCCAGCGGGGCGGCGACCAAATCTTCTTTGGAATAAAAGTCCAGCGGCTCGGCGTGCGACACAAAAAAATTGTCCGAGCAAGCGGCGAGCGGAAGCGCCTTTTCAAAATCGTAAACCGCGTTCAAAATTTCCTCGCCGTAAACCAAGCGCATGAATTCATAAACCATGCGGCCCTCGTAAGCGAATTTCCTAAAGGGGAAGTTTCCCTCGCCGCGCTCGTTCTTGATGTTCTCGTGGTTTCCCTTAAGGCAGTGGAAATTTTCGGGCCACAAAAATTTTGCCTGCATTACGGCCAAAAGCGCGGCAAGGCCTTCGCGCATTTCATCGCGCATAAAGGAGCTGTCATGGACGCCGCCCTCAAAGGCTGCAAAGGCTTTTGCCCACCGCTCCTTGGCCCTTCCCTCCGCGTGGAGAATGTCGCCCACAAAAATCACGCGGATTTTTTTTTCTTCAAGCGCGGCGGCCACTTTTATGTCGGCCTTTAGCCCGGACTTTCTTTTGGGGAGGACATAATTTAAAATGTTGTAAACAAAGTCCGGCCGCGCGTGCAAGTCTGGAACGACAATTGTCGGAAGCGCGCAGTTCGCCCCGCCCGCTCCGCCGTCGCCGCGCGCAGAACTTCCGCCGCGAAAGTCCAAGAGGCCGCCGGGAATGTCGGTTCCCGGAATCCGCTCGCGATAAGAAGAATCTTCGGTGGCCAAAACAAAAAGCGCTTTTTTGGCCGCGTCCAAAATTTTCTTTTTGGACGGAAGCCGCTCATGCTTTGAGAAGACATTGAATTCTTGCAAAACTTTTTCTGTGTTCACGACAGCGCCAGCTTAGCGCCGCGTCAAGCGCGGCGGCCTCTCAAGGTATTGCAGTCGGGCTTGCGCCCTCCGCGCGGCTCAACCAAACACCAAGTTCGCGGAGCCGATAGTGATTTTGTCGCCGCGGCTCAACTTGACGTACTTGTCCGCCGGAATTTTTCTTCCGTTGAGCAAAGTTCCGTTGGTGGAATTTTCGTCCTTAAGATAATAGTCGTCCTTGATTTTTTGGATCAGCGCGTGGTGGCGGCTGGCCAGCTTGTTCTCAATCACAACGCTGTTGTCGCTTTCGCGGCCCAAAGTGATTTTGGCCACAAGCTGAATTTTCTGCTTGTTGAACATCAAGTAAGAGACAGCCTTGGGATCGGAAATCGCCTGAATGTGCTCGCCTACCGGAGAGCTTTCCATAATTGTAGAATCGTTCATACAAACATTATAAACCCAAATTTGATTTTTATCAAACTTTTTTGTATAATAAAAGCGTGAAAGCTCAACAAAAGAAAACATTGGTCATCGGCTCGACTTGCGTCGACATAATAATTCGCGTGCCGTCTTTTCCCGCTCCGGGGCAGGACGTGAACACAGACGGCGCAAAGTGGTCTTTGGGCGGAACGGCCTTCAACGTGGCCAAGGCTTTGCAAAAACACAAGAGCGATTTTGTCCTCTGCTCTCCGGTTGGAACAGGCGTATACGCAAATTTTGTCGAGGCGGAACTAGCGCGAGCCAAGATTCCTGTCTTTGCCAAAATAAAGAGCCAAGAAAACGGCGCGTGCTGGTGCCTGGTCAATTCAAAAAACGAGCACGCCTTCATTTGCGCGCACAAGGCGGAATATGTCTTTGACAAAAGCTTTTACAAAAAAATAAATTTCAAGCGAGTGGACTCAATTTATTTTTGCGGCTTGGAAATGGAAGAAAAAACTTCCGAAGCGGAAATCGATTTCCTCTTGGAACAAAAAGCGCTGGCGGCCCAAGAAGGGCGGCCGCTGAACATTTTCTTTGACCCAAGCGCCCGAGTTTCCTTTATAAAAAAATCCCTGCTAAAAAAAATCTGGCGGCTAAATCCAATTTTGCATTTAAACCAAAAAGAGGCCTTCGCAATCACCGGCCTAAACACAGTTCCCGCCGCCGCGGCCGCCCTTTGCGCGCTAACCAAAAATGACGTGATAATGACGACAGGAAAAAGCGGCTCCTACATTTACGAAGCCGCCGCGCAAAAAGGCCAAAAAATTCCGGGAAGTCCGGCCAAGGTGGTGAACACAATCGGCTGCGGAGACGCGCACCTTGGAGTTTGCGTGGCGCGCATAAAGGCGGGCGACAGCCTTGCCGCCGCCGTCCTTGCGGCCAACAAATACGCCGCGAAGGTCGCCGAGACAGAAGCCGCGTCGCTGTAAACGCGCTAGTTTTTCTTTTCCGTCCAATTGCGCGCGGCCACGTCGAACAAATGCTGGACAAGCTTGATAATTTCGTCGCGCGTTTCCCTGTCCAGTTCGCTGGCGGCCTTGACAATGGCGGCGGCCTGCTTGAACCAATCTTTTCCAAGCTCGCTGTTGGTCTTGGCGCCGCCCGCCGTGAGCACCTTAAAAAGCGTTTCTACAAAAAGGCTCCGTTTTTCCTTGGAGATTCCCTCAAGCCATTCGTTGAAGGTCTTGTAAAAAATCTCGGTCGTCTTGTCAAAGCCGCCAAGGGAGACAAAGCCGCGCGGCGCCAAAAACCAAGAAAAGGGGTCGTGCTGCATCACGCCCGACGCGCCGCTTTGCGCGACAGTAAATTCGCCGGCGTGGCGGAAGAGCATTCCGACAATAGAAAGGCTTGGGTAATACGAATGCAGAAGCGGGATAATTTTTTTTACCCGCCCGTCATCGATTATCTCCTGCCTAAAGCCGGGGCCGTCAAAGTTAAAGACCCGCTCAATCCGCTTCTGCGTCTTGGGCTGGACAAAAGCGGAGGAATATACGGCCAAGTTTCCGCCCTTGGAGTGGCCGCCGACCAAAATTTTTTTGCGCGTCGCTTTTGCCACGGCCTCAAGGTATTCCAAAGCGTCGCGCTGCGCGGGAACGGTTTCTTCGATCGCAAGGTTAAAGTCTTCCTTCCAGCCCACGATTGTGTCGTCCGTTCCTCTAAAGGCCACAAATGGATTGGCGTTTGACGCGCCTTCAAAAAAAGTCACGGCGCTAAACTGCTCTTCGTTCTCCAAGTCAATTTTGCTAACATAGGCGCAGGCGCGGATGTTTCCAAAGCGCTCGGAAGCGGCGCACAGTTCCAAAAGGCGGACAGTCTTTTGCGAAATGAGCGCGCCCAAATCGCTGCGCTCCAAAAAATTAGGGCTGCCTTTAAATGACGCCCACAATTGCGCCAAAGAAATTTTATCGCGCAAATCTTCGGACAAAAGCCCGTCAAAATTCAAATACGAAAGCTGGCATAAAATCAAGGCGTCAACGTCGCAAAAAGCGCTGTTAGAAAACGAAAGGTCTCCGCGCCATTCAACATAATCGTTAAGATCCATAAGAGGGCCTCTTTATTTTTTCTTCAAGTACATCACGCTCTTGGGCGGCAAATACAAGGCTCCGTCGTAATGGCGCTCCTCGCCGGAAAGCAATTCGACAAAATCGCCATGCAAGCCTTCAAAGGCCGCGCAGCCGCTTCCAGGCCTGACGGTGACATTGTAGTCGTATTCGCTCACGTTAAGGCAAATCACGACCGTTTCGCCGCAAGAGGCGCGCTCAAAGACCAGCTGCTCCTTGGCTTGGAAAATTTGCTTGTAGTCGCCGTAGCGCAAGGCGGGCGAGGAGTTGCGCGCCGCCAAAGCTTTTTGAATCAAGTCGGTCAGTTCGTTCCATTCAGGCTTTTCAAAGGCGGGCCGCATGACCCAGTGGTTCTCCTCGTCCCAGCCTTCGACGCCCCACTCGCTTCCGTAATAAATGCTCGGGAATCCTGGGAGCGCCGGCAAGAGGCTCCAGCCAAGCGGAATCAAGCTCTTGTCGTTGAGGGCGCTGGCAAAACGCGCGATGTTGTGGTTGTCCAAATAGTTCATCATCGGAACGTTCTTAAAAACTCCGTCCGGGCCAAACTGCCTGTTCAAAGTGTAGGCCAATTGGTAGACGTTCTTTTTGTTGAAACTGGCGCAAATGGAGTCGCGCAGCTCGCGGTTTTCGGCGCTTTGGCTTTCTGTAGACGAAATCAATTTGTCGGCGTCGATGGTGTCGTACATTTCCGCTATGAGGCCGACGCTCCCGCCCATGCCCGCGCTCATTTCCGAGCAAAATTTCCTGAAGCGCTCCACAAATTTTTTGGGAAGAAATTCCACAAGGCAAAGGCGGAATCCGTCAAAGCGGTAAAGGTCTTCCGACTTTCGGACGGCGCCAAAAATGTGCTGGACGACATCCTCGTTGTCCAAATTCAATTCAGGAAAGTCCCAGTTGTTTTTCCAAGCCTTGTAGTAAAACCCGTCGTTGCAGGGCGTGTTGCCCTTAAAGTCAATTTCCTTGAACCAGTCTATGTATTTTGAATTTTGCAAATTGGCGCGAACGTCGCGAAAGGCCCAAAAGCCGCGCCCCACGTTGTTGAAGAGCGCGTCAAAGACAATCCTAAAGCCATTGTCGTGAAGGACCTTGCAAACTTCGGCAAAGTCCTCGTTGCTGCCCAAGCGGCTGTCGAGCGTGTAAAAGTCGCGCGTGTTGTAGCCGTGAGTGTCGCTCTGCAAGGCCAAGTTGAAAAAAATAGACTTGATTCCAAGTTTTTTTAGGTGCTCCGTCCAATTTAAAATTCTGTCAACGCGGCGGACGGGGCGCGTGGCGGCGTTCCAAGTGTTGGACCAGTCCCAAGAATTTTCATGGGGACTTCCGCACAAGCCCAAGGGAAAGATTTGATACATTGAGGAGCCTTCAAACCAACTTACGTTCATCTTGCCCGTCCGCCAATCTTGCGCGTTTTTCTAGTACTTTTCTCCGCGAAGAATTTCCCTGACCAAAACGCCGGACGGCTGCAAGTCGCTCACAGCCCAACCGCCTTGCGCGTCGCGGTCCTTGTTGAATTTAAGGTTTCCTGAATCTTCGCCTTTGTTGTTGACAGACCAGTTGGCCCAAGAAACATTGTTCTGGTTCATCC
>CADBBB010000075.1 GCA_902792795.1 uncultured Spirochaetaceae bacterium | reverse complement strand
CTGCGGGTATACAACGGCAAAGCGGCGGTGAATTCGGTCAACGGCAAGGAAGAATCCCTGAACGTTATTCTGCCGCTGGTGAAAAAATACGGCGCGGCGGTGGTGGGGCTGACCCTGGACGAGGACGGCATTCCTGACACCGCCGAAAAGCGCTTCGCTATCGCGGAAAAAATTCTTTCAAGCGAAACGCTTAGCTTTGGCGACGAGTTTGAGCCGCCCGCCGACAACGTGAACAATTCCTTTGACATCGCCACGGAGGAAGCGGAGGAAGACTACGAGGCCAAGATGGCCGGCCTGCGAGACCTTTTGGGAAGCGGCGCCTTGACCGAAGGCGAATTGATAGAAACAATAAAGACGCTTTCCTACGAGCTTACGCAAGTCCGCAAGGAAAACACTTTGCTAAAATCAAAGCTGGTAAAAGCAGCCCAGCAAGGATATAAAATATGAGCTTTCTTTACATAAACTATCCGTCTTGGATTCACCCTGAACTTTTCCCCGGCGTTCCCATTTTGGGCCTCTTGCGCTGGTACGGCTTGATGTACGTCTTTGCGTTTGGCTTTGCCTATGTCGCGCTAAAAAAGCAATTTAAGGAAGGCGCATTGGAAACGAGCGGCCGCAAAACCACCGAAGACGATTTGGTAAGCTTCATCGCGATGGGAATCGTTTTCTTGCTCGTGGGCGCGCGCATATTTTCAACGCTCATCTACGACACGAGCGGAAAGTATTTGGCAAAGCCTTGGCTCATTTTTTGGCCCTTTGACGAGGCCGGCCGCTTTACCGGCTTGCAAGGCATGTCCTACCACGGCGGCGCCATCGGCGGAACGCTCGGCATGTGGGTTTGGTGCAAGATTCACAAGCGCCCCTACTTGCAGTGGACCGACGCGATGTGCACGGCGATTCCAATCGGCTACACCTTTGGCCGCATAGGAAATTTCTTGAACGGCGAGCTTTACGGCCGCATTACAAAAATGCCTTGGGGAATGATTTTCCCGGACGCGGACCGTTTTTCAACTTCAATTGAATGGGTAAAAGAATTCGCCGCGTCAGTGGGAATGACAGCGCAAAGCGGAGCCTTGATAAACCTTCCGCGCCACCCAAGCCAATTGTACGAATCGTTCTTTGAGGGAATCGTCCTCTTTGCCATTTTGTGGTTCTTGCGAAAGAAAAAGCCCTTCCACGGATTTTTGTCCGGCCTATACCTAGCCGGCTACGGTTTCTTCCGCTTTTTCTTGGAATACTTTAGAATGCCCGACAGCGACTTGGGCTTTAGAATCGCAAGCGACCCTACTGCCTCAATCAGCCAAAACACTTCGCTGCTGAACATTTCGACCGGCCAAATTTTGTGTTTCCTTATGATTGTGGCCGGAGTCGGAATAATCGTCGGCGCGGGAATCTACGCCAAGGCTAAGCGCGAAAAATAGACAAAACTAAAAATCCGCCCAAACTGAGCGGACCCGAACTTCCGCGAATGCGGAAGTTGTAAATAATTACCTTGCAGAGCCAGCAAACGTCAGTTTGCTGAGCGAACGACGCGGAAGCCAAGATTGTCATCGCGGCCGTTGGGGTAGTTGCCGTTCCGGTAAGCGACCGAACAAATGAAATCGCCATATTTCCAACTGCCGCCACGGAGCACGCGGCTAAGCTCCGACGGCGCGCCGCCGAGCGGGTTTGTCACAGGGTTGCTGTTGTCTCCGGATTTTGCGTCGTCATTATAACAGTCCCAGCACCATTCCCAGACGTTTCCGCTCATGTCAAATAGTCCAAGACCGTTCTTTGTCTTTGTCTTGACGGCGTGGGTCTTGCTTTCGCTGTTATCTGTGCACCATGCGTATGTTCCAAGTTGCGTGCTGTCGTTGGTTCCGGCGTAGTCCGTGGGGTCGTCGGCGGCGACTCCGGCCTTTCCGCCTAGGGCGGCGTATTCCCATTCGGCCTCCGTGGGCAGACGATAGCCGTCGGCGTTAAGGTTGCAGATGGCGGCGTTCCACGTTGCGTCGATGGAAGTCGGAACAGTTCCCCAGTCGCTTGGATTTGTTTTTCCGTTTATGGTGTAGCATGGGGTAAGATTTTCCGCCAAGCTTTTTTTATTGCAGTAGACCAGCGCGTCAAACCAAGACACTTGCTCAACAGGCAGGTTTTCCCAGCCGTATCCATCAAATTTGCTGGGGTTCGCTCTCATCACGCCAATATACTCTGCCTGTGTCACCTCGTGGTCGCACATGTAAAAGTCGCTGAGAGTCACCGTTCGGCCTGCGACAAACACGCCGGTGTTTAAGCCGACCTTAAATTTGTCGCCGCCGACGATTGTCGCGCCTTCAACCTTGACAAAGCCCGCGGGTAACGCTTTGAAGGCCGCCGTTACGGTGACGTTCGCGGCGGGCATTGTGAACGTCCGCGTGTTGCCGCTGCCGCTTAAGGTCACGGCGCTTGTTCCGGCCGCCGCGCTGATTGTGTCCAACTCATAGCCGCTTGAAGGACTTGCCGTTAACGTAACGGTCGCTCCTTGCGCGGCGCTTGTCGGGTTTGCGGTCACAGAGCCGTTTGAGCAGTCCGCGACTGTCACAGTATAAGTGACGGCTGAAGGCGTTCCACCGCCGCCTCCAGTCTGTCCGCCTCCGGACTGTTGCCCGCCGCTGCCGCCACCAGTTCCGGCTAGAGCCAACAAGGCCGCGTTGTTGTCAGAGCTGTTGGAGCAGGCCGCGAGAATCGCTACGCCCCCCCCCTATACAGGCAAATAGAGCGACAACCGCCAATGCCTTAGATAATCTTTTCATTTTCATGTTCCTCCACTCTTGTAAAAATATAGGTAAAATTATAGCGCCTTATCCGATTCTTCTCAATCAAAAAAAATGGATTTTGCATGAAAAAAACGCAAAAAAAGGCTTGACAATATATGTTATATAACATATATTGATAAAGCAAGAGCAACAGATAACTTCGAGATAGTTTTCTACAAAAAGCGCGGCGGAACGTGTCCAATAAAAGAATTTTTGGATTCCTTGGACACAAAAATGCGGGCAAAGGCACTTTTGATGGTCGCGCTGTTAAAAGAACACGGCGCAAATCTTAGGCTTCCGTATTCCGAGCAATTGGAAGACGGAATTTTCGAGTTGCGGGCAAAGCAAGGTTCCAACATCACGCGCTTGCTTTACTTCTTCTTTGTCGGAAAAAAGGCGGTGTTGACAAACGGCTTTGTAAAAAAGACGCAAAAAACGCCGCGCGGACAAATTGACAAGGCAAAGGAATATCGTTCCGACTACCTTGAGCAAATGGAGGAAAACAATGGACGACTTTAGACAGTATCTTGACCAGCAACTCAGCGACCCCGAATTTAAAGCGCAGTGGGACGCCTTGGAGCCCGAGTACCAAATCATCAACGCGATAATCAACGGCCGCAAAGAAAACGGCCTTACGCAAAAAGAGTTCGCCGCGCGCACGGGAATAACGCAGGCGGACATAAGCCGCTTGGAAAACGGCGAGGCAAATCCCTCGTTAAAAACAATGAAACGCCTTGCCGCCGCGCTTGGAAAAAAACTTCAAATCGCTTTTGTCTAAAAAAAACGGCCCGCGATGTTTCGCGGGCCGTTCGTTTTAGGCTTGCAACGCCTTTGAACGCTCCGCCAACTCTTTATGGCCGGCGGGTATGTCCATCAATTTTACTTCGCCAACACGGCGGCGAGTTTTTGGGCGGTAAAGCCCATGTGCTCGGCGACCTTGTTGGCCGGGCCTGATTCGCCAAAGCGGTTGATTGTGAACAAATCGTCCGCGCTTGTGGCGTATCCTTCCCAGCCTTGGCTTACTCCGGCCTCGGCGACAACTACGCGCTTAGCTCCGCCCAAAAGCTTGGCCTTGGCATCCGCGCTCAAAGCGTCAAAGGCAGTCTTGTCCATTACAGAAACAACGCGGACCTTCTTTCCGCTGACCAACTTGGCGGCGGCAAGGGCCATGTTCACTTCGCTTCCTGTGGCCAACACAGTGATGTCGGGAACAGCCGCTCCCTCCTTAACGATGTAGGCTCCGTTCTTAAGAGACTTCTTCCAATCCTTGTCGGCCTTTTCGTAAACCGTAAGGTTCTGGCGGGTAAGGGCCAAGCAAACCGGATGGTCTTTTGAAGCCATCGCGATTTCCCACGCGGCGCAAGCTTCTTCGGGGTCGCCCGGGCGCAAAACGTGAACGTTGGGGATCGCGCGCAAAGAAGCCAAAGTTTCGATCGGCTGGTGAGTCGGTCCGTCCTCTCCTACGTAGATTGAATCGTGAGTCAAAACGTAAATTGTGTTCAAGCCCATCAAAGCCTGCAAGCGCAAGTTGGGGCGGAGATAGTCGCTGAAAACAAAGAATGTCGCGCAGAAGGGGCGCAGTCCTCCGTGCAAGTTGATTCCGGCGCAAACCGCGCTCATGCCGAACTCGCGGATTCCGAATTCGATTGTGCGGCCCTTTTGGTTTTCGTAAGAATAAGTTCCGTCGTCATGCTTGATGGCGGTCTTGTTGGGACCCATCAAGTCGGCGCTTCCGCCAACAAAGTTCATGTAGCGGTCGGCGATGACGTTGATCATCTTTCCGCTTGAAGCGCGAGTGGCTTCGCTGTCGCCCACCTTGTACTTGGGAGCGGCCGCCTTGCCTGTAGGCTTTCCAGCCTGGAAAGCGTCCCACAATTTTTTAAGGTCGGGATTCTCTTTTGCCCAAGCGGCAAATTCTTTTTTCCAGTCTTCCTCTTTTTTGGCCCAAGCGGCTTTCTTTGACTCAAAGTACTTGACGGCCTCGGGGTCGACGTAGAAGTCCTGGTCAACCGGAATGCCAAGCTTTTTGCGCGCGGCGATGATTCCGTCCTTTCCAAGAGGAGCGCCGTGAACGTCAGCCGTTCCTTGTTTGGGAGCGCCCTTTCCGATAACGCTCTTGAGCATGATGAGCGTTGGCTTGTCCTTGCATTTTTTGGCTTCGGCGACAAGCTCGACGATTTTCTTCACGTCGTACATGCTGCCTTTGAGAACCTGCCAGCCGTAGGCTTCGTAGCGCTTGGCGATGTTTTCGTCAAAGGCGATGTCGGTGCAGCCGTCAATGCTGATTTTGTTCTGGTCGTAAAACACGATGAGCTTTCCAAGCTTGAGGTGTCCGGCCAAACTGCAGGCCTCGCTAGAAACGCCTTCTTCCAAACAGCCTTCGCCAACAAGCGAGTATGTGTAGTGGTCTACGATTTTATGCGCCTTTGTGTTAAAGCGAGCGGCGAGCATAGATTCAGCGACAGCCATGCCCACGGCCATAGAAACGCCCTGGCCGAGCGGACCGCTGGTGTTTTCAACGCCGTCTGTCCAACCGTACTCCGGGTGGCCCGGGCACTTTGAGCCGACTTGGCGGAAGTTCTTGATGTCCTTGAGGCTGACCTTGTAGCCGGCCAAGTGCAAAATTGAATACAAGAACATCGAGCCGTGTCCGGCAGAAAGAACAAAGCGGTCGCGGTCAAGCCATTTTGAGTCGGCCGGATTGTGCTTTAAAATTTCGCCGTAAAGAACAGCGGCCAATTCGGCGGCTCCCAAAGGAAGTCCCGGATGTCCAGAGTTAGCCTTTTGAATGGCGTCCATCGAAAGCGCGCGCACAGACAGGGCCGCGGCGGCAATTCCCTTTTCGTTCATAATCCAACTCCTTAGATTTTGTTTGCTGCTTCGGCAAGTTCCTCCGCCGAAGCGCGGTTTCTTAACAATTCCACAAAGGAATCGTCTTTTATAAGAGCCGCCAACCGTGAAAGAACCTGCAAGTGGCTTTGTGAATTGCTCGTAAGCAAGACAAACATCGTGTCCACTTTTCTCCCGTCAGGCGCGTTCATATCGATTGGATTCTTTAAATAAACAACTGTAATTTGCTGCTCGTCGCTTCCGGACAAAATAATGTCGCGGCAATGGGGAAGAGCTATTCCCCGGCCAACGGCAGTGCTCAAAACTTTTTCTCGGGCGCAAAGTCCTTCGTACAAAATGTCGGGCGTGACCGATTTTGGCAGCTTGATTTTTGACTTGAGCTGCTCGTAAACTTCAAGCGGACTGTCAGCGTCAATGTTGTTGATGACGCCGCCGCGCAAAATCAACTCGCCCATATTGACTGTTTCTTCCATATCAAGTCTCCCTCAGTTTTTAACTATCGTAATATTGTTCCTTTTTTCGGACTCAATCACGCTCCGCAAAGCGCCCTCGATGTCCTCAAAATTATATTCCATTCCCTCAAGCGAAAGGTCAAGCGTCGCTTGGTCTTCCACCGCCGCGTCGGGGTTGGCGTCAATCGACTCCAAAATTCTGTTGATATGCGCGAACAACTGCGAAAGCACCACAAGCTCGTTTTGCGGAAACTTGTCGAACTTGGCGGCCGAAGCCTCAACGTCGTAAACCAAGGACGCGACGCGGCTGTAAAGGTCGAGCGCGGCGCTCCTTATTTCCCCGACAGGAAAGTCGGCAAAGTAGTTGTACTTTTTGGCTATTATAGCGTGTCGGCCCGCGATGTGCAACAAAACATAGCGCTTTTCGTCGGGCGTGAGCGCGAAATTTTCCGGGAACATAGTCTTGAGCAAAACCGTCAAGTCGCGCTCCTTTTTAAATTCAAGGTCGCGCAAAAAGTTGTCCAATATGTATTCAGGTATTTTGAATTTTAGGTTTCCCAGATCGCCGGGATCTTTTTCCATGTCGCCCTTGTTCCATTCCCCGACGGCGGGAACGTCCTGGCCCTTGTACCACAAGCGCGTCTCAACGCCAAAAAGTTCCAAGCCGATTTTTTTGGAATGGAGCAAATAATTTTCAACCGAGTCGCAGTTGACGGAACAGAGCGTCTCCAAATCTTCGTAAAAGGCAAAGGCCAGCTGCTCTTCAATCGTGGCGCAAGGGCCTTCCCTCTCCAAAATTTTAATCAGGGCCTTTTCAAAGGCTTCTCCCCACGCCGCGCGCTCGCTGTCAGCGTCGCCAATTTGGACTATCGCGCCGGACTCGTCGCGCGTTCTCTTTTGCGGAAAAATTTCAATCTCGCCCTTGTCCCAATTCAAGACTCGGCAAACGATTCTGTCGCCCGACTTAAGGCCGTCGCCGTCCATAAAGCGGCTCAAGTCGCAGCCGGTTATTTTCACCGTCGGCGGAAGCTCAAATTCCGTGTCCGCCAAATCGTATTCGGCCATCGCGGGGTCGGCGGCGATGTACTGGACTTCGTATTCCTCGCCGTAAAGGACGTTCAAGTCAAGCGCGGTTTCCTTTCTAAATTCCCCAACTTTATGCGGAACAACCTTGCCGTCGTGAATGTATGTCCAGCTTGCGGGATTTTGCATTTCGTCCACAAAGGGCATGAAGCGGCTTCCGGGAACGAACATCTTGTTTTTGAATTCTTCCGGGGTCAGCGTGAAGCTGAAAAACTTTCCGGTAAAAGCGGCCGCGCGCGTGATGAACTTTCCGTCCTCAATCCAAGAAACATAAGGGCTTTCGGCAAGGTAGTCCTCGCCCTCGCGCTGGGAAAGGCTAAAGCCCTTTCGGCTCATCGCGCGGGTAAAGTCTTTGAGAGTAAAAGGAATTGTCCGTGACCTTAAAAAGTCGTCAACCGCCAAGTCTTCCGAAAACTGCATTTGCAAAAATATAATAGCGCAAAATTTTTATGCTTGCAAGCGCAAAAAAAACGCCCGCCACAATCGGCGGGCGCTCGCTGCAAACGGGTTCCCCCGCCTACACGTTCCTTATGTCTTCCACCGGGCACTTGATGTCGGCAAAAATCTTCTTCACCTTTGCAAGCGGAACGCCGGTCACCTTCAAGGTCAGCGGCCGCTTTTTCTTGTCGCTGGGAGCGGACGTTACAAGAGAAACGATGTTGCCGCCCGCTTCGGCGATTTTTTGCGCGATTTTGGCCATCTCGCCGGGAGTGTCGTTGGGATACACGACCGCGCGGACGCCCTTTTGGGTAACGCCAAACATTTCGGCGAACATAAAGAACAAGTCGCTTTCGGTGATGATTCCCACAAGCGCGCTGCCTTTTACGACCGGCAAGCATCCTACCTGCTTTTCAACCATAATGCGGGCGGCTTCCTCAACCACCTCGTCGGGCGAAACGCTAAAGACCTTTGTGGTCATTATTTTCTTTACGTTCAACTTGGAAAGCAAGTAGCTTATTTCGTACATGTCAAGCGTCGTGGCCAAGCTGGGGCCGGCTTGCAGCAAGTCGTTCTTTGTAATGATTCCGACCAGCTTTCCGCCCTTTACGACAGGCAACTTTGAGATATTGTTTTTGTTCATCAATTCTTTGGCTTCTGTAACGGTTGTCTCCGGCTCCACCGTAATAACCGATTTTTTCATCACGTCTTTTACGATCATAACGTTCCTCCAAAAAAAGCGTTGCCTATATTATAGCGCGCTTTTTCATTTTCCGCAAATTTTAACCGCCCAGATAGGCTTCCTTAACCGCGGGATCTTTGGCCAATTCCTTGGCGTCGCCGTCCTTTGTGATCGAGCCCGTTTCCAAAACGTAAGCGCGATTGCTGATAGAAAGCGCCTTAAAGGCGTTTTGCTCAACCAGCAAAATAGTCGTCCCGGCCTTGTTGATTTTTTGGATAATCTCGAAAATCTCGTCGACCAAAATCGGAGCCAAGCCCATGCTGGGCTCGTCAAGCAAAAGCAACTTGGGCTGGGCCATCAAGCCGCGGCCCATCGCGAGCATTTGCAATTCGCCGCCGCTCAAGGTTCCGCTAATTTGGGTGATTCTTTCTTTAAGACGCGGGAACAATTCAAAGACCTTTTCCATGTCGGCCTTGATTCCGGCCTTGTCGTTTCTTGTAAAGGCGCCCATCTCCAAGTTGTCTCGAACGCTAAGGTTCAAGAAAATGCGCCTTCCTTCCGGCACTTGAATCAAACGGCGGCGAACGATTTGGTCAGGCGCCAAGTTTGTGATGTCCTCGCCTTCAAACTCAATCTTACCGCCGCGCTTTTTTATGATGTTCGACACAGCGTGAAGGGTCGTCGTCTTTCCCGCGCCGTTTGAGCCGATCAAAGAAATTATTTCTCCCTTCTCAACGTTAAAGCTGATTTCGCGCAAGGCGTTTATCGCGCCGTAGCTGACGGACAATTTTTGAACTTTAAGCATTCAGCGCCTCCTGTCCAAGGTAAGCCTTGATTACCTGCGGGTTTGTCTTGATTTGGTCGGGCGTTCCTTGCGCGATGATGCGGCCGTAGTCCAAAACCATAATGCGCTCGCAAATTCCCATAACCAATTTCATGTCGTGCTCAATCAGCAAAATCGTCAAGTTGAACTTTTCTCTGATAAAGGCGATCATGTTCATAAGGTCTTCCGTTTCTTGGCCGTTCATGCCGGCGGCCGGCTCGTCAAGCAAAAGAATTTTCGGCTCGCTCG
>CADBBB010000074.1 GCA_902792795.1 uncultured Spirochaetaceae bacterium | reverse complement strand
TCTCATCGACATCCTGCGCGAAGACTCCGACGAAGACGGCTGGGTCTCCACGTCCGACCTGGGCAACAAGCTCTTAAAGCGCTATTCCGACTTTGACGTGCGCAACTACGGCTATTCCAAGCTCACCCCGTTCCTCAAGTCCCTGAAGGGCTTCGAGATGAAGTCGGTGCGCAGTGAAAATTCCAGCGTTAAGCAGGTCTATTTGAGAGAAGAGCAGGAAAGCGACTACAGAGGATAGCATCCCATGACCAAGGCAGAACAAACCGCGCTTTTCACTTACGAGGACTTGAACGGCTTTATCAAGGCCTTCTTGCAAGTCCAAGATTTGTTCACCGAAGTAAGCGACTTTGACTATGTCTTTGACGACTTTGAACGCTACTTAAAGGGGAACGGAATCAAACGCTGCGAGGCGTTCTTCGCGCCGTCGGCCTTTGTAAAAAAAGGCTTTGACTACGAAGAGATGATCAAGAATTTTAACAAGAACATCAACCGCATAAAGAAAGACAGCGGCATCGACATAAAATTGCTGGTCGACGTTTCGCGCACTTTTGGCCTTGAAAACGCGATGACCAACTACCAGTTGTTCAAAAGCCATCCGAGCCCCTGCGTCATTGGAATCGGCTTGGGCGGAGCGGAACAAAAGGGCCCTTGCAAGGATTTTGGCCCCGTATTTGAAAAAGCCCATGCCGACGGCTTCCACGCCGTGGCCCACGCCGGCGAAGATGTCGGCCCGGAATCAGTTTGGGACGCGATAAACATTCTTCATTCGGAAAGAATCGGACACGGAATCACTTCCATCCAAGACGAAAAGCTTGTTGAGTATTTGGCCGAAAAGCAAATTCCGCTTGAAGTCTGCCCCACCAGCAACACATTTACCAAGAAAGTCGTTTCTAAAATAGAAGACCACCCGATTCGCGCCTTCTTTGACAAGGGCGTTTTGGTGACGGTCAACACCGACGACCCGGTTTTCTTCAAGGTCACGCTGCTTGACGAATTTTGGTCGCTCCACAAGCAGGCAGGCTTTAGCCTTGACCAAATCAAGGTCTTGCTGGAAAACAGCTTCAAGGCTTCGTTCCTTTCGGACGCGCAAAAGAAAAAGTACCTTAAGGAACTTGACGCCGCGTGGGAAGAAGGAATGAAAAAATACAGTTGAACTTTTGACTGACCAAGAAAGCCGCCGCAAGGCGGCATTTTTTTGCCGTTCCTACTTTAGGTACACCATCAAGAGCATGATGTCGCTGTTTCGGATTCCGCTGATGCGGCTGGCCTGTCCCAAGGTGAGCGGGCGCACGCTTTCCAATTTGCCGCGAGACTCAGCGCTTAAAGAAGGAATCGAGCCGTAGTCAAAATTTTCCGGAATGCGAAGGTTTTCCAAGCGATGCATTTTTTCCACGCGGCGGTCTTGCTTTTCTATGTAATACTTGTATTTTACGTCAACCAAGGCGTGCGCCCAAACGTTTGGCGCAAAGCCGGTATTTTGCGCTTCGGGATTTTTTTCCAAAAGCGCGGAAGCCTCCGCGACTTGCTCATATTTTTTTAGAACCGCCTCGTATTGCGCCTGGCTTTTTAGGCCCGCGTCAAAGGCTTTCTTTGCAAGGCGGCGGTCCGCGTCGTCGTAGCGCAACTTCAAGCGGTACTCCGCGCGCGCGGTGAACATGCGGTAAGGCTCTTTTGTGCCGAGCGTAACAAGGTCGTCGATCAAGACGCCGATGTAGGCTTCGTCGCGGCCAAGGATTAGCGGCTTGTATTCAGGAATCGAATGAAAGCGCGCAAATCCCGCAGCCTCTTGAGCCGCTTTTAGCTTTTTGTTTAGGACCGCCGCCGTTTTTTGGCTTGCGTCGGCCATTGCGTCCGCGTCGGCTTGGCTAAAGTCAAAGCGGGGGCAAAAGCAGCCTGGCTCCAAAGAAGCGGGCCGGCCTCCCATCTCGTCGTCGGATGCGACAAGCGGGCCGCACAATTCTTTGTGAGCCCTTGCGTAATAGCCTGCGTTGATTCCGGCCACAAGGCCCTGCCCCGCCGCCTCCTCGTAGCCTGACGTTCCGTTTATCTGGCCCGCGTTAAAAAGGCCCGCGACTCTTTTAGTCTCAAGGCTTGGGAACAATTGAGTCGGCTCAACGTAATCGTATTCGACTGCGTAGCCGGGTCGGCTTACGACGGCGTTTTCAAAGCCAGCCATCGTCCGCAAAAATTGGTCTTGCACGGATTCCGGAAGCGAAGACGAAAGGCCGTTAAGGTAAATCTCTTCCGTTCCCAAGCCTTCGGGCTCTACGAATATTTGGTGGCGCTCGCGCTCGGCAAAACGCATGACTTTGTCTTCTATGCTGGGACAGTATCGCGGGCCAACGCCGTGAATCTTTCCGCTGTACAAGGGAGAGCGGCCGATGTTGGCGCGAATTATCTCGTGGGTTTTAGGATTTGTGTAAACAACGTGGCAAGGAACCATCGGCCGCTCGATTTTTGGGTCGTCAAAACTGAATGGTATTACCTCGTCGTCGCCGGGCTGCTCTTCCAAAACGCTAAAGTCAACCGAACTTTTTAGTATGCGCGGAGGAGTTCCGGTCTTAAGGCGGCCGGTGGTAAAGCCAAGGCGGCGGAGGCTTGCGGTAAGGCCGTAAGCGCCCGCCTCGCCCAAGCGGCCGCAGGGAGCGTCGTATTCGCCTATGAAAATGCGGCCGCCCAAAAAAGTTCCTGTCGTAAGGACAACGGCTCGGACCGGGATGACGCGGCCGCGCTCGGTGACAACGCCTGTCACTTTTTGCCGCATCCCGCCGCGCGCCGAGTCTGCCGCGCCGTAATCTATGCGGGCCGCTTTTTGGCCTTGCGAACTATTTTCCGCGCGGGAATCTCCCGGGATCGTTCCCGCCGCCGCGCTTGAATCGGAATTGGGAGGAAGGCTCTGGTCGCTTTCTGTCGCGATTATGTCAACGACAGTGTCCATCAAGGTTGAAAGGTTTGGAGTTGATTCCAAGACTTGCCGCGCAAGCTGGGAGTACAAAATTTTGTCGGCTTGGCTGCGCGGCGCTTGCACGGCGGGTCCGCGGCTTTTGTTCAGCAAGCGAAACTGAATCATCGAGCGGTCAATCAGCTTTGCCATTTGGCCGCCCAGAGCGTCAATCTCGCAAACGATGTTGCCTTTTGCGATTCCGCCAATGCTGGGATTGCACGACATTCTTCCAATCGCGTCAACGCTTTGAGTGATTACAAGTGTCTTTAGTCCCATCCGCGCGGAGGCAAGGGCAGCCTCAATTCCGGCGTGCCCCGCTCCGACAACGGCGACATCGTAAGAGTCGTAAAAGCCCGGCATTTTGCAACGCTTCGCTTATGCCTTCATGTTGACAATGCTTTTGTCGTAGTCAGTCGGCGGAACAAAGCCCATAAGGTTCATGATTGTGGCAGGCCAAGAAGAAATTCCCAAACCTTCGTTCAACTTTGTGTTGTCGTATTCGCCCTTGTATTCGGGGTCGTAGATGATTCCAGGCACTGGGTTCAAGCTGTGGCTTGTCTTGGGCTTGGGCTCGCCGTTTGCGTCCTTGGAAACAGAGCCGTCCTTTTTGTGCTCGTACATGTCGTCGCTGTTTCCGTGGTCGGCCGTGATGCACATGATTCCGCCGGCTTCCTCGATAGCGGCCTTAAGGCGGCCAAGCTGCAAGTCCATTCCTTCCATAGAGCAAACGACGGCGTTGAAAACTCCTGTGTGTCCTACCATGTCGCCGTTGGGATAGTTAAGGCGAATGTGGTCGTACTTTCCGCTCTTAATCGCTTCGATTACTTTGTCGGTGATTTCGGCGCACTTCATCCACGGGCGCTGCTCAAAGGGAACCACGTCGGACGGAACTTCGACGTAAGTCTCAAGGCTCTTGTCAAATTCGCCGGGGCGGTTTCCGTTAAAGAAGTATGTCACGTGTCCGTACTTTTGCGTTTCGCTTATCGCCATAAGATGAACGCCGCTCTTTGTAAGGTACTCTCCCATCGTGCGGTCGATGCTGGGCGGGTTGACCAAGTACTGAGCGGGCTTGTGGTTGTCGCCGTCGTATTCCATCATTCCCGCGTACTCAACTGCGGGAACGCGCTTTCTGTCAAAGTGCGGGAAGTCCTTTTCTTCAAAGGCTGCCGTGATTTCCAAGGCGCGGTCGCCGCGGAAATTAAAGTAAACGACAGAGTCTCCGTCTTCGATTGTTCCGACGGGCTTTCCGTCTTTTGCGATTACGAACTCGTGCATGTCCTGGTCAAGGACGCCGGGAACTTCCTTGCGGTAAGTTTCGATCGCTTCGACCGCGCTGGCAAACTGGCGGCCTTCGCCCAAAACGTGGGCCTTCCAGCCGCGCTCGACCATGCTCCAGTCGGCGTTGTAGCGGTCCATCGTCATGTACATGCGGCCGCCGCCAGAAGCGATTTGGCAGTCCGCTCCAAGGCCGGCCAAAAATTCCTGCAAGGGTCCAAAGTAGTCCAAGGCGCTTGTGGGCGGAACGTCGCGTCCGTCAAGCAAAGCGTGAACGCGAATCTTTTTTACGCCTTCCTTTACGGCTTGGGCGCACATGGCCTTAAGGTGGTCGATGTGGGAGTGAACGTTTCCGTCAGAAACAAGGCCTATAAAGTGGAATGTTGAATTTTTGTCGTTGACGTTCTTTACCAATTTTTTCCAAGTGTCGCCCTGATACATAGAGCCTGAAGCGATTGACTCGCCGACAAGCTTGGCTCCCTGCGCGAAGACGCGGCCGCAGCCCATAGCGTTGTGGCCTACCTCGCTGTTTCCCATGTCGTCGTCAGTCGGAAGGCCAACGGCGGTTCCGTGCGCCTTTAGCTTTGTGTTGGGGCAGTTGGCCTTGAACCAGTCAAGGTACTTCATTTTTGACGCCTTTACCGCGTCACCCTCTTCGTATTTTCCGTAGCCCACGCCGTCCATGATTACAAGAACCACCGGTCCGCGGCGGCCTTTCCAATTGGGGTTTTTCTGCAAGGGATGCATCGTGTCTGACATATTATATCTCCTATAGATTTATTGAGTGAAGTTAGTCTAGCCTTATTATAGTGAATTCAACAGTTTAGCGCAATGCGTTTTTTGGGGCGGAGGAACGGAGGGAACTAGTCAATTTCAGAAACGCCAAATATTTACTTAGCGTTGTAATACAAATCGTCTGGGCAGATGTCTTGGCCGTTTGGCCATTCAACATTGAAGCCATTGGCGCGAACGCTTTTAAAATAAGCGCTGTCGTTCAACTGGCCGAACCACGAGCCCTTTATGTATGGCTTTACGTCAAAGCGCTTGCGCTCGCCGTTGTCAAACTCCAAGAGAAGAATATAATCGTTTTCCGCAAAAACTGCGGTCACAGTAGGTCTAAGCATAGCGCCTCATTTTAGCGGTTCGATTTTAAAGAATTGCTCGCCTTCGTCAAGCAACTTCCAATTAGCCTTTAAATCGTCCTTGTGAATTTCTATAAAACATTGAAAGAACTGGAATTTTTTCCTCCGCATTCAATTTTAGCGCAATATGAGATTTTTGCAAGCCCTAGCTTGTATTAGAGCTCAAGAACGCTCTTTTGCTAGTGGCAGTTTATTCAAGCGGCCGCAGTCGCGCTCTTTTTGCCGGACTTCAATTTTTCAAGCAAAAGGAAAAGAAAGCCAAAAAGGATAAGGCCTATTCCTATTGCCGAAAACAAGAGGCAAAGGCCTTTTAGGCTGTGACCGTTGTCAAGGTTGGTAAAGCCGTAAGGATAATACTGGCTCCAAAGGTCTTGCGGAATGGAGCCGCCAAAGGAAGCGCGCGCGGACACGGCGCGGGGAATGATGACAAAGCACCATGAGATGGGAATGACCATTCCCAAAAACGGAAAAAATATTTTACGCTTTCCAGGAAATAGAATTTCGTCCCCAATCGTAAAAATTGGAAGGACAAAATGCTTGAACGCCGACCCAAATTTCCAATAGGCGGCCGTCCAAATTTTTTCAGGAAGAACAAAGGCGGCGATGAGAAATGTAGCTATCATCATCATTGCGGCGCAAAAATTTAGCAAAGAGTGAAGAACACCCTGGTTCGAAGCCTGTGGATTTTGAACTCCCTTCGCCTTTTTAAAAATCTCAAAGGCAAGGCTCGCCGTCGCGGCGGCAAAAGAAATCCAGACAGACCAAGACGTAAAAAAAAGCGCCACGGGCCGACCGTCGCCTCCAAGCGCTTTTAAATGATCGGTGAAAGTACAAACAGTCGACACAAGCGCCGCCAAAAACCAAAGGACCCTAAATGAAAGGCGTGCGCGACTTTTTTCCGCGCCGCTATTTTTGTTTTGAGCGTTTTCCATAAGACTATAGTAACGCTTTTTTGAGACAAACGCAATAGGCTTTGCGTATTGACTTTCTTTTCGTAATAAGATTATTCTATTATTTGAAGATGAAAGAAAAAAAACATACGAGTTCAACGCGCTGGGCATGACTTACAAAGGAATGGACGGCGAGACTCACGGCCTTTGGAAAAAGTGGACAAACTTGTTCAACGTAAATAAAAGCGAAGGAGATTCTATGGCAAAAGCAAAAACCGCATTCGCAGTCTGCCTTTTGGCGGCCATAGCGCTGGCCTCGCTCGGCTCGGCTTTACTTTGACGGGATGCCAGGGCTGTAATGACAAGGCGAATGAAAAAACCGGCCATTATATTTTTTGTCGCGCTTATCTCCTCGGCGCTTCTCTCCTCCGCGCTTGCCGGCTGCTCAAAAAAGCCGCGCGCCATTTTTGACTACAAGGATTGCGTTTTTAGCGGAACTAGCGGACTTTTAAAAACCGTCGAGCCGGAAGACAACAACGGCTATTCCTTGGTCTTGCTTTCAGCCGGAAGTCCCGTCAAGCTTTTGGACTGGAACAAAGAGCGGGAGCGCTTCCACGTTCGCGCCCAAAAAGGCTTGGCGAGCGGCTGGTGCGGCGTTGACGAATTGGAATTCAAGCCCAACGTTTTGGACTTTCTTGACGATTTTATTTTGCAAGACAAGGAACTCTTGAAAAGCGTAATCCAGCAAATCAAATTTGAAAAGCTTTCTGAAATAAACGACAAGCTTTTAATGCTTTGCGACATTGTTGAATTTGAAACAGAAGAAGACGCAAGGGATTTTTGGAACGGAATCTTTTACTATCTTACAAGAGAAAGAATAAAAACAAACGACTTTGAAAGGCTTAAAGGAAAGCCTTGCGTTTACTTAAAATGGGTTGACTTGGACACCATTCCAGATAGCATAGACTCAAACGCTTCGGCGTTGAACAACTTGGACAAAATCCCCTACGTTCCGATGGGTCAAAACGAAGAAACGCCCTTGATTCGCGCGATAAAAAACGGCTGCAAAAATTATTTTGACGCCGCGCTGCGAACAGAATGGGATTTGACTGTCCAAGACAAGTTCAAAAAAAATGTTTTTGACTACGCGCGCGAGCAAGGCTTTTCCGAAATCGAAAGCGCGAAAAATTCCTCCAACAAAAAAGCGGATTACGAAGAAATAGCCAACAACTGGAGTGAATACGCTCCGAAAATTTTAATGGAAAAATTGAACGAGCAAAAAGAGCGGCGCTTTCACAACTCGCAAAAACTGGATTTGCGATTCCGCGACAAGCAAATTGAAGAGGCGCTGGATTTCGCTAAAGAAAAAACAAAGTTCGACATTGACGAACAAAGTCTTAGCGTTGCGCCTTTTGGCTATTCAATCCGCTTTGGCGCAATCGGCCAGCGCTACCATTCCGTTTGCGGCCAACACATCGTCACAAGCCAAAAAGAAAAGATTCCTGTCGCGGCGATGGAACGATTGAAGGTCTTTAAAGGCCTTCCGTTTGAGCATCTTGTGAAAATCGGCGAAAAAACAATTCGCTCCAACTTTCTTCTTGTCCAAAAAGAGGACGGCCGCATTGGCATGATTGACTCCCTTTCTTTGGCGCACATCAGTTCCGGACGAACGGATTGGCATGTAAAAGAATTTGGCTGGCATGAAGAGCATGAGGCAGCGCTTAAAGAAATTCAAAAAAAATATCCACACGCGATTTACACGGACATATACCAGGGCGGAATGATTGTCACCGGCTACAAAACGCTTCTTGCCACTTTGTTCACCGCAGGCAAGGGAAAATCATACATTGGAAACCTTTATCTTGTGGAAGAAAATTTTACGGGAGAAGGACAGTCAACAGACCTTGCCGTCCAGCCAGTTTGCTTTGACGACATGATTGAACTTGCAAACATCAATCTTGACAATCGCGGAGGCGACAAAGAAAGCGTTAACAGCGAGATCAGCCTTGAACTAGAAATTTCGGAAAGCGATAAGCCGATTGCGATCGTAAACCGGGAGCTTTGCGTCTTCAAAAACTTTGACCGCTTTATCGTAGCGAACAAAAACGCTTATCTTTTGGACGATGGCCGTCTTTCACATTTGTTCACGATAAACGCGTGGCCAGACTACTCTTCCCTTTGCGTACGTTTTTACTCCGCGCCAAAAAGCGGCCTATGCCTTTACGGCGACGAGCAATTTAAAAACCAATACGAGGCCTGGCGCTTTTCCGACAGCGGAGAAATTCTCTCGCACCGAGTTTTTCGCGACAACCTGGAATACGAAGAATATTTAAAAACAATTTATAAAACGGAGGATTCAAAATGAAAAAAGCCGCAAAAAAGTTCGTGCCTATAACTTCTCCGATAAAATAAAAAATCGAGAACTAAAAGGAGCAAAACATGAAAAAGATATTTCTGATTTTTGTGGCGGCGGTCGCGCTGTCGTCGGTTGCCGCTTCCGCGCTTTTTGCGGAAGAGAAATACAGGCATACCGAGCAAATAGGAGCGGAGACTGTAACAACCGATTTCATTGTAACCGAAGTGTCCCCGCTGGAAATAAAATTCAAAGTAAGGAAAGAACTGGTATCTTCTAAAGTTACCTTATATTTTGAAACAGCCGCAAAGTATGAAAACAATATGTTTGTTTATAACTTTGTCGATAATTTTGGCAATGATGTACACGGTGATGTTAAACTTCGTTCAGATGGTACGGCGCTGTTGCTTTTATTTACATTTTATCCATCGAAGATAGACGAGAGCATAAAGGTGTTTTATACACAGGGACAGATACTTCTTGAAAGCATGGAGCAACCACAATGAAAGCAAGAAAATTTTTCTTGATTTTTGCGGCGGCGGTCGCGCTCGGTTCGTGCGAGAAAAAGTCTGCGCCACAGAGCGCGCAGGGCGAAACGGCGGAGCAAATTACTGAGAGCGAACAGACAGCGCAGGCGGAGCAAATTTCCGCGTTTGCGCAGACGGCTGAGGCGGAGGAACACACGGAAACGGGAATTAAATACCTTCACCTCTATGACACGGAAGACGAAAAAGCGGTTTTCAGAGCCGTCCATAAAGGCATGGCAACGCCTGTCGCCGTAAATACCTTTGAACTGTATGGTGAGGATGTCAGCATAGTGCTCTGTAATATTACAGAAAAACCCATAAAGGAAATGGATTTTTCCTATACGGTTTTTGATGAAAATGACAGGGAGCTTTTTTCCATATCAGAAAGCCTTTCGCATGAAATCAGCCCTTATGCAGCCTGTACATTTTCTATCGGAAATCCTGTAGAAGTTTCGGGGTGGACGGAGACAATACGGAATAAAACTATCAGGATTATATTTGCGGACGGAAGCGAAGCC